>CAZQPP010000264.1:0-11312 GCA_964594295.1 uncultured Myxococcales bacterium | reverse complement strand
TACGCAGTTGGCCTCCAGACTCCTCACCGAGATCTCCTGCCCGAGCGGGGGGGCGGCCAGCGGCGGCGCATCCTCGACGTGCTGGCCGAGGAGCCGGCGTCCGGCGAGCGCGGGGCCGTCGCGGTCGTATCGGTAGACGCGAACGGCAGGCCCCTGCCAACGAGCGTCCCGATCAAGCCCGTGCCGCCGTCACGGCCGGCCGCGGAGGCGGCATGAGCAGCGCCGGCGCATCAGGCCCGGGGGCTGCCGAGCTTTCGCCGCCCTCCTCCCTGGTCCTCACCTACGACCCCTCCCTCGTGCGGGCCCTCGACCTGACCGCCGCCGGCTGCGTGGCCTCCTCCCTGCTCGTGCTCGCCATGTCGGGCGAGTTCCCGCTGCTGCTGACGGTGGTCACGACCCTCGCCCTCGTGGCCTCGCTCTTCTGGGGCCGCACGGACCTCATCACCAGGCACCGGGGCTGGGTCAACGCGGCCCTGGTCGTCGCCCTCGGGGTCTCCTTCTGGCTCGCCGTGTCGACCGAGAACTACATGTACTACGCGGTCATCTTCCTGGCGACGATCCAGGTGGTCAAGCTCTACCAGCGAGCCGAGCCCACCGACATGCTGCAGGTGCTCGCGCTGGCCCTGCTGGGCCTGGTCGCCGGGGCGGTGGCGAACCCCGACCTGATCTTCGCCGTCGCCTTCTTCTTCACCGTGATCCTTACGACCTGGGCGCTCATCCTGCTGCACTTCTTCGCCGACGCCTGCAACCAGGTCAGGGACGGGCGCCTGGTCGGTGCGGACCCCGCCGTGGTGCTCGCCGGCCTCAAGCGCCACATCAGCTCCCGCTTCCTGCTGAGCACGAGCGCCATCGCCCTGGCGCTCTTCTTGTGCACGGCGGCGATCTTCCTGCTCTTCCCGAGGATGGGCCTCGGCTTCCTGTTCAAGGGCGTGTCGGCCAGTCCCGTCAGCGGCTTCGCCGATCGCATCGAGCTCGGCCACTTCGGCACCATCGAGACGGATCCCTCGGTTGTCGCCCGCGTCGAGATCCCCGGCGCGGCCGGCCAGCCGCCGCCCTACACGCCCTACCTGCGTGGGCGCAGCCTCGACCACTACGAGAAGGGGCGCTGGATCAAGACCTACGTACCCCGTGCGGGCGTCAGGCGCGCCAGCCGAGGGCGCGTGGACCTCCCGATGGCGCGCTACGCGCCGGCGGCGCAGGAGACACGCAAGGCGCGCGTCTACCTCGAGCCGCTCACCAGCGACACCGCGGTGCTCCTCGCCCCCGAGGGCACGCGCGCCCTCGACCTCTCGCCGAGCCGCGATCCGACCGGCATCGGGCGCGCGCCCTCGGTGGTGCAGGACCGCGACGGAGACCTGATCCACAGCGCTCCCGAAGGGCTGCGGCTGGTCTACGACGTCTACGTCGACCCGCGCGGCGGGCCGGGCACGCCGGCCCCGGCTCCCTTCGAGACGCGCCTGACCGAGGTGCCGGAGAGGCTGCGCCCGGCTCTCGAGAGCATCGCCCGGGAGTGGAGCGGTGGAGTCGAGGGCGCCCCGCGAAAGGCCGCGGCCATCGAGCGCCGTTTCCGCAGCGACTTCGGCTACACCCTCGAGGGCCAGCCCGTCGCGGGCGGCGAGGACCCGGTGATGGCCTTCCTGACGCGGCACCGTGCCGGCCACTGCGAGTACTTCGCCTCCTCGATGGTCCTGCTGCTCAGGAGCGCCGGCATCCCGGCGAGGGTGGTGAACGGCTTCGCGGGCGGCGAGTGGATACGCCCCGGCGGCTTCTTCCTCTTTCGCCAGGAGGACGCCCACTCCTGGGTGGAGGCCCACCTCGGAGAGCGAGGCTGGGAGCGCTTCGACCCGACGCCGCGGGCATTCCAGATGGTGCGGGCGGGCCTGCTGGGCTCGCTGCGAGACCGCTACGACGCCTTGCGCCTGAGCTGGATGCGCTGGGTGGTCACCTTCAACGCCGACAAGCAGATGACGGTCTTTCGCGGCGGGCGCCGGGGCTACCGCAACCTCCAGCAGCGTCTCCGCGAGCTGGGCAAGCCCGCCCGGCGAGGCATAGGCATCGCGGTGGTCGCGCTGGCGATCGCGGCCGTGGTCTTCGTGCTCAGGCGCCGCCGCCGCCGCCCGAAGGTGGTCGCACCGCGCAGCTCGCTCAGACCCTGGCGCCGTCTCGAGGGCTCGCTGTCGAAGCGCTTTCGGCGCAGGCACCCCTCCGAGCCGGGCCCCACCTGGCTCCGCCGCGCCGCCGCCGCCCTCCACGGCACCCACCCGGAGATCGCGTCGGCCCTCTGGGAGGCCGCCTCCGAGCTCTCTCGCTGCCTGTACGCGCCGTCGGTCTCTCAAGACGACGTGCGGCGCTTCGCCGAGATGACGCGCTCGCTTCGCCGCAAGCTCGGGGCCCTCCCCCGAGCCCCCGGGCGTGAGGACATCGACGCGCCGGCACCACCGGAGCTTGTCCACGCCTGGCACCGCCCCTAAGATGAGCCGTCCATGTCCGTCGTCTACTTCATACTCCTCCTAGGCGGGCTCATCTTCTTCCACGAGCTCGGCCACTACGTGATGGCCCGCCTGCTCGGGGTGCACGTGGTGACCTTCTCCATCGGCTTCGGGCCGACCCTGGCCGCCTGGCGGCGCCGGGGCACGCAGTATCGCGTGGCCGCGCTACCCCTCGGCGGCTACGTGAAGCTGCTCGGCGACGACCCCGGCGAGGAGGTGCCCGAAGGCCTGGAGAGCCGGGCCTTCCTGGAGCAGACCCTCTGGCGGCGTTTCCTGATCGTCTTCGGCGGCCCGCTCTTCAACCTGATCCTGCCCTTCTTCGTGTTCTTCGTGCTCGGGCTCACCACCCCGAAGCTCTCGCCCGCGGTGGTCGGCTCGGCGGCGCCCGACGGCCCGGCGTACAAGGCGGGCCTGCGCTCCGGAGACCACATCGTCGAGGTGGACGGGCAGGAGACGCGTTACTGGTGGCAGCTCGTGCACGTCGTGGGAGGGCGCCCGGGCCGAGAGGTCGACGTCGTCTACGAGCGGGAGGGCGAGCGCCACCGCACCAGGCTCACGCCGACACCGGTGGACGTGGTGCGCATCCGTGAGCTCGGCGTGACCGACCACGTCGGCAGGATAGAGGTCGCCCTGCTCTTCGCGAGACCCATCATCCGCGTGGAGGCGGACAGCCCCGCGTGGAAGGCGGGGCTGCGCACCGGCGACCGGCTGCTTTCCGTGGGCGGCCGCAAGGTCGAGCGTTGGAGCGAGGTCGAGCGCGTGCTCGAGAGCTCACGGGGCCCCCTCGACGTGGTCGCCCTGCGCGGGGAGCAGACGAGCGCAAAGGGAGAGCCCAGCCCCGCGGTCCTGCTCGACATGGCGACCGGCCCCGTTGTCGCTCGCGTAGAGCCCGCCGAGGGAGAAGAGACCGGCATCGCGTCGGCCGAGTTCGTAGTCACGACCGTCGAGGAGGGCACCCCGGCGGCGGCGGCCGGCTTGAAGCCGGGCGACGAGATCCTCTCGGTCGACGGGCGCCGCTTCGCCTCCTGGCCATACTTCCGCCAGGTGCTCGACAACGGCGGCACCAAGCCCCGCACCCTCCAGGTCAGGCGGGGCAAGGAGGTCTTGGAGCTGCCGCTCACGCTCGCGGAGGTGAAGAGGAAGACCGAGATCAACACCGAGATCCGGGTGCTGATCTTCGGCGCGTCGAACAGCTCGCACTACGACTACGTGGGCTCGATCCCGAACACCGACCGCATCGCCTTCGGCCTGCACCGCATGATCTCGGACACCGCCGACGCCATGCGCCTGACCGTGCTGGGTATCGCCGGGCTCTTCGCGGGCCGGGTCTCCTTCAAGGACATGGGCGGCCCCATCCTCGTCTACAACCTCGCGAGCGCCACCGAGGGGCGGGGCTGGGAGTACTTCTTCCGGATCATGGTGATCCTCTCTATCAACCTCGGCCTCCTGAACCTCTTCCCGATCCCGGTGCTCGACGGCGGGCACATCATGTTCATCGCCATCGAGGCGGTGCGCCGCAAGCCCATCAGCCTGCGCGTCCGGCAGGCGGCGACCTACGTGGGGCTCGGCCTCATCCTCATGCTCATGATCCTGGTCTTCAGGAACGACATCGAGCGCAACTGGGACTCGATCTCGCGCGTCCTGGGCGGGTGAGCGAGGTGCGGACAGGCGGGCCCGTGCTGGCCTTCTGTACGGTCCAGCGCAGCACCGGGGTAGCGCTCGGGGACGAGTCGGGGGTCGAGCTGCACGTCGAGGAGGGCGCTCCGTATCGGCACAGCAGGGCGCTCCTCTTGAGGGCCGACGCCTTGCTCAGGGCGCGGGGCATCGCTCCGGCCGAGCTGGGCTGCCTCGCGGTCTGCACAGGGCCCGGCTCCTACACCGGCATCAGGGTCGGCCTGGCATCGGCCCGGTCCCTGGCCTACGCCGCCGGGGTGCCCCTGTGCGGGATCGACGCCTTCGCAGCGTGCGCTGAAGGCGCCGAGGTGGCGGAGCACCCGGACGCACCCCGGGTGGTCGCCATCGACGCTCGCCGCGGCCGTGTCTACGTCCAGGTCATGGACTCCGGCGGGGCTGCGCTCGGCGACCCGCTGGTGTGTGTGCCGGCGGAGCTCAGGCGTCGGCTCGAGGAGCGCGCGTGGGGCCTGCCGGTGCACCTCGTCGGCGACGCGCCGGAGGCGTACCCGGGAGAGCTCACCGAGCTACCCGGCGTGCACGTGGTCCCGTCCGAGGCCGCGCTCGTTCGCCCGGACGTGCTCGTGCGAATGGTCCTGGGCAATCACTCTGCCGCTCGCCCGGCGCGGCGGCCGGAGGATGTCCTACCGATGTACGTCCAGGAATGGACGCCAGGTTAAGCGGGGCAGGCGTTTCGCAGGCGAAACGCCTGGAGAGAATCTCGAGTCAGCCCATCCGCTGGAGCTGCGCGATCATGTCCTTCTTGCGCAGCTTCAGCTTCTTGAGCTGCGTGAGCTCCATCTGCTGGTCCGGGGTGAGGTAGGGGTGACTGGCGATCTCCCTGACCCGTTCCTTCAGGGCGCTGTGCTCGCGCATCAACGACTCGAGCTGCTGGCTGGCGTCCGGGTGGGAGCTGGCTTCTTGGGGCATGCGCTACCTGCTGACTGATCCGCCTCGCAACACCGACATTCTGGGGTCGGTGGAAGAGGAAGTCAACGGTTTTCCACAGCCAGCCACTTCGAGCTTGAGTTGTCGTGCATCCTTCAAAACGGTAGCGACCCAGGGCCCGATAGCAGTTGTATTGGAGGCATGATGAAGACGTCGCGCGCCCTCCTCGTATGCACCCTCGCGCTCGGCTGCGGGAGCGCACCCGTCAAGCCGGACAAGCCCGCGGCGCCACCGCCGGTCGCCGAGAAGGAGAAGACGCCGCCGCGGAGGGGGCTGGTGCTGCCCGAGGTCGAGCAGCGCAAGACCAGGAACGGGATGGAGGTCTACGTGCTCGCAGACCGCAAGGCCCCGATCATGATCCAGCAGATCTGGTTCAAGGTGGGCTCGGCGAACGAGCGGGAGGCGGCTCCCGCGGACGCCTACGGCACAACCGGGCTGAGCCACTTCTTCGAGCACCTGATGTTCCGGGGCACCGAGGCTCACCCCAACTACTTCGAGGAGCTGTCGCGCATGGGCGGCCAGGTCAACGCCTTCACCTGGCTGGACGAGACGGTCTACTGGGAGAAGCTGCCCTCGCGCTTCTTGGAGCCGGCCATAGAGATGGAGGCTGACCGCCTGAAGAACCTGAAGATGGACTTCCTGAACCTCGAGCCCGAGCGGGAGGTGGTCAAGAGCGAGCGCTTGATGCGCACCGACAACCGGCCCGCCGGCAAGCTCGACGAGGTGGTGACCAACGCGGCCTTCACGAAGAGCCCCTACCGCTGGCCCACCGTCGGCTGGGTCGAGGACCTCAACCGAGTGCCCATCGAGGAGGCCGAGGCCTACTTCAAGACCCACTACCTGCCCAACAACGCATACGCGGTCTTCGTCGGCGACGTGGACCCGGACCGCGTGGTCGCCCTGCTCGACAAGCACCTCGGGGACATCGAGCCGGGCGAGGCGCCTCCTGAGCCCGATCTCAGCGAGCCCGAGCAGAAGGCCGAGCGGCGCGTCAGCGTGCTGATGGGCGTCAAGGCCCCGCTGGTCCAGATAGCCTTCCCCTCGCCCTCGCCGGACTCCGAGGACTGGATGCGCTTCGAGGTGCTCGACGCCCTCCTGACCTCGGGGCGCTCGAGCTTGCTCCAGAGGGAGCTCGTCTACGGGGAGGAGCCCCTTGCGGTGGAGGTCGACTCCTTCCTCTTCCCGATGCGCGGCCGCCACCCCTACATGATCGTCGTGCAGGGGCTGCCCGGAATCGGCGGCGCTCGGATCGTGTCGAAGGTGAGAGGGGTGCTCGACCGGCTCGTCGCCGAGGAGCTGCCCAGGGAGGTGCTCGACAGGGCCGTCGCGCGCCTGCGGGGGCGGCTCGTGCGCTACATGAAGTCCATCTCCGGCCGAGCGCACCTCATCGGCTTCTCCGTGAGGGCGACCGGCGATCCGCTGCGGCCCTTCAAGAACCTCGAGGCCTACGGCAAGGTCACCCCGGCCCAGATTCAGGAGCTCGCCACCCTCTGGCTGCCGGACGCTCGCCAGACCACGGGCACGGTGCTGAACCCCGAGTGGATCGCCGAGGCCGCTGTCGCCGCCGCGCCGGACGGACCTCGCCGGGAGCTGCTCGGCGCGACCCTCGACGTGGTGGAGCAGCTGAGGGCCGAGCGCCTCCTCCAGCGCGAGATCGACCTCGAGGAGGAGGCCGTGAGGCTCCTCGGCGACCGCGCCGCGCAGGCGAAGGCGCGCTACGCCAAGGACGGCGACCCCCAGAAGGCGCCGGAGGTGGACGCCTACCTGAAGGAGAGCGAGAAGGGCACGCTCAAGAGGATGGAGCGCCTCGCGCAGCACAAGGCCCGGCTGCGCAAGATGAAGGCGGGCCGGAGCCGCGCGGCCAAGGATCTCTCGAAGAGCATCCGGAGGCAGCTGAGGCAGAGGGAGGACCGAGCCTTCGCCTCGCTCCTCGGCTGGCTGGCGGCTTCGCCCGGGTCGGGGATGAAGCCACCGCCGGCCCTGCCGCCCTGCACGCTGGCCGTCGACCACGCCCTCGCGGTCGCCCTGAAGCTCAAGGCCGTAGGCGACGAAGAGGCGCTGGCGGGCTGGGTCGAGGCGGCGCTCGCGCCTCTGACGGAAGGCTTCTCCGACCCCTCCGGGGAGTGCGGGGAGCCGGCGGAGCAGGAGGAAACGGCTGAGCCCGGGGAGCCCGCCGCCGCAGCCGGCGCGCCCGCGCTGGAGCCCACGGAGCTGCGCGCGAAGGACCTGCTCTGGCAGCTCCTGCCCCTCCGAGCCACCGAAGAGACCCCCGCCGAGGGAGAGAAGTCATGAGGGCCGCGTACAAGTCACTGCTCCTGGCGATCCTGGTTGCCGCCGCGCCCTCCGCGCTCGCTCTGGAGCTTCCCCCGATCCACGAGACGACGCTGCGCGGTGGGGTGCGCCTGCTCGTCGTCGAGGACCACTCGCTGCCCTACATGACCGTGCGTTTCCTGGTCCCGGCGGGATCGGTCAACGATCCGGAGGGCAAGGAGGGCCTCGCCGAGATGACCGCCCGGCTCCTGCGCTACGGGAGCGGAGACCTCGACGAGCCGGCGGTCGCCGAGCGCATCGATGCCCTCGGCGCCGCCTTCGAGGCCACCGCCGCCCACGACGCCCTGCTCGCGGCTGGAGACGTGCCCACCCTCGACCAGGAGACGGTCGACTCCTTCCTGGAGCTCTTCTTGAGCCTGGTGTTCCAGCCCAGGCTCGACGCCGGGAGCCTCGAGAAGGAGCGCAAGATAGTGGTCGGCGAGCTCGAGTCCCTCCTCGACGACAACGCCGCCCTCGCCAGCCGCGCGCTCTGGAGCTGGGCCCTCCCGGGGCACCCCTTCGGCAGGCCCCAGTCCGGCACGCTGGAGAGCCTCGCCTCCATCACGGCGAACGACCTGAAGTCCTTCCACAGGCGAGCCTTCATCCCCCAGCACGCCTGGCTCATGGTCGCGGGAGCCGCCGACCCGAAGGAGATCGCCGCGCGCGTCGAGGCCCACGATGGCTACCGCGCCTGGGCCTCCGACTCGAGCGACGTCTGCAGGCCCGTCCGCGACGGGCGGCGCGTCTGCGCCCAGCTCTGCACCGACCGGCGCTGCATCGACAACCCGCTGCTGCACCCGCGGCCGGCGCCTCGCTTCGACAAGCCCGCGCTCCTCCTGCTCGACAAGGACGAGGCGGGGCTGAGCCAGGAGCAGTTTCGGGTGGCCTTCCCCGTCGGCCGGCCCATCGGTACGAGGGAGTGGTTCTCTTTCCGCCTCGCCCTCGCCACCATCGGCGGGGACTACACCGCCCGCCTGAACCGCGTGCTGCGAATCGAGCAGGGCCTCACCTACGGGGCGCGCCTGACGCTGAGCTACGGCCGGGCATTCCCGGGCCTCACCTGGCTCACCACATACACCAAGCCGCGCGACGTCGTCCGCGCCCTCGAGCTCTCCTTCGAGCAGCTGAAGGCCTTCGCCAAGGACGGCCCGGGCGCGGAGGAGCACAAGTCGGCCATAGACAAGATCGTCAACCGCCGGGCCTTCCTCTTCGAGACCGTGGACGGCGTGATCGACCAGCTCGTGCTGCTCAAGACCTACGACCTCGAAGACGAGTTCGTCCGCACCTACGAGCAGCGCATCGCCAAGGTCACGCCACAGGGCGCACGGGTGGCGGCCGGCGAGGTCTACGACCTGTCGAAGGCCCGCATCGTGGTCGTCGGCAACGCCGCGGACGCGGAGACCCTGAAGGCCTTCGTCGAGGGCCTCGGAGGGAGCTTCGAGATGCGGCCGGCCGCCTCGGTGATCCACGAGCCCGGCTGGAAGCCCAAGCCGCCGGCCTCGGACCCGCGCAAGCAGGCCGCGGTGAGCCGTTAGGGTGTCCCCGGGCGTCGCCGCCGAGGAGCCGGACGGGGTCTGCTACCGCTGGCTCGGCCGGTGCGCCTACGAAGAGGCGCTCGCGATCCAACGCCGGGCCCGCGAGCAGGTGCTCGGCGGGGCCCCGAGCCGCGTGCTCGGGTGCGAGCACGAGCCCGTCTACACCCTCGGCAGGCGCGCTGCGCTCTCCGAGGTGATGCGTGCGGAGGGGGTGCCGGTCCTTCGCAGCGACCGCGGCGGTCGGGCCACCTACCACGGGCCGGGCCAGGCGGTGCTCTACCCTGTCTTGCGTCTTCGGGACTTCGGCCTCGGCGTTCGCAGCTACGTCCGGACCCTCGAGGAGGCCGCCATCCGCTGGCTGCGCTCCCGAGGCGTCGGGGCCGATCGCGACCCCGAGAACGCGGGCGTCTGGGTCGGTGACGCCAAGGTCGCGGCCGTGGGCATTCACGTCTCGAAGGGAGTGACCATCCACGGCATGGCCCTGAACGTGGACCTCGACCTCGAGCCATACGGACGAATGATCCCTTGCGGCCTGGCTTTCCACAGCGTGACGCGGCTCCGTGATCTGCTCGGCTCCGCCGCGCCGCCGGTCGAGGAGGTGGCGAGCCAGGTCGCCGCGGAGCTCATCACGCTCCTCGAGGAGCGACTCGGGACATGACCGGACCTGCCATTCCAGCTCTCGACACCACACGCCTCTGGGCGAGCGGCCGAGAGTGAAGACCAGTCGCCGCCCTGTCCGGCGGCTCGCAGGCTCATCCTCGAAGGGGCTGCAAGTCGTCCAGCAGACGCTCCAAGCCCACGACCTGCACCCGCTCGGCCAGCGGGAAGCTGCGGTCGCCTGGAACCACCACTACGATTCGCTCCAGCTCGAGGTTCTCAAGGGCTGAGCGCATCGAGCGCGTCTGGGTGGGGGCCGACGTGCGCTTGAACTCGAAACCGCATCGCCAGCTCTCGGGGCCCACGAGCAGGTCCAGCTCGGCGCCGGTGTGGGTACGCCAGAAGAAGACCTCGTCGGCCCGCGCCTCGAGCCGGGTCAGCACCTGCTCCATAGCGAAGCCTTCCCAAGACGCGCCGAGCTTGGGGTGGCCGAGCACGTGGCGCGTGCTCTCGAGCCCGAGCAGGGCGTGCAGCAGGCCGCTGTCCCGCAGGTAGATCCGGGGAGCCTTCACCTGTCGCTTGGAGATGTTGGCGTGCCAGGGCAAGAGCACTCTGACGACGAAGGCCCCAGCGAGCAGGTCCAGGTAGCGCCGGACCGTCGTGTCGGCGACGCCGAAGCTGCGGCCCAGCTCCGATGCGTTGAGGATCTGCCCGTGCCAGTGCGCCAGCATCGTCCAGAAACGCCGGAGCGTCGTCGGCGGAATCGTGACTCCGAGCGCCGGCAGGTCACGCTCCAAGAAGGTTGCGATGAAGCGCCTGCGCCAATCTGCGGACCTGGCGTCGGTTGAGGCGAGGTAGGAGCGTGGGAAGCCGCCGCGGAGCCAAAGCTTCTCGCGCGACTCCACACCGACCTCCGCGAGGTCGAATCCGTCGAGCTCGTACCAGGCAACTCTCCCTGCGAGGGTCTCGGATCCCTGCCGCAGGAGATCCGGTGCCGCGCTCCCGAGCACCAGGAAACGCGCGGGTGTTCCGGGGCGGTCCGCCAGTACGCGGAGCAGGGGAAAGATCTCGGGGGCACGCTGGATCTCGTCGATGACGACCAGCCCGCGGAGGGGCCGCAACGCGAGCGGCGCGTCCGACAGGCGGGCCAGATCGGTTGGGTCCTCCAGGTCGAAGACCTCCACGCGCTCCACGCCATCGGCGAGCTGGCGTGCCAGTGTGCTCTTCCCCACCTGTCGTGATCCCACGATCCCCACAACCGGGTAATGATCGAGGAGGTCGCGAACGTGCTTGAGGCGTGTCCTGCGAGGAATCACGCCCTGACTCTACATGAAATCTCGGCGGCGCCCAACGATATTTCTGGGACGAACGGTGGGCGCGAGCAGGCCGATGAGGACGACGAGCGCGAGCGGCAACGGCGCGCCAGGCCTGGGGGCGGCGGCACACCCGTCGCTGCTCTCCGTCCCGCCGGAGCTCTGCTTGGTCCAGCCGCCCGCCGGGGGGCTGGTGTCGGCCGTGGCTCCGGGAGCGGGATCCGGCGCAGCGGGCGTGTCCGCGCCCGGCGACGGTGCCTGGTCCGGGGCCGGGCTTTGCCCTGAGTCCTGCCCGGGAGCTCCGCCCGGGTCGCTGCCGGCGGTCTGTCCCGGGTCGTTTCCGGCTGTCTGACCGGGGTCGTTTCCGGTTGTCTGACCGGGGTCGTTCTGCGTGGTCTGACCGGGGTCGTTCTGCGTGGTCTGACCGGGGTCGTTCTGCGTGGTCTGAC
>CAZQPP010000263.1:0-11321 GCA_964594295.1 uncultured Myxococcales bacterium | reverse complement strand
GTCCGGATCTGTGGGGGCCCGGGGTTGGTAACACCCCGGGCTACCCGACACGGCTCTCCCTCAGGCGCCTATGAGGGCGCCGCCGCAGACGCGCAGCACCTGGCCGGTGAGGCCGGCGCTGTTGGGAGTGGCGAGGAAGGTCAGCACCTCGGCGACGTCGACGGGCAGGCCGCCCTGGCCGAGGTTGCTCAGGCGGCGCGCACCCTCGCGGGTCATGGCGGGGATTCTCGCTGTCATGCGGGTCTCGATGAAGCCTGGGGCGACGGCGTTCACCGTGATGCCGCGCCGGGCGAGCTTGGCCGCGAGCGCGCGGGCGTAGGTCGCCACGCCCGACTTGGAGGCCGCGTAGTTGGTCTGGCCGAAGTTGCCGGCGAGGCCGGCCACCGACGAGAGCAGCACCAGGCGCCCACCCGGGCCCATGGCGACCTCCAAGATGGCCTCGGTGATGCGTTGGATCGCGATGAGGTTGACGTTGATCGCCATCTCCCAGCGCGCCGCGTCCATGTTGCCGAGGGTCTTGTCGCGCGTGACGCCGGCGTTGTGGATGACCGCGTCGACGCCGCCGAAGCGCTCCTTGAGGTGGTTTGCGATGGTCTGCGGTGCGTCCTCGGCGCTCACGTCGCAGAGCAGCACCGAGCCTTCCACCTCGCGGGCGACCTGGCTGCACGGGCCGTCGTCCTCCGGGCGGTCGAGGCAGACCACGTGCGCTCCCTCCTCGGCGAGGCGGCGGGCCGTGGCCTTTCCGATGCCGCGGGCCGCGCCGGTCACGAGGGCGGTCTTGCCCTCCATGGGACGCACCCACTTCGCGTCCTCGCTCTTGCGGGCGGTCTTGGTGACCGTCCACGGCTGCCCGGAGACGAAGGCCGGGCGCTCCGAGAGCAGGAAGCGCAGCACGGGCGGGACGCGCTCCTCGGCGCCGGCTTGTACGCGCAGGAGGTTGGCGGTGCCGCCCTTGCGCCCGACCTCCTTTGCGACGCTGCGCACGAAGCCGTCGAGGGCGGCCGCGGTGGCGGCCGTCGGGGGAGCCGCGATGCCCTCGGCCGGCCGACCGAGCACCACCACGCGGCCGCACGGCGCGAGCCTCTTGATGCGGGGGTGGAAGAACTCGTGCAGGGCGTTCAGGTCTGCCGGCTCGCTCATGCCGGAGGCGTCGAAGACCAGGCCGTGGAAGCGCCCCTTCTCGGGGATCTCGCCGGCCGCGAGGGTCGTTGCCGGGCGCCCCCAGGCCTCGCCGGGAGCCGCGTAGATCTCGGGCTTGGGGTTGTCGCCGTCGAGCACGGGCTTGGCCCCGGCCTCGGCGAGGGTGTCCGCCACGGCGGCGACGAGCTCGCCCCGGGAGAAGGCGCCGACGAAGACCTCGCGGTCCTTGAGCGGCATGGCCTCCCAGGGGCCCTTGCCCCGGCGCAGCTTCTTGGGCAGCGGGATCGGCAGCCCGAGGGTGGTGATCAGCTTGCGGGCGTTCGGGTTGGCGCCCAGGTCGACGAGGAAGTCACTCATTTGCAGTCCCCTTGTCGGGAGGTCGGTCGCAGCGCGACAGGTTTCTGATGTGTCCCACTTGACCCGCGGAAACAGGATCGCAAGCGTTCAGACCCTTGGGCTGGACGCGCGCAGCGAGCCGCAGGCGAGCGAAGTAACCCAAGCGGATTGGTCCCAAACCTTCGGAGCCTGCGCCCGAAGGCGCGCGAGCCGAAGGCGAGCTCACTTCCGTGCCGCGGCTTTGCGCTGACGACCGCGCGCTGGCAGCTCTTCCCGGTCACGTGGGATACACCCCTTTATCGAAGCTCGTATGTGCCCGTCATGTAGGCGGGGCCGCCGGGCGCGTCGCCCACGAAGACGCCTCCCTCTCCGTCGATGTAGAGGCCCACCTTCGCCGGCAGCAGGAGCGGGCGCGTGAAGCGTGTGTCGATGCTGGCGATGCGGTCGATGCGCCCGGCGAAGAGCGTGGCGTTCATGGCCTCGATGGCTCGGGCGAGGGATGAGAAGCCATGGAGGATCGTGCTCTTGAAGCCGGCCGCGCGGGCGTAGGGCTTCAGCCAGTGAATCGGGTTGAAGTCCCCGGTCAGCAGGGCGAAGTCCAGCCCCGCCTTCGGGCCGATGCGCCAGCGCGCGAGCTCGCGCACGTCCTCGGGCACCCGCGCCTTCTCCTTCTTCTTCTTGGGCTGCGGCTTGCCGTTGGAGCCCTTCTCCTTGCCGCCGCCGAGGGGCACGATGGCGTACTCGTAGGCGACGATGGCTTCGGGGCGCTCGGCGGTGCCGGTGATGAGCTTCTGCCGGAGCACCGCGCGCTTGCCGTTGTCGTCGACGTGATCGAGGCACGCGCGCAGCTTGAGAGGCACGCCGGCGGGCAGCGGCTCGTTGAAGTCGATGCGGCAGCCGCCGTTGAGCACCTTGGCCATCGGGTAGGGGATGCCCTCGAGGGTGCGGGCGAGGAGGGGGAAGCCCCACTGCGGGAAGAGGTGCCCGGGTACCTGCCCGCGGTAGGCCCGCGGGTCGCCTCCGACGGCGCGCAGGTAGGCGCGCACGAGGTCGGGAGGCCGCGGGGGCACGATCTGGGTGAGCTCCGGCCCGGGCGTCGCGGGCGCGGGGCCGGAGGCTCCCTTCTTCTGGTGAGCGGCCTCCCAGGCGACGCGCCCGAGGGCGGCGATCACCGGGCCCTGGTTGAATAGGTGTTTGCGTGAGACAGCCATTTCGGGCTCCTCCGTCGTTCGCCGGTCAGGCGGCGTTCTGGTCTTTGGCCTCGGCGCGATCGAGCTCTGCGAGCAGCCGCGCGCCGGTGTTGTTGATCATGTCCAGGTAGTAGCGGGCGCGCGGCTCGGCCCGCTCGAGGTAGCGGACCAGGAGCTCCTGGCGCTCCGGGTGCTTCTGCGCCTGCTCGAGCAGGATCTCCGAGACGGCGGCGTCGCCGAGCAGGTTGCAGAGGCGCTCGGCGTGGAGCATGGCCCAGTTGAAGTCCCGCTTGGGGTCCCAGTTCTTGGTGAGGGCGTCGATCCACTCGGTGAGCGGGCGCTTGGAGACCTCGATGAGCTTGTGCTTGGCGGTCTGGGTGACGAGGTGCTGCTGGGCCGAGAGGGCCATGGTCTTGATGCGGGCCACCCTGCGCTCCAGCGGGTTTCGCGCCGAGATGGAGGCCCAGCGGGCCTGGGCGAGGTCCTTCACGAAGCCCTGCGGGTCCTTCATGACCGAAGCGAGGGCGTCCTTCATCGCCATGAGCGCTTGGATCTGGCTCGTGCCCTCGTAGATCGGGAAGACGAGGGCGTCGCGGAGCAGCTTCTCGGCTCCGAACTCGGTGGAGTAGCCGTTGCCGCCGTGGATCTGGATGCCTATGCGCGTCCAGTGCACGGAGCGCTCGGCGGCGAGGTACTTCAAGAGGGGAGTGGCGAAGCGTGCCTTGGCGGCGCACCTCCTCTGCTTCTTCAAGAGGCGCTTCTGCTCGTCGGAGCCGGGCTCGCTCATCAGGTTGGCCTTGAGGCCCAGCTTCTGGCCCATCTCCTCGTTGTAGGCGGCCGACATGGCCAGCGCTCGCATGCCCTGGATGTCCGTGCGCATCTCGTCGAGGTAGTCCGCGATCATCTCGTGGCGGTCGATGGTCTTGCCCATGCTCGGCCGCTCGGCCGCGT
Organism: uncultured Myxococcales bacterium; assembly: GCA_964594295.1. Lineage (GTDB taxonomy): Bacteria > Myxococcota_A > UBA9042 > UBA3505 > UBA3505 > CAZQPP01. Next base: position 7,704 of record CAZQPP010000263.1, on the reverse strand, counting down.
ACTCGGTCGCGAGGCGCCAGGCGGCCTCCATTACCCCGATGGACTCGAAGCCCACGCTGACCCGGGCGTTGTTCATCAGGAGCAGCATCAGCTTGAAGCCGTCTCCGCGCTCGCCGATGAGCTGGGCCGGGGTGCGGTCGAAGATCTGGGTGGCGGTCACCGATCCGTGGTGGCCGATCTTGTGCTCGATGCGCGGGAGCTCGGAGATCGGGGTCTTGCTCCCGTCCTTGTTGTCCTCGTAGGTCTTGACGAGGAAGAGGGAGAGCCCCTTCAGGCCCTTGCCCTTGCCCTCGGTCTGGGCGATCACGAGCTGCCACTTGGCGTGCCCGGAGGTGATGAAGATCTTCTCGCCCGTGACGAGCCAGTTGCCGTCTTCGTCCAGCTCGCCCTTCGTGCGCAGGGCCGCCATGTCGCTCCCGGCGCCGGGCTCGGTGATATCCATCGAGCCCCAGGCCTTGCCGTCGCGGATCTCGAAGATCGCCTCGTCGAAGCGGGTCTTCGTGATCGCGGGCGGGTCCGTCTGGAACTCGATGCTGCCTTCCAGGATCGCGTAGAAGAGCAGCGTCATGGCGATGCCGCCGTGGAAGCCGTAGTGAGCCATGACCGAGGTGTCGCCGCGGGCGAGGATCTCGGTGTTGATCATGTGAAGGACCATGGGGCAGTTCATGCCGCCGAGCTCGCGGGGCAGGGTCATGCCGTAGAGCTCCATCTCCTTCATCTGCTTGAAGAGGCCGTCGGCCTCGGGGGAGACCTTGACCTCGCCGTCTTCGAGGTGCACGCCCTTCTCGTCGATGGCAGCTGCGAGGGGAGCTATCTGCTCGGCCGAGAAGTCGCCGACGAGGTCCAAGATATCGCGGTAGAAGGCCACCGCCTCGTCAGCGTCTTTGAAGCCGTCTTCGGCCTTGAAGCCGTACTCGGTGAGCTCGACGAGGGGAGCCCAGTCGAGGCCTTTGTCGAGGTAGTACTTGAGATCGGCGTTGTCGCGGAAGAAGTTCGGCATCGCCGCGCCTCTGGGGGGTGGTCGGTGTATGGGGGGGCCCGCGTTCCCGGGGGGAACCGCCACTACCGCGGGGCGTTTCCCCAGGGAAACGCGGTGTCGGGGTGAAGAGGGCGGCCCTCGCCAGGCGGACAATCTCTTTGGCCTGGCGCTCGCCGGGGTCGTCGTCGGGGCAGGAGTCCGCGAGGGCGGCGTGAACCATGTCGGACATGGCGAAGCCGCCGACGACCATGGCGATCACGTGGGCCACGTAGGCCACGGGATCGACCTCGGCCCAGATCAGACCTTCGCGCTGCCCGCGGCGGATGAAGCGCGCTACGAGCTCGAGCCAGGGGCCGAGGATCTCGTGGAGCAGCGAGCGGGTCTCGTCGGGTCGGTCGAGGAGCTCACGCATGAGCAGCCGGGCGCGCGCGCGGTCCGCGCGGAAGAAGGCCAGCGCCTCGTTCATGGTGTTGGAGAAACGATCCTCGCCGGTGTTGGCCGCGAGCAGGAGCTGCGGCAGGCGCTCCTTCCACCGTTGCGTCAAGCTTTGGAGCACGGCCTGACGCAGCGCGTCTTTGGACGGGAAGTGGTAGAGGAGCGAGGCCTTGCGGATGCCCACCTTCTCGGCGATGGCTTGCAAGGTCGTGGATTCATACCCGATTTCAGCGAACAGGGCCGTCGCCGTGGCGAGGATTCGACGGCGGACAAGGCGTTTCCGTGGGGAAACGCCCCGCGGTAGTGGCGTTTCGTCCTCGAAACGCCTGCCCCGCTTTTCGGGTGAGTCTTGTGTCGGCTCGACGCGTTGCGTCATAATCGGAGCCATAGCAGACCTACCGTGCGGTTGTCTACTCTCTACCGTGCGGTAGGGGGTCTGCGCGCAGACGTGGCGCGTCTCCTGCCTCTCGTGGGATGCTGCTAGGTCATGACGACGCAGCTCGAAGACACCCCTCACCGCAGGCGCAACCCGCTGAACGGTACGTGGGTGCTGGTCTCGCCTCACCGGGCGCGGCGTCCCTGGCAGGGGAAGGTGGAGGAGGCGCCGCCCCAGGACGCGCCGGCCTACGACCCCGGGTGCTACCTCTGCCCGGGAAACGCGCGCGTGGGGGAGGCTCGAAACCCGGAGTATAGGGGCACCTACGTCTTCGACAACGACTTCCCGGCGTTGTTGCGGGACGAGGTGCCGGCGGCAGCGGCTGACCCGGACCCGCTGCTTCACGCGGCTCCGGAGCGCGGGATCTGCCGGGTCGTGTGCTTCTCCGAGCGCCACGACCGGCACCTCGCGGCCCTCGACGCCGACGAGGTGGTCGAGGTGATCGACACCTGGGCGGAGCAGAGCTCGGAGCTTGGCGTCCGCCCCGAGATCTCGAACGTCCAGGTCTTCGAGAACCGCGGCGCCCTGATGGGCTGCAGCAACCCGCACCCTCACGGTCAGATCTGGGCCACCGAGAGCCTGCCCAACGAAGCCCGAGCCGAGCTCTCGGCGCAGCGCGCCTGGCTCGACGACCACGGGGGCTGCCTGCTCTGCCGCACGGCCGAGCGCGAGATGGAGCTGGGAGAGCGGGTGGTCTGCAGCAACGAGCGCTTCATGGCCGTCGTGCCCTTCTGGGCGGTCTGGCCCTTCGAGACGCTGCTGCTGCCGCGCTTCCACGTCGCCGACATCCCGGCCCTCGAGGCGGAGGACCGGGCGGCGCTGGGCTCCCTGCTGGGGACACTGATCGCGGGCTACGATCGCATCTTCGGCGTGCCCTTCCCCTACAGCATGGGCTTCCACCAGCGCCCCTTCGACGGCGCCGAGCACCCCGAGCACCACCTGCACGCCCACTTCTTCCCGCCCCTGCTCCGCTCGGCGACGGTGCGGAAGTTCATGGTTGGCTACGAGCTCTGCGCCGAGCCCCAGCGGGACCTGACACCGGAGTCCGCCGCGGCCCGCTTGCGGGATCTGTGCGCGGAGGGCTGAGGCGCGAGTCTGCGGCGGGAACGCGCGGCCGCGGTCGGGCACCAGACTTGGAGCAGCAACCTTTCCGTGACAAGATCCACCTGGAACTCGAGGAGCCCCGGGATTGGTGCCAGACGGCCACGAGCGTAGGCGGCACCGCCGCCACCGGAAGCTGGTCAATGTCGAGCTTGTGCTCGCCGACCGGGAGATCCTCTGCCGGGCAGGAGACATCAGCGCGTCGGGGGCCTTCCTGCTGACCAAGGAGGATCTGAAGGTCGAGCAGCTCGTCGGGGTGCGGTTCCGCATGCCCGAGGGCGTGGACGCGCGCCTCGGCGCGAGGGCCAGGCTCGTCCGGCGTGTGCGCCGGGCCGGTTCCGAGGGCATCGCCCCCGGCTATGGCGTGCAATGGCTCCGCGTGCGGGCGGAGGGGGATCTCTCGGCCATCGCCTGGATCTTCGAGCAATTCTTCGGGGACCCGGCGGAGGGCTACCAGCCCGTCAAGCCGCAGCGCACCAGGTCGGCGGTCAGCTACCGCACCCGAACCCTCGGTCCCGGCGGCTTCGCAAGCGAAGAGAAGTCGAGCCCGGGCTTCGAGGTCCCCCGCGGGCTCGCCACCCCGAGCAGCGCGGACGAAGAGATCGGCATGGGCGATCCGCGGGCGGCGGAGTCCTCCTGGGCGCGCCTCCAGGTCTTCCTGCGAAGACCGGGCATCGAGGAGGTCCAGGTAGAAGGTCCCGAGGCCGGCGAAGACACCACGCCCGGCGTGAAGCCCCTGCCCCCGACCCTTAGCCGGGCCGAGCCGCCTCCCAAGCAGCCACCGGCCGAGCAGGGAGCCGCGCCTCCAGCCTCCCAACCGCCGGCGCCCGAGCCCCAAGCCCAGATCCCTGCGGAGAGGGCCACGACGCCGGACCTCCAAGCCCCGACCCCTGCGGAGAGGGCCACGACGCCGGACCTCCAAGCCCAGACCTCGAGCACAGGCGAGATCAGCGTCGACGCCCCGGCCGTCTTTCGCATCGGAAACGTCTCGCTGCTCGGCAAGCTCCGCTCCGTCAGCCGGAAGAGCTGCCTCATCTACTCCGAGCAGCAGATCCCCCAGCCAGGCAGCCGGATCAAGGTCATCTTGCCGCGCTCGAAGGAGAGCATGGGCCGCGTGCTCGTTCACCTGAGGATCCGCGAGCCCGAAGAGTCGGACGGCGAGCACTGCTTCCGCGGCGACATCGTCGGCGTCGACGAGCAAGGCCACCAGGGCGCTTTCAGCCGCCAGCTCAGGGCTTGGGCCCGGGACGCGGCCGAGGCCGAGTCCGACCAGGAGCGGTAGGCACCCCGCCGATCGTGGTGTAGTGTTCGCGCCCATGTTGTGGCGGCAAGCGATCCCGGTCTGTGTCTGTGTCCTCGTGCTCGCCGGCGCCTGCCGTGGGCGGGCCCCTGTCGACGCCTCGCCCGTCCTGCCCGGACAGGCGCTCGGCTCGCAGTCGGCCGGCGAGCGCGTCCGCATCTCCCCGGCATCTGCGCTCCAGCACTGCAGCCTGCCCTCGGGCCTGATCCTGACCGCCGGGCCCTGGCTGATGACGGGCGTGAGAGGGGGCGTGGCGGTCAGCTACGTCACCGGCGGCGAGATCGACAGCTCGGTCGTCTACGCGGAGGCTCCCCCGGGCGGCTGCGACGAGGAGACCCTCTACGCGGAAGGCAAACGAGCCCCGGCTCGGGCCGTGCCTCCCGCCTTCGACGGCGCCCCCTCGCCCGCCTACCTCTACTCGGCGACGATCCCCGTGACCCCGGACGGACGCCGCGGGCGGCGAATCTGCTACGGCATCGAGCTCCCGGCCAACAAGTACAGCGATCGCAACCGCTACTTCTGCAAGCCCGACCTCGAGTACGGCATGGCAGGCACCTCCTTCCCGGTGCCGGCGGGCGGCAGGGAGCCCTTCTCCTTTTTCGCCTACGGGGACGTGCGCGACCTCATCGGCTTCAACGGGGTGCACCAGCAGGTGGCCTTCCAGATGCTGGACCGGATCGCCGCCGAGCTCCGCGCGGGCCGGCCGGGGCCGGATATGGTGCTGCACAGCGGCGACTACGCCTACTTCGGCTGCGACTGGGGAGCCTGGATCTCCAGCTTCTTCGCGCCCGCTCGGCCGCTCCTCCAGCAGCTTCCCCTCGCGACTGCGCCCGGAAACCACGAAGGCTACTGGCAGGTGGGCAGCCCTGAGTGCCCGAAGATGGCCTACTACTTCAGCTTCTTCGACGCGTTCTACGCTCGGGGCCTTCGCCCCGGTCCTTCGGGCATGTATGCCTTCGACCACGGGAACGCCCGCTTCGTCTCGCTCGCCCTCCCGAGCACCAAGTCGGGCAAGGAGCTCACCGCCGAGGCCTGCTCTTCCAAGGCCCCCTGCGACTCCCCCGATCTGTGCGGGCGCCGCTGGCTGCAGTGCCAGCTCTCGGGCGAGGGCGACCCCGGGTGGTCGGGCATCGACCACGTCTTCGTGCTCAACCACGCGCCCATGGTCACGGCGGCGCCGGCGAGGAAGCACGGCAGCAGCGAGATCCAGATCCGCAACCTCGCGCCGCTCTTCGAGCGCCCGGACGGAGTCAGGCCCGGCAAGGTCAGGGCCGTGATCGCCGGCCACAACCACTTCTACGGCCGCAGCGTCCCGCTCTCCGGCCTGTGCCTCGAGGGCGATCCGGGCTGCCCGGGGGAGGGCGCAGTCTGCGACGACACGGGCGTGATCGACGGCATCCGGTTCCCCGAGATCTGCTGGCGCGAGGACCGGGCGGCCGGCGTCCACTACGTCATCAGCGGCGGAGGCGGCGCGGAGATCTACGAGGCCGCGAAGGGCCCCTTCCCGATGGCCTGGCTGGCTGCCGCCGCCGGGGCCTACCACTACGTCGAGGTCGAGGTCGACGGGCCGAGCGCCCGCCTCGTGGCGCGCGGCTTCTTCCCCGACGGGAGGCGCTTCCACGACGAGGCCGTGCTGAGGTAGGCGCAACCGCCGCGCGGTCTCCCGGCCGCCACCGTGTCAACTGACGATCGCTTGTTTGAGGACTAGACGTCCGACACGGCGCGGCGGTTGCGCCACAGGACGACCCCCATCAGGGCCGCGGCCGCAACCGAGCACCCGAGGAGCATGCCGAAGATCGGGGTCAGAGAGCCGCCGCTAGCCTCGTAGATGTCGCCCACGACGAGGTCCTGCACCACGGAGCCCACGGCGCCCATGCCGTTGATGATGCCCGCGGCCAGGGTCGCGTGCCTGGCCGAGCCGATGTCGATGGCGCCGGCTCCGGTCATGAGGGAGTCGGGGCCGTAGAGGGTGAAGCCGACGAGCCCCATGGTGGCCGCGAAGATCCAGGTCGCCGTCGCCCCGAGCGTGTACATGAGCAGGCAGGAGAAGAACATGGCGATCAGGAGCAGGAAGGAGATCTTGGCGCGGCGGCTGTTGAAGAAGCGGTCCGATGCCCAGCCGGCGAAGATGACCCCGGCCACACCGCACAGATCGAAGATCACCGACACGTAGCCGGCCTCGTCCCCATCGAGGCCGAACTCGCGCTGGAGGAAGTAGGGCGCCCAGGACCACAGCGTGTAGCGGATGAACTTCACGAAGAAGTAGAAGCAGCCCACGATGAGCACCGTGGTTACCACGGCGCGCGTCCAGAAGGCCGCCGGGGCTCTTGCGCCGGCCGCGGCCCCCACCTCGGTGCCCGGCTCCTCCTCCTCTTCCTCCTCGTCGTCCGCGACCGGTGGCAGCCCGACGTCCTCGGGCTTGTTGCGCTGGTTGAAGAAGAAGAAGACCCACACGAGCGCCACGACGATGCTGCCCGCGAAGAAGCTGTACCTGAAGCCGTAGGCGCCGAGCACGAAGGCGGCCAGTGAGGTCCCCAGCACGCCCCCGACCGTGTAGTTCGTGGCCCACACCCCCATGATGGTGCCACGCTCCCGCCGGTGGAACCACGCGCCCATGGTCCCGACGGTGCATGACCAGCCGGTGGCCTGCGCGAAGCCGTTCAAGGCCATGAAGCCGAGCAGGCTGCCGTAGCCGTTGGTCAGCCCGAAGGCCACGTTGCACCCGACGGTGGCCGCGAGGCCGCTCAGGAGCACGATCCGCGGGCCGAGCCTGTCCCCGAGCAGCCCGGCCATGAACTGCCCCAGGGTGTAGCAGATGAGGTAGACCGCGCCTGCCTGGCCGAGCATCGGCGCGCTCCACCCGAACTCCTCGCCCATGCTCGCCTTGGCGATGTAGAAGGGCTTCCGGCAGAAGTAGAAGCCCGCGTAGCACAACCACGTGCTCGCAAGGATGCGCCAGCGCCAGGCCCTCATCTTGTCGTCCACGGGGCCGGGCTTTGGGGGTGTGGGGTTGCGCATCCGCCCCAGGCTAGCACAGGAGCCCGCGGCCCGCTCCGCGGCGACCTGTTCGAGGAGCATGGCCCTCTCCCGGCCCATGACATTTCCATGACACCTGCTCGCTAGGGTCGGCACGTGACCCCCCGAAGAGGAGGCGAGCAGGACCATGAGCCGCATCGCGATCGCGAAGATCCGCAGCCCCCACGACCTCGAGTGGAGCCCCTCCGTGGCGACGCGCAGCGCCCTGCGGCTCCTGGGAGCAGGAGCGATGCTCGACCGGATGGAGCGCAGCGCCGGGCAGCCCTTCCTGCCCCAGCTGGCGCTGCCCTACCTGGCGGCGCTGGGCGACTGCTTCAACCAGGCCACCGGGGCCGAGCACAGCTTCACGCTGGTCGACGAACGCGAGGAGAACGCGCGCCTCGCCGGCTATGACCTCGTCATGCTTACGGTCTCGAC
>CAZQPP010000262.1:0-11328 GCA_964594295.1 uncultured Myxococcales bacterium | reverse complement strand
GCCTCCGGCGCGCCGAGGGGGAATGGAGGTTTACATAATATCCCTTATCGGAAGTGCAGGGCGGGCCTCCCCTGACGGGCGTGCCGCCGTCCCGGCAAAACGCGCCCCCTCTCCGCTTGGCCGCGTCCACCCCCTCTGCTAGCTTCGCCGCCCTTTCCGCTCCAGAGGCTCATGGATCAAGTCGCCCAGCTCGTGGTCTTCCTCGTGCCCCTGATCCTCTCGCTGTCGGTGCACGAGTACGCCCACGCTCAGTCCGCCTGGCTTCTGGGCGACGACACAGCCGACCGTCAGGGGCGCCGAACGCTGAACCCGATCCCCCACATCGATCCGTTTGGGACCTTGCTCTTCCCCATAATCATGATCCTGGGCGGCACCGGGTTCCTGTTCGGCTGGGCCCGTCCCGTGCCGGTGAGCCCGGTGCGGCTGACCAGACGCTTCTCCATGAACACCGGCATGATGATCGTCGCGGCCGCGGGGCCGGCGAGCAACCTGGTGCTCGCCGTTCTGTGCACGGCGGCCTTGAAGCTCATGCTCGTGCTCAACCTCGAGGTCGAGCAGTGGATCCTCGGCGCCGTGGTCAACACTATCATCCTCAACCTGGCGCTCTGCCTCTTCAACATGCTGCCCGTCTATCCCCTCGACGGCTCTCGGGTCCTGCGTGGGCTCCTGCCGAGGCGCGCGACGGGTTGGCTGGACATGATGGAGAGCAACCCGATGCTGGTGACCGTCGCCTTCATCGCGGTCATCTACTTCGCCGGCTCGATCCTGATGTGGCCGATGAGGTTCTTGTTCAAGCTGTTGATGCAGATCTTCGCTCTCCCTATCTACTGAAGATCATGGCAAAAACATGGCGTTAGTTCGCATCCAGAAGTTCCTCTCGGAGGCCGGCCTGTGCAGTCGCCGGGCGGCGGAGGCGTGGCTCCGTGAGGGGCGCATCCGCATCAACGGCGAGGTAGTGCGCACACCGGGCACCCGCGTCGATCCCTCCGAGGACAAGGTCGAGGTGGACGGTCGGCCCGTCGAGGCCGGCACCGGCCCGAAGATCGTGCTGGCGCTGAACAAGCCTCAGTCCTTCGTGTGTACCGCGCGCGACCCGCAACAGCGGCACACCGTCTTTGAGCTCCTGCCCAGGGGCTATCCCCGGGTCATCTCGGTGGGCCGCCTCGACTACGCGTCGGAAGGCCTCCTCCTGTTCACCAACGACGGGGAGCTTGCCAACGCGATGATGCACCCCTCGGGAGGCCTGCTCCGAGAGTACGAGGTCAAGGTGAAGGGGCACCCGACCCGCCGCGAGGCCCAGAAGGTCGCGCGCGGCTTCGAGGATCAGGGGATCACGCTCGCCCCGGTGGACCTGTCCTTCCTGCGCAGGACGCGCAAGAACTGCTGGTATCGGGTGCTGCTCTCCGAAGGACGCAACCGCGAGGTGCGGCGCCTCTTCGAGCACGCAGAGATCGACGTCTTGCGCCTGGTGCGGACCGCCTACGGACCCGTCGAGATCGGCGACCTGCGCCCGGGCGAGGTCCGAGAGCTCGGCTCCGACGAGGTCAAGCGGTTGCGGGAGGCCTGCGGCATGGGCTCTGGACGGCGCCGAGTTGTGAGCGGGAGCGGCGACGAGCCGGGGCCGCCGAGGCCCAAGAGGACCGAGTAAGGCAGGACAGCACGGCCGCCCTACCCTACTCGAGCCGCACGTCGTCCACGTAGACGCCCTCGAAGGCGTTCGCCTGCTCGTCGACGGACTCGAAGCGGAAGCGGATCCTCCCCGCCGTGCCGCCGAAGGCAGAGAGATCCACGGTGAAGGTCACGAAGCTGCCTCCGGTGCTCCCGATGTCGGCCCCGTCCGGGCTCGAGCTCCAGAGCCGGTTCACCGCGTCGTTGGTGACGAGCTCGACCGTCACCACGTCGCGCTGAGTGGTCACCGTCTCGGTGTCCTTGAACAACGCGAAGCTCAACCGTGCGGCCTCGGGCAGCGTCACCTGGCGGCTCGTCGCGGCTCCCCCGACCGGGAAGTCTCCGCCGGCGTAGGTCCCGCTCTCGGAGTTGCCGAACCACAGGCTCGAGGGGGGGCTCGTGGAGCGGGTCGCGCTGCGCTGCCAGCGCACGTGAGAGGTCTCGTCGACGAGCGCGACGAAGCTCCACCCGAGCAGGGGCCCGTCGAAGTCCTCGAAGAAGGCGGCGCCGTCGCCGCAGCCCGCGCCGGTGAACACCTCGTCGAGGCAGTTGCCCTCCAGGCAGCGGTTTGCGGTGCAGGGATCGCCGTCGTCACAGTCGGCGTCGGTGGCGCAACATCCCGGACGCGCCTCGGAGAAGACACAGTGATGCGAGAGGCACTCGGCCTCGCGGCAGGGGCTGGGGGCGCAGCTCGAAGACGACTGGCAGCAGCCTTCCAGCTGGCTCACCTGCCGCGAGCACCTCTGCTCTCGGCAGATGTCGCGGGTGCAGGCGTTCGAGTCGTCGCAGTCCTTGTTTGACAGGCAGCAGCCGGGCACGGGCGCGTACACGCAGATCTGCGAGACACAGGAGGGGCTGTGGCACGGGCGCGGCGGGCACTGGCCCTCGTGGATGCAGCAGTTGGGCTTGACCGGGTTTGCGCAGGTGCCTTCGTTGCACACGTCGAGGGTGCAGCCGTCGGCGTCGAAGCAGTCCGTGTCGGCGCTGCAGCAGCCGACCACGGGCTGGTAGACACACACCGAGTCCACGCAGCTCGCCGTGCTGCACAGGGAGCCGCCCGTGCACTCCGCGGCGCTGCTGCAGCATTGGTCGAAGGTCCCCGACATGCAGCGCCCGCCCACGCAGGAGTCCCGCGTGCAGGGGTCGCCGTCGTCGCAGTCCTCGTCCCCCCGGCAGCACGCTCCCGTGGGCGGCTGGAAGGCGCAGGTCCCGCCGTGGCAGGTGTCCACCGTGCACGGATCGCCGTCGTCGCAGCCGAGATCGTCGGTGCAGCAGCCGCCGGACAGGTGGTCGCAGGTCTCGCCGGCGCAGACGTCGACGGTGCACGGATCACCGTCGTCGCAGTCGGCGTTCTGCAGGCAGCACCCCGCCTCCTTGTCCGCCCCGTAGCCGCAGGACCTGTCTGCCTGACAGACGTCTAGCGTGCAGTCGTCGCCGTCTTCGCAGTCCTCGTCTGTGGAGCAGCACCCGGGCACCCCGGCTAGCGGCTTCAGCGTGCAGATGCCCTCCGCACAAACGCCCTTGTGGCAGGGCGAGCTGTCGATGCACTGGGAGTCGCGCGTGCAGTGGCCGTCGGGTGAGCCGCCGTCCTCCCCACCGGTGCCGCCGGCGTCGGGTGGTCTCGTGGGGCCGACACAGCTCGGCGTGAGCGCGGTGCAGGGGTCCGAAGGCAGACAGGAGCACACGCCCCCGCTCGCCCTCCGGCAGGTGCCCCCGGCGCACTCCAGCCCCTCGCCGCAGTCCGCCGCGCTCGTACAGGCGCTCGGTGCCGCGGTGGCGCAGCGCCCCTCGACGCAGATCTGGTTGGCGGCACAGTCGAAGGCGGTGCGGCAGCCCGAGGGCTCCCTGGAGCAGGTCGCCGCGAGGAGCGCCGCGAGGAGCGCCGCGAGCGCGCCGGCGAGGAGCAGGCGTTTCGGCAGTGATTCTCTGCGGAACATCGTGGCCTAAGTGTAGCGCCTCCTGGATCCGCGACCAGAAGCCGGAACCGCTCCTGCGCGGGTGGCCGGTCCCGTGCCTCAGGCTCCGCGCTCCCGCAGCAACGGGGACGAGTCCTAGGGATCGAGGGTGCGCCTGCTCAGCGCCCGCACTCGCCGCTCGCCCCTTCGCTTCTCCCGCCCGCTGCAGATCGGGTAAGGCTCCTGGAAAGTCGACTCGCCCCTCGCGACGTCCGGCTCCGACTGCACCTTGGGGGCTACGGCGTGGGCAGGCGGCACCACGCTGAGCTCGGGCATCATCCGGCTCACCGGGTCGGCGGAGTAGTCGCTGGGCCCTGACGGCTCTTCCTCGACGCGCGAACGCCCGCGACGGGCCCTTTGGCCTGCGCTCAACAGTGGGCGTCGGTCATGCAAGTCGAAGCTCCTGATTGGGTTCAAGGCGGCTCGAGGCCGGGCAAACCAAGCTTGTCACGCTCCACGACCCTCGTCCGTGGCAGCATGAGCTCCCTCATACAGATGTTTATTGCAGACTTCGGCGCCCTCGACAACAAGCGAAGCGGCATCCCTTTGTGCGGCGGGTCGAAGAGGCGTCGCCGGTACCTTCTCGGGGTCGTGACGCGCGAAGCCGCCGGCGCCCCTCCTTCCGGCGCTTCGGCAGTTACCTCCCAAAGATCCCGGGCAAACGAGCGGACTCACCGCAGAGATCGCTGAGACCGCGGAGGTATTCGTTTTGGAGAGTCAGGCTCCCCTGCGCCCTCTGTGTGCGCCGCGGTGAGAAGCAGAGCGTCAGTAGAGCCCGCTGGCCACCGGCCGCTTGCGTCCTCGTGTCCTTTTTTCGCTCGGTCCGGCCACGATCACCACCGACGCGCTTGCCCCGATGCGGGTGGCGCCGGCCTCGATCATGCTCACGGCGTCCTCGTAGCTCTTGATGCCGCCGGAGGCCTTGACCTCCATCTCCTCGCCGACCACCGCCTTCATCAAGGCCACGTCCGCCGCGGTCGCGCCGCCTCCGCCGAAGCCCGTGGAGGTCTTCACGAAGTGAGCGCCGCCGCACTTCGACAGGGCACAGGCGATGACCTTCTCGTGCTCGCTCAGGCTCGAGGTCTCGAGGATCACCTTTACCGGCTTGGGGTGTGAGGCCTTCACCACGCGAGCGATGTCGTCGACGACCGTCTCGTAGTCGCGAGACTTGAGCAGGCCGATGTTCAAGACCATGTCTATCTCGGAGGCGCCGTCTTCGACCGCCTTGCGCGCCTCGCAGACCTTGGCGGCAGTGCTCGTGGCGCCGAGGGGGAAGCCGACCACGGTGACGACCATGACGTCGGTCCCGGCGAGCCTGGCGTAGCAGTAGCGGACGTGCGTCGGGTTCACGCAGACCGAGGCGAAGCCGTAGCGCGCGGCCTCCTCGCAGAGCTTGTCGAGGTCCTCGCGGGTGGCCTCCGCCTTCAGGAGCGTGTGGTCGATGGTCCGCGCGAGGTCGGGCGGGACGACGCCGGCGACCTTTGGGCGCGCTGACAGCCGGGATGCGCCGAGGGCGACTATCTTGCGCGCGTCGTCCGGCCTCCGGCTTACGCTCCAGCCGCAACCAGTGCACTCGCCCTTGCCGGCGTGGCATGGGCTCGTGGGGGACGCATCGGAGCCGCAGCCGCCCTGGCCCGGAAGGGCCGTCACTCCCCGGCCCGGGCCCGAGGCCGGTAAGTCGGGGCCCGGCCCAGCGGGGCTCGAGGGCAGCGGCGAGCCTCTCTGCCAGCCCGGGTAGCGGCGGCAGATCTCCTCGACCACGATCTCGACAAGACGCTGCTGGGAGATCTCTTCCAAGGTGCCGGCGAAGTTGGCACGAGGGCGAAGCTGGGTCAACTCCGGGGAAAGGCCCTGATGATTCTGCGCGCCCGCGTTTGACACCTAGAAGGCGGCGTACCTAGACTCCCCGGTCCTACATGGTCGATTTCATTCGGAGGCCGCCATGCTCGTTCGGGGAAGAACCAACCGCCTTATCACCTGCCTCTTCGCGGCCTTCGCGATCTTCGCCGCCGGCTGCGGCGAGGAGAGCGGCTGCGCGAACTCCACCGACTGCGAGCAGGGTTTCGTCTGTATAGGCAGCAGCTGCGTGCGCGTCACCGACGGTGGCACCACGGGCGGCGACGCCAGCAAGGACGCCCGGGATACCAGGACCTCCCTGGACCCCGGCAAGTCCAAGGACCCGGGCCAGCCGACCGACCTGATCCCCGACATCACGCCGCCCAAGGTGATGCAGGTCATGCCGCCCCACGGCGCGGTCAACGTGACCATCCCCTTCACCGTGGAGATAACCTTCAGCGAGCCCATGAGGGCTGGCTCCATCGGCAAGGTCTCCATGATCCTCGAGGACGTCAACGGCCAGCAGGTCGACGGGGCCCGCACCCTCAGCGCCGACTTCACCAAGGTCACCTTCACCCCCAAGCCTCCCCTCTTCCCGGCCTCGCCTTACACCTTGAAGCTGAACCAGTTCGCGAAGGACCTCGCGGGCAACGAGCTCGAGGCGACCGACCCGGTGACCTTCTACACGGCGCCGCCCGGCTTCCGCGACACCCACAAGAGCCTGGCGCAGAAGCACGCTCCCAAGCTCTACGTCGGCCTCGAGAAGAGCGAGCCCCAGTTCGACATACCGACCAAGGTGGACCTCGACGGCAACTGGGACACCACCAACAACGTCACCCACCTCAAGACGCAGACCCTCGAGGTGAAGCCCGCCGTCCACTGGATCGCCAGCGAGACCAAGAGCCACTACTTCATCACCTACGTCTACTACTGGCCGCAGCGAAAGACGGTCGGCGGCGCGCCGGTGCCGAACGACGCCGCCGGGGCGATCCTCACGGTGCGCAAGTCCACGAGCGAGCCCGAGCTGATCACGCTCCTGTTCCGCACGACCTCGACCTCGACCGAGGTCTTCACCTTCGGCCCCGACTCCAGCCTCTTCAAGGACATCGAGTTCCACTTCGGCGCTGCTGACTGGTTCCCGGGCGACGCCTCCGGGCCGCGCCCCTTCGAGGCATACCTGCCGGCCAGCAGCCACGAGTCCTGTCTGTGGAGCTGGGACGGGCACAGCGCCCTCGGGCAGCGCCTGTGCCGCCTCGACGAGAACCTGCGCCAGCACCTGACGAGCGCGCAGAACCAGGAAGGCACGGTGCTCGTCCGCAAGCTCAACGCCGACTCCATCAAGAAGCAGGGCGGCAAGTGGGTCATCCCGACCGCCGACGTGGGCTACGAGCTGGTCGACCTCCTCGACGCCTGGTGGCTCAGGCGCAACAAGGTGCAGACCAGCGAGCTCTGGGAGGAGTACTTCACCTACGGAGAGGGCAGCCACCCGGCCGGGCGCCCCGGCGCGGGCACCCAGTTCCCCGCGGAGTTCGCCCGTCACCTCGCCGAGTCGAGCTACGCGGGCCGCCCGCCGTGGGCCTGGAGCTGGAACAGCGGCATCGGCGACGGCGAGCAGACCGGCCTCTCGAGGGGCATGGTCGTCGTCGACACGGCCTACTTCGTGGCGTGGCGCCACCTCGCGTCCCGCGTGAAGGCCGAAGTCAAGGACAGCTTCGTGATCAACGACGGCACCGGCTTCAGCCTCGAGTACTGCTTCAACCCCTTCTTGAACATCGACGTGCGCGGGCAGGTCGAAGGCTGCAACTAGGCGGCTGGGTCCGACAAGGCTGAACGCTGAAAGCTGAGAGCTGACCGCTCCCCATGCGTTTCACCTTCCTCGTCGCCTGGCGCATCCTGGGCGGGGTGCGTCACCGCTACCTCTCGGTGGTGAGCCGCATCTCCATCGCCGGCGTGGCCCTCGGCGTCGCGGCCCTGGTGGTGGTGCTCAGCATCAGCGACGGCTTCGGCCGGGCCTTCGAGGAGAAGATCCTCTCGCTCTACCCGCACATGGTGGTGCTGCCCCGCGGCATAGGCTTCGAGCGTCACCGCGAGGTCGCCAGAGAGCTTGGCGCCGTGCCGGGCGTCGTCGAGGCCCTGCCCTCAACCTACGACGAGCTCATGGCGGTCCACCGAGACCGCAGGACCGAGGTCGTGCTGAAGGGGCTCCCGCTCAGCGGCTCCCGGCTGGGTGAGAGGCTGGCGACGGCCCTCGATGGAGGCGGAGAGCTGCCGCAGCTCGCCATGCCGGTCTCTGCGACGGTCGAGGACGGCGTGGTGTCGCTGCGCGGCGGGCACGAGGGCGTGGTCGCCCAGGTGCTGGTCACGGGCCCCGCCGACGCGCCGGTGGCCCGCGTCGCGCAGCCGATCTGGGCCCGGCCCTCTTCGGGTTTCGACCGCGTCATCCTGGCCGGGCCGGTCGCCATGAAGCTGCGGTGCAGGAGCGGCGGCATCGACCGGGAATTCGAGATCCCGAGCGGCGGCGGCTTCTCCCGCCCCGGGCTGCTCCCGGAGGGCACCCTCAGCTGCGAGGCGGAGGTCGGCGCCGACTCCCCCCGGGGCGAGGGCGGCGAGCCGGCGGGATTCAAGCTCGTCGTGAAGGGCGGCTGGGTGCGCACGGTGGTGCTCGACGCGCAAGGCAGCCCGCTCCCCGGTCTCGACGTCACCGAGCCCGAGAGCCCGGCGGACGTGGCCTCCAGCGCTCGCGTGTACTGGCCGGAGCGGGGCACGTTCCGGGTGAGGACCGGCCCGCGGGGAGAGACCGTGCACGAGGCCGATGGTGAGCGCAGCTCGTGGATCGCCCTGCCCTCCCTGCCGCTGCCCGGGGTGCTGCTCGGCAGCACCATCGCGTCGCGCCTGAGGGCGAAGCCGGGCGGGGAGCTGAGGCTCATGACCCCCCTGCGCGGCCTCGAGGGTCAAGGCGTCGGCCCCCTCGGCATGGCCCCCACGGTGTCGCGCTTCCGCGTCGCGGGTGTGCTGCACTCCGGCTTCCACGAGTTCGACAACCGCTTCGCCCTCGCGGATCTCGGGGCCGTGCAACGGTTCTTCAACCGGGGTGACGTGGTGCGCTGGGTAGAGGTCCGAATAGGAGACGTCGGGCGCACGGACGACATGGTCCGCGCCCTGCGCCGCAAGCTCGACCCCTACGGCATGCCCGACCTGCTCGCCGGCCTCGCCGACGCGTCGACTCGCGCCCGAAGGGTAGCTTCGGGAGGCGTCAGCCAGTTCCCCGCCGGGCCTCCCCTGGGCGCCGTCGATCTGATCGAGCGCTCCTCCCGCCTCGGTCGCCTGCTCCGCTCGACCGCCCTCGATCTGGGGCCGGACCCTCGCTTCAAGCTCATCGACTGGCGGCGCATGAACCAGAACCTGCTCGGGGCGATACGCCTGCAGCGGGTCGTGCTGACCATCTTCTTCCTGATCATAGTGCTCGTGGCCGCCTCGAACGTGGTGGGCACTCAGATCATGCTCATTCACGAGAAGACCCCGGCTATAGCCATCCTGCGCGCCATGGGCGCCAGCCGGCGCCAGGTGCAGCGCGTGTTCCGCGCCCAGGGCCTGTTCACGGCCACCTCGGGCTCGATCATCGGGGTCGTGCTGGGGCTCGCGGCCTGCGCCGTGCTGCGGGCCTACCCCCTGGACCTCAACGCCGAGATCTACTTCATCGAGAGCCTGCCCGTGCGCTGGAGCCCCGAGTCGGTGGTCTTCGTGGTCGCGGCCACCCTCGCAGGGACCTGGCTGGCTACACGATTCTCGGCCCGGCGGGCCGCGAGCCTCGACCCCGTGGAGGCCCTCCACCGGGCGGACTAGGAGGGAACGCTGGCCGATCTCCCCCAGGTGCCTCCCCCCGAAGGGGAACGGGTCAACGCCCACGTCGTGCTCGTCGAGCCCCTGATCGCGGGCAACACCGGGAGCGTGGCCCGGTTGTGCGCGGGCACCCGCTCGGTCCTGCACCTCGTCGAGCCCCTCGGCTTCGACATGGACGACCGCAAGGTGCGGCGGGCCGGCCTGGACTACTGGCCCGATGTCTGGTGGCGGCGCCACCCCAGCCTCTCGGCCGCCCTCGCCGGCGTGGAGCGCGAGCGCGTCTTCATGTTCTGCGCGCGCGCGCCGCGGCGTTACAGCGACGTCTCCTACCCCGAGGCCCCCTGGCTGATCTTCGGGCGCGAGACCACCGGCCTCGATCAGGAGATCCGCGAGGAGTACCCGGACCGCCTCTTCCGGCTGCCCATCAACGACGCCATCCGCAGCCTGAACCTGGCCAACACCGCCACGGCCGCCCTCTTCGAGGTCCTGCGCCAGCGGGGCTTCCCGGGCCTGGTCTGAGAGGGCCGGGTGGCCGCGGCGCAGCAGGCACACGAAGTCCTCGTGGAACAAGGTCTGGCTGGTCAGGTCGGGGGCGAGCTCCGGGAACACGCCGAGGGCGAGGTCGAAGTCGCCGGCGCGGAGGCGTGCCTGGGCGTCGCTCCCGAGGGCCGAGCAGAAGATGTCGACTCCGGGCGCCTCGGCGGAGACCCGCTCGCTCTTCTTCGCGAGGCCCAACGACCTGACGCGGGCCGTAGACGAGATCGAGACCCGCGAGGACTGCCTCGCCGCGGTGGTGGAGCTGGAGAAGTCGACCCTGCAGTACTACGAGGCCCTGCGTGAGGCTCTCGGCGAGGACAAGGTCCTCGACAACCTGGTGGAGGCGGAGAGGAGCCACCTCCGCAAGGCCACCCAGTACATGATTACGGGGGCGCCCGCGCGCGACATCTAGGCGGGCGATGCCTGGCCCTTCGCCGGCGCGGAGCCTCCTGCTCGTGAGAATGCTCAGCGAGGACGATCGCTGGCGCATGCCGATGATGGCCGTGTCTATTCCGGACACCGAGGCCGCCGACCTGTTCCGCACATGGATCGCGGAGTTGGAGGACTGCTCGGAGTAGGGTTCAGACTCGGCCTGGCCCCATTTGACAGGGGCCTCCCCGTGTTCTAGCGTCGTGCGTCCGCGCGGTCCATTTACGTAAGTCCGCGTGTTTCCAAGGGTTTCCCGGGTCCATGAGCTTTGCGTTCAGCGATGAAAGCGAGGCGGGCTTCCAAGCTCTCCTGAAGCGCTACCCAGAAGGCCAGCGAATGGCGGCACTTATCCCGGCCCTGTACCTGGTGCAGGATCAGGAAGGCCACCTGACGCAGGACTCCATGCGCTACGTGGCGCAGCGCCTCGAGGTGCCGCCCTCGCAAGTACTCAACACGGCGACTTTCTACACCCTGCTCCGCAAGGAGCCGGTCGGGCGTTTCCACCTCCAGGTGTGCACCAACGTCTCGTGCTATCTCCGCGGCTCGGACGAGCTGCTGGGGGTGATCCGCGAGAAGTGCGGCATAGGTCCTGGCGAGGTCAGCGACGACCGGGTCTTCTCCTGTGAGGAGGTGCAGTGCCTCGCGGCCTGCGAGGCGGCTCCGGCGGTGCAGGTGAACTGGGACTACCACGAGGAGCTGACGCCCGAGTCCCTGGCGGAGCTGATAGACAAGCTCCGATCGGGTGCCGGCGAAGAAGCCCCCGCCGAGCAGGAGGCCTGAGACCATGCCGCTGCCCGACGGCTTCAAGCCGATCCTCTACCGTGGAGACGTCGGCAACGACTACTCGCGCCTCGACGTGGCCCGCAAAGCCGGGAGCTACGCCAAGCTGCGCAAGTGGCTGAACAAGCCGCGCGACTGGATCCGCGAGGAGGTGGTCAAGGCCAACCTCCGCGGCCGCGGCGGCGCCGGCTTCCCGGCCGGCGTCAAGTGGGGCTTCCTGCCCAAAGGCAGCGACAAGCCCGTCTACCTCGTCGTCAACGCCGACGAGGGCGAGCCCGGCACC
>CAZQPP010000261.1:0-11333 GCA_964594295.1 uncultured Myxococcales bacterium | reverse complement strand
GGCGGCCGGGCGGCGCGAGCCGTCCCCGTCGAGGTCGGTGTCCGGGGTCGCCTCGTCGCAGTCGTCGTCCTTGCCGTTGTAGGGCAGCTCGGCAGCCCCCGGCTTCACCGCCGGGTCCTCGTCGTCGCAGTCCCCGGCCGCGAGGCTCACCCCGTCGCCGTCCCCGTCCACCTCGATGGCCGGAGCGTCCTCACCGTCGCAGTCCTCGTCGACCCCGTTGCCCGGCACGTCGCGGGCGTCGGGGTTGCGCGCGGGGTCGGAGTCGTCGCAGTCGCCGCCTTCCCCCTCGATCTTCGGGTAGCCGTCCCCGTCGAGGTCGTTGTCCTTCGTGGCGGCGTTGCAGTCGTCGTCCTTGCCGTTGTAGGGCACCTCGGTCGCGCCCGGGTTCACGGCGGGGTCGTTGTCGTCGCAGTCTCCGGCCTTCTCCGTCGTGCCGTCCCCGTCGCCGTCGACCTCGCCGCAGGGCACGTCGCCGCCCTCGCAGTCGTCGTCGACCCCGTCGCCGCACCGTGTGAAGGCGTCCTCCTCGACGCCGGGGTGCACCTCGGGGTTGCTGTCGTCGCAGTCCTTGCCAGCCGGGCAGCCGTGCCCGTAGCCGTCGCCGTCCTCGTCGAGGCAGGTGCTCGGCTCGCGAATGCAGCGACGGTCCTCGGAGCAGATCTTGCCGTCGGGGCAGGGGCGCTTGTCGTCGCACTCACCCCACGGCTGGGGCGGCCCGACGGGCCCGGAGGTGTCCTTTCCCGGCTGCGTGGAGGGCCCGGGGTCCACCCCCGGCGGTACGTCCGCGGGCTGCTCCCAGGGTCTCGAGCCCGTGTCCACCGTGCCGCCGTCGGTCCCGCTCGGCGTGCCTTCGTCCTTGTCGGCGCTGGTTGTCGTTTCGTCTCCGACGTCGGCGCAGCCGAGGCCCACGAGGGCGACAGCGAGGAGGAAGGGCAGGGCGATGACGGCGATCGGGCGTGACTTCATGAGGGGCTCCGTCTCCAGCGGCGGCCACGAGACTAGCAGTCCTGCCTGAGCGCCGCGACGCTTTCGCTTGACCGATCGGTTAAAGTCTGCCATTGAGCCCTTCGGAAGCCACGACGGAGACGCACATGTCCGCAGCCCCAAAGCTCGAAGCCAAGAAGGTCAAGGGCGGAGAGATCATCTCCGCGATGCTGGCGGCCGAAGGTGTCGAGAAGGTCTTCGGCATCATCGACGGCAGCTACTTCGGCTTCTACTCGACCCTCGGAAAGCACGGCGTCGACATCGTCACGCCGAGGCACGAGACGAGCGCGCTGCACATGGCGGGGGCCTACTCGCGGCTGACGGGGAAGCTCGGCGTCTGCATGGCGAGCAACGGTCCCGGCGTGGCAAACGCGCTGCCCGGGGTCGCCGTGGAGAACGCCGAGGGCAACCGCGTGCTCCTTGTCACCAGCTCGCGGCGCAACCCGATCACGGGCCCCGATCGCGGCGGGACCTTCCAGTGCTTCCCCCAGTGCGAGGCCATCGCCGCCATGGCGAAGTGGAGCTGCACGGTGCCCTCCATGGACCGGGTGGCCGAGATCTCTCGCATGGCCCTGAGGCAGTGCTTTACGGGGCGCCCCGGCCTGGTCCACCTCGACGTGCCCGAAGACCTGATGAACGGTGCTGTCGCGCCCAACCCCGCCTGGATGCGCGCACCCGAGCAGTACCGCCCCACGGCGGCCCTCGAGCCGTCGGCCGCGCAGATAGACGAGGTGGCGGAGCTCCTGCGCTCGGCCCAGCGCCCCCTCATCCACGCCGGCTCGGGGGTGATCTGGGCCCGAGCCTTCCGCGACATGATGGCCCTCGCGGAGGCGCAGCACATCCCGATCACCACGAGCTGGGCCGCGCGGGCGGTCGTGGACGAGAGGCACCCCCTCTCGCTGCCGATGCCATACCTCGAGGCCCTCGAGCGCGCCCGCAACCAGGCCGATCTGGTCCTGGTCCTGGGCTCCCGGCTCGGCGAGACCGACTGGTGGGGCAAGCCGCCGTACTGGGCCCCGGCCGGCAAGCAGCTCCTCGTGCAGGTGGACGTCGACCCGGACTGCCTCGGCCGCATACGGCCGGTGGACGTGGCGGTCCAGGCGGACGTGGGCGCCTTCCTCCGCGCTCTGGGCGGCGCGCTGACCGGTGTGCCCGCGCCGTCGGGCCGCGCGCCCTGGGTAGAGAGCCTCCAGGCCCTCGCCCGCAAGCGCCGCGCCCAGCTCGACGACAAGCTCGACGACCGCAGCCCCATGCACCCCGCCGTGGTCGCGCGCACCTGCATGGAGGTCTTCGACGACGACGCGATCCTCGTCGTGGACGGCGGCAACACCGCCGTCTGGACTCACTTCTACCACCAGGTGAGGAGCCCGGGGGCGGTGGTGACGACCTTCAAGATGGGCATGCTCGGGGCCGGCGTGTCGCAGGTTCTCGGCGCGAAGGCCGCCTGCCCCGGGAAGCAGGCCTACTGCATCCTCGGCGACGGGGCCATGGGCTTCCACCCGCAAGAGGTGGAGACCGCCGTGCGCAACAACCTGCAGGTCGTGTGGATCGTGCTCTGCGATCGCCAGTGGGGCATGGTCAAGATGAACCAGCAGTTCGCGCTCAAGCCCTTGAAGACGCTGATCAAGAAGCGCCTCTCCGAGGACGAGACGATCAAGACGGACCTCTCGGAGATCGAGTTCGACGTGCTCGCTCGGAGCATGGGGGCCCACGGCGAGCGGGTCTCGGACCCCGCGGGCCTCGAGGGCGCGCTGAGGCGCTCGCTGGCCTCGGGCCTGCCGGCGGTGGTGCACGTCGATGTCGATCCGGTCGCCCACCTCTGGGCTCCGAACCTCAAGGAGTTCAAGGATATGCACAATGAGCCCCGGGGCTGACGGCGCCTCCGTCCTCGTGACGGGGGGGCTCGGCTACGTAGGCAAGAAGGTCGTCGCCGCCCTGGCGTCGCACTCGCGCGCCGAAGGCCCGGTGGTCTCGCTCGACATCCGCCCGCCCACCCCCGAGGAGCGAGTCCCCGGGGTCCGCTACGAGACCGCCGACATCGGCGCCCCCAGCCTCGCGGATCTCCTGGCTCGACACCGGACGAAGGCCGTCGTCCACCTCGCCGCGGTGCTGAGCCCGAAGAAGGGGCAGAGCCGCGAGGAGCTCTTCGCCCTCGAGGTCGGCGGCGCCCGCAACCTGCTCGCGGCCTGTGCGTCGGCCGGGGTGAAGAAGCTCGTCTTCACGAGCAGCGGGGCGGCCTACGGCTACCACGCCGACAACTCGCCGCTGCTGAGCGAGGAGGACCCCCTGCGCGGGAACGAGGCCTTCCCCTACGCCTGGCTCAAGCGCCTCGTCGAGGACGAGCTCCAAAGCTTCGCCTCCGAGCACCCGGAGGTGGAGCAGCTCGTCTTCCGGGTCTGCACGGTCGTGGGGGAGCACACCCGCGGCCCGGTCACGGCCATGTTCGAGCGCCGGGTCGTCGTCGGCGTCAAGGGCGCGGCCACGCCCTTCTGCTTCATCTGGGACGAAGATCTCGTCGCCTGCATCGCAGAGGGCGTCTTCGGAGCTCAGACCGGAGTCTACAACGTGTCGGGAGAGGGCGCCCTCACCCTCAGGGAGATCGCCGCCGCCCTCGGCCGCCGCTACCTCGCCCTCCCGCCCGACAGGCTCCGCAGGATCCTCGGGCTGCTCCGCCGCTTCGGGCTGAGCCCCCACGGCCCCGAGCAGGTCGTCTTCCTCGAGCACCGGCCGGTCCTCGGCAACGCCAGGCTCAAGCGTGACTTCGAGGGCCTGCCGACCAAGAGCAGCCGCGAGGCCTTCGAGATCTACCGCGCGGCGCGGGTTTGACGAAGGTCGAGATCTACCGCGCCGCCCGGGTCTGATAGAGACCGGGGCGTGACGGAAGCAGAGATCATCTTCTGCGGCGTGGTCTTCTGCGCCTTCTCGGTCGAGGCGACCCTCGGCTTCGGCGCGACCGTGGTGACCGTGGCCCTCGCCGCCTTCGTCCTCCCGGTCCGAACGATCCTCCCGGGCTTCGTGCCGCTGAACCTCGTCCTGGCCGTCTACCTCGCGACGCGATACCGCCGCCACATCGACAAGCCCTTGCTCTTCAAGGAGATCCTGCCCGCCATGATCATGGGCATGCCCATCGGGCTCTGGGTCTTCGCCACCGCGGACGAGACCCTCCTCAAGGGTATCTTCGGAGCATTCGTGGCCGTGATCTCGATCCGCGAGCTCATCCGCCTCATGCCCAAGGACGCACGGCAGGGCGCCCCGCTGCCGAGGCCGCTGCGCTGGCTCCTGCTCGGCGTCGCCGGCATCATGCACGGTGCCTTCTCCACCGGCGGCCCCCTCGCGGTCTACTTGGCCGGCAGGCAACTCGGAGACAAGGCCCGCTTCCGCGCGACGCTGAGCACGCTCTGGGCCGTATTGTGCGTGGTGCTGCTCACGGGCTACGCCATAAGCGACGCCTTCGAGCCGTACTCACTGCGTCTCCTCTCTCTCGCCGTGATCCCGTTGATGGCCGGCATGGTCGCCGGCGAGTGGATGCACCGCCGCATCCACCAACGGACCTTCCAGGCGGCCGTGTTCGCCGTGTTGCTCTTCGCCGGGCTGATGCTGCTGCGCGCGGGCTTCTCGGGCTGAGGCATCGAGCGCGCTCGCCACCGCACCCGCCCTCGATTTCCCCCTTTTGCGCCACCGCGCCTCTGCGTCCTAGCGCTTGGTCCCGGGGCGGCGGATTCCGGGCACTCCGCCGGGCTGTAAGTCGGTGCGCCATCCTGCTAACCTTGCGCCCCGTTTTTGTAGAAGCCCGGGCCCCTGGAGAATGCAAATGAAGATCTCTCGTTCACGGCTCAACGGGATCTTTGTGGTTTCGCTGGCCGCGCTGTGGTCGGGCTGCGGTACGGGGGGCGAGAGCCCCGCGGAGGACGCGAAAGGTGAGCCGGTCAAGGTCGACGTCTCGGGAGGGGAGGCGGACGTCGCCGACGCGCCCACCCTGACCGACTCCAAGGAGCCCGTGGACCGTGGCGCCGCGGATACGCCGGGGCCGGACGAGGCGGACGTCGTGGACGTGGCAGCCGACGCCCCCGACGTGGAGCCGGCTTGCACCGAAGGGGACGAGGAGCCCTGCGAGCAGAGCAATGAGCACGGCACCTGCGAGGGGAAGATCATCTGCCTCGGAGAGCGCGGCCTCGCGCCCTGCGACGCCAGGACCCCTGCGGCCGAGACCTGCAACGCCCTCGACGACGACTGCGACGGAGAGACCGACGAGGACATCGATCTCTGTGACTGCGGGGACGGCGTCTGCGCCGCCGAAGGTGGCGAAGACCTGTACTCATGCCCCTGCGACTGCAAGGTCTGCGGCGACGACTTCTGCTCGCCCTGCGGCGAGGGCCCGGAGAGCTGCCCGGTGGACTGCTGCCGCACGCCGGAGGGGCCCAATGAGTGCGGGGACGGCTACTGCCTCGGCTACGGCTGTGGCGAGACCCCGGCCGAGTGCCCCGAGGACTGCGACAAGGACTGCGGCAACGGGATCTGCGACGTCGGGGAGGCTCCCTACGCCTGCCCCGACGACTGCAAGCGCGACGAGTGCGGCAACGGCGTCTGCGAGCCCACCGACGGCGGGCCCGCCGCCTGCCCGGAGGACTGCGCGCCGGGCTGCGGAGACTGCGTCTGCGAGAGAGGCGAGAGCTGGCGGCGGTGCCCCGTGGACTGCAGCTTCTGCGGAGACGGGGTGTGCAACCGCTGCCCGGGCCGTGAGGAGCACGAGGACACCTGCCCGGATGACTGCTGCGTGCCCGTCGCGACCGACGACAGCATCTGCGACGGCAAGGACGACGACTGTGACGGCGAGACCGACGAGGACTTCTCGGAGCTCGACGAGCCCTGCGACGGCGACGACGAAGACTCCTGCGCGAACGGGACCTGGACCTGCGCGCCGGGAGGCGCCGGGCTCGTGTGCGAGAACGAGCGGGTCGTGGGCCTCGTCGAGCTGTGCAACGGCTCAGACGACGACTGCGACGGCGAGACCGACGAGGGCCTCACCGGCTTCTGCGGCTGCGGTGACGACAGCTGCGACGCCGCCGCCGGCGAAGACCTCTCGACCTGCCCGTGTGACTGCGCCGAGTGCGGCGACGGCGTCTGCTCGCCTTGCGGAGAGAGCTTCGTGCTCTGCCCGGAGGACTGCTGCCTCTCCCCCACGGGCAGCTCCAGCTGCGGGGACGGATACTGCCTCGGCTACGCCTGCGGCGAGACCAGAGATCTCTGCCCCGAGGACTGCGGCGAGAGCTGCGGAGACGGCACCTGCGACCCCGGCGAGAGCCCGGTGAGCTGCTTCGAGGACTGCAAGCGTGAGCTCTGCGGCAACGGCGTGTGCGAGGGCAGCGACGGCGGCCCCGAGGGCTGCCCCGCTGACTGCGGCGCCCGCTGCGGCAACTGCACCTGCGAGGCGGCGCAGGGCGAGACGGCGCAGACCTGCCCCTTCGACTGCGGCTTCTGCGGCGACAGGGTGTGCAGCCCCTGCAAGGCGCTGCGGGAGAGCCCCGCCACCTGCATGCTCGACTGCTGCGTTGTGGACGTCGAAGGGTGGGAGCGCTGCGACGGCATCGACAACGACTGCGATGGGGAGACCGACGAGGGGGTCGCGGACCCGGGCGGCCCCTGCGACGACCTCGACCCCTGCACCCACGACGCCTGTGACCGGGCGGCCGGCTGCACCCACAAGCCCGCTCACGGTGTCGCTTGTGACGACGCCGATCCCTGCACCTACAACGACCTCTGCGAAGAGGGCGTCTGCCGCGGCACGCTTCGCGACGGGCCGTGCTGCTCCCACGACCGGGACTGCCCCGACGACGGCGACCCCTGCAACGGCGTCTTCTTCTGCGACAAGTCGAGCGCGGACCCGGCGGAGCACCGCTGCGTGGTCGACCCGGAGAGCGTGGTCACGTGCGAGGGCGAGGGCGAGGACTTCTGCCGGCCGCTGCGGTGCGACCCGGCCACGGGGAGCTGCGTCGTGATGGACCTGCCCGACGGCACGCCCTGTCCGTCGGATGATCTCTGCGCGCCCACGGCGACCTGCCACGAGGGCCTCTGCCGGGCCTTCCCCCGCATCTGCCGCGACTTCCACCCCTGCACCGCCGACGCCTGCGACCCAGCCACCGGCGCCTGCGTCAACGAGGTCGAGGTGGGCTGCCTCGTCGAGGGCGAGGGCTGCGTTGCGGCCGGCGTCCTGAGCTCGACCGTGCCCTGCGGCGCGTGCCGGCCCGACCTCGACCGCCGCGCCTGGTCTCCCGCGCCCGAGGGCAGCGCCTGCGACGACGGAGACCCCTGCACGGTCAGCGCTTGCGACGCGGCCGGCGCCTGCGCCGCCGAGCTGGTCGACTGCGACGACGGCAACCCCTGCACGACCGACACCTGCGAGAGGGAGCGAGGGTGCGTGCACGAGGCTGTCGCTGGCGACGGCTGCTGCGCCACCGCGGAGGACTGCGACGACTCCAACCCCTGCACCGCCGACGCCTGCGGCTCCGAGAAGCGCTGCGAGCACAGCTTCAACGAGGAGCTGTGCGACGACGGCGACCTCTGCACCACGCCCGACACCTGCGAGGGAGGAGCTTGCGTCCCCGGGGCGCTCAAGGACTGCGACGACGCGGACGCCTGCACGGTCGACAGCTGTGACGCGGAGACCGGGGACTGCGCCCACGACACCGGGGCCGCTGACGGGCAGAGCTGTGACGACGGCGTCGACTGCACCGGCCCCGATCTCTGCGACGGCGGGCTCTGCGTCGGCTCTGACCTCGAGTGCGACAGGGTCGCGCCCGAGGCGCCGGTCTTCACGGGCTCTCTGCCGGGGAGCCCCTCGGGCACGGTGACGACCCCGGCCCTCCAGGGCACCGCCGAGCCGGAGTCCACCGTGACGGTGTACGGCAGCGCCGACTGCAGCGACGAGGCCCTCGCCGCGGTCATCGCCGGGCCGGAGGGCGGCTTCTCCGCGCCGGTGAGCGTCGATCCGAACAGCGGGCCCACCTTCCACGCCACGGCCACCGACCGCGCCGGCAACACGTCGCCGTGCTCCGAAGGGCTCACCTACGTGCACGACGACATGCCGCCCGAGGCGCCCGCGCTCGGCGTCATCATTCCAGCCTCCCCGAGCACCGAGACGAGGCCTTCGGTCACGGGCAGCACGGAGCCCCTCGCCGAGGTCTGGCTCTACGCCCTCGCCGGCTGCGGCGGGGCGTCGATCGGCAGCGGCGAGGCGGGCGCCGACGGCACCTTCGAGATCTACGTCGCCATCCCCCTCAACCGCGCGACCACGGTCCACGGCGCCTCCGTCGACGCTGCCGGCAACCGCTCCGCGTGCACGAGCGCCGGGCCCACCTACACCCACGACGACATCGCGCCGCCGGCGCCGAGCCTGACCCGCAGCTCGCCGGCGAGCCCCGCCGGATACACGACCACGCCCAAGGTCTACGGCACGGCCGAGGCAGGGACGACCGTCGGGATCTTCGAGACCGGCGGCTGCACGGGGGACGCGCTGCTCTTCGCCAGGGCCGGGCCGGACGGCGACTTCGAGGCGACGGTCACGGTCGACACCAACTCCACGACCACCTTCCACGCCGCGGCCACCGACGCAGCCGGCAACACCTCTCTCTGCTCGGACGGCTTCGCTTTCTCCCACGACGCCCTCGCGCCCGAGCCGCCCGTCCTCGTCAGCACAACGCCCCCTTCGCCGTCGCGGTCGACCCTGACGCCCCTCATCCACGGGCAGGCCGAGCCGGGCTCGGCCGTGACGCTCTTCGGAGACAGCCTCTGCCGTATCCCCGAGCTCGGCGACGGGGTCGCGGACGAGGCCGGCACCTTCTCCATCCGCATCACCGTGCCCACCGACAGCGAGACCCTGGTCTTCGCCACGGCGCGAGACGCGGCCGGCAACCTCTCGCGCTGCTCGGACACCTCGGTGAGCTACGTGCACAGCGACACCGCGACCGACGCTCCGGAGCTCCTCGGCTTCGTGCCGCCGAGCCCCTCGCCCACCGAGACCGAGCCCATCATCGAGGGCACCGCCTGGCCCGACTCCACGGTGAAGATCTACGACCGCGCCGACTGCGGCGGCGACCCCGTCGTCACGACCGACTCCGGCCCCGAGGGGAGCTTCTCGGCCGAGGTGAGCGTCGCGGAGAACAGCTCCAAGACCTTCTACGCGACCACCACCGACAGGGAGGACAACACCTCCATATGCTCGGCCGGCCTGACCTACGAGCACGACGACATCGCCCCGGCCGCGCCCGCGCTCGAAGGGACCGCGCCGCCTTCACCGAGCCCGGACCGGGCCCCCGCCGTCCTCGGAGAGGCCGAGCCGCGCGCGACGGTGCTCTTCTACGCCGCGAGCGACTGCAGCGGCACCCCGCTGGCGACGGGGAGCGCCGGCGAGGAGGGGAGCTTCGGCGTCCCCGTCCCCGTGCCCCCCGACGAGACGAGCGCCGTGTTCGCCAAGGCCGTCGACGCGGCCGGAAACCACTCTCCGTGCAGCGCCGAGGGCGTGACCTACACCAACGACAGCACCGCCCCGCCGAAGCCGATCCTGAGCGCGACATCTCCGGAGAGCCCGTCGCGCGACACGACCAACCCGGAGGTCAGCGGGACGGCGGAGCCCTCGAGCCTCGTGCGCGTCTACAAGATCAGCAGCTGCCGCGGCGCGCCCGTCGCCACGGCGACCGCGGCGGAAGACGGCAGCTTCAGCGTCGAGGTGGAGGTGGCGGAGAACTTCGAGAACAACTTCTACGCCAGCGCCGAAGACCAGGCCGGCAACAGGTCGGGCTGCACCTGGCCGGGCATCGCCTTCACCCACGACAGCCGCCCGCCGCCGGCCCCCGTCTTCACCTCGGTGGTCCCCACCTCGCCGGCGCGCGAGATCGCGCCCACGGTGACCGGCAGCGCCGAGCGCGGCGCCACCGTGGAGGTCTTCTTGGGAGCCGAGTGCGAGGGCACGCCGGTCGCCTCCACCACGACGAAGACCGGCACCTTCGCGATGGACATCACCGTGCCCGCGGATGCGGAGGCCGTCATCCACGCGAGGGCGGTCGACGAGGCCGGCAACGTCTCCGCCTGCTCGGGCGCCCTGCGCTACGTGCACGACGGCACGCCCCCCGACGCCCCGACCCTCACCGGCACGAACCCCAGCTCGCCGAGCCAGGACGTGGCGCCGGCGGTCAACGGCAAAACCGACCCCGGCTCCGTCGTCAAGGTCTACCTGACCTCCCTCTGCTCGGGCCCGGCGGCGGGCAGCACGGTCGCCGCGGGAGACGGGAGCTTCTCGGTGCAGGCGCCGGCCGCGGTCAACGCGACCACGAGCTACCACGCCGCCGCCATCGACGCCGCGGGCAACGTCTCGGAGTGCAGCCCACCGCTGCTCTACCGGCACGACGACATCGCCCCCGGGCCGCCTTCCCTCGAGAGCGTCACCCCGGAGTCGCCGCACAACGAGAACATGAGGCCGGTGCTGAGGGGCAGCGCCGAAGCCGGGGCCACCGTGGTGGTCTACGGCGACCTCAAGTGTGTCGGAGCGAGGCTCGGGGAGGGGGTCGCCCCCGACGGCCCGCCGGGCCAGGACCAGCCATTCACCGTGCAGGTCTTCATCGCACCGAACAGCACGACCCACTTCCGCGCCGTCGCGATCGACAGGGCCGGCAACGAATCGGAGTGCTCGGACTCCACGGCCTCCTACAGCCACGACAGCATCCCGCCGGGCACGCCGAGCCTCACCGGGACCACGCCGACCTCTCCGTCGAGCACCGACCACGCGCCGCTGATCCACGGGAGCGCCGAGCCCCTCGCGGAGGTGCACCTGTACGCGGAGAGCGGCTGCAGGGGAGAGGAGCTCGCGAGCGGTCTCGCGGGAGGGGACGGCTCCTTCTCCATCGAGATCACGGTGGAGCCCAACACCGAGACCGAGATCTTCGCCTCGGCGACCGACCCGGCCGGCAACCCCTCGCCCTGCACGAGAGCCTCGCTCACATACATCTACGACGGGGACACCCTGCCTCCGACCATCACGGGCTCCTCGCCGCCGAGCCCGTCGCGCTCGAGCGCGACGCCATACCTCCTCGGCACGGCCGAGCCGGGCTCGACGGTCAGCGTCTACACCAGCGAGATCTGCGCGGGCGCCGTGGTCGGCACAGCCGAAGCCGGCGACATGGGTGATTTCTCTGTGACGGTGGCCGCCGTGGCGAACGCCGAGACCACCTTCTACGCCAACGCCAAGGACAACGCGGGCAACATCTCGGGCTGCTCGAAGGGCTTCACCTTCGTGCACGACGACATCCCGCCCCTCGGGCCGACCCTCGACAGCATAACGCCCGAGTCGCCGAGCTCCG
>CAZQPP010000260.1:0-11342 GCA_964594295.1 uncultured Myxococcales bacterium | reverse complement strand
GGGTCTCACGGAGGGTATTCGAGCGCTGCCGCAGGCCGACCACGAGCCGCGGATGGTGCTGAGCGCGCCGGTGGGCTTCGAGATCGTGCTCCGCTACTGGGTCGTCGACGGCCGCAAGGGCACCCCCTTCCGGGTCGACAGCTGGTTGCTGGAGATGGACCTCGAAGGCAGCCCCCGGGTCACCTTCCGCCCGCGAGAGCCGGAGAGCTACCTCCAGTAGCGTCTGCCCCCCCTCCAGGTTCCCCAAGGCCGCCGTCTCCGATATCTTCCGCTGTCATGTGTCGCCTCGTCGGTTTCCGCTCGGTCCTGCAGAGCCAGGTCCACCACTCCCTCGTGAGCGCCGACAACGCCCTCGCGGTCCAGAGCGAGGAGCACGGCGACGGCTGGGGAGTCGCGTACTACGTCGCCGGCTCCCCCCACATCATCAAGTCACCGGTCACGGCCGTCGGCGACCGCCTCTTCCACCGCGTCAGCGGCATCGCCACCTCCGAGACCGTCGTCGCCCACATCCGCAAGGCCACCCAGGGCGAGCACACGACCCTCAACTGCCACCCCTTCCAGTTCGGCCGCTGGGTCATGGCCCACAACGGCGACGTGCCCTCCTTCCCCGAGGTCCGCGAAGCCCTCGTCAACCTCATCCCCCCGGTCCTCCGCCGCTTCCTGCTCGGGGACACCGACAGCGAGGTCATCTTCTACCTCTTCTTGTCCCACCTCCAGCAGGAGACCGAGCTGCACCACCGCGGCACCCCCGTCGACTCCGTGGTCCGCGCCCTGCGCCGGACCTCACGCGCCGTCCGCGAGGTCGGCGACACGGGCGACCCCGACAAGCGCTGCCTCCTGACCATCATCGTCTGCGATGGAGAGCTTATCGCCGGCATCCAGGGCGGCAAGGAGCTCCACTTCTCCACCTACAAGAAGCGCTGCCCCGAGCGCGACACCTGCACCTTCTTCTCCCCCGAGTGCGAGGAACCCCGCGCCGCCGGCCACGTGAACCACCTCATGCTCTCCAGCGAGCCCCTGCAGGGTGAGAACGTCTGGACCGAGATGAAAGAGGGTGAGATCGTCGCGGTGGACCGGGCCATGCGTTTCCACCGCTTCGAGGCGGAGGGCGCCTTCGCTACCTGAACAATTGCTTGCACGATGAAGGTGTCGTGTTATCTTTGCAAGCAGATTGTTGGGGCGCGTGGTGGACTACCGAAGCAGACACGCCGAAGCCAAGCTTCGGAGGCTGGCGAAGCACTTCAAGGCCGTCCTCGTCACCGGAGCGCGGCAGGTGGGCAAGAGCACGCTCCTCGCCCACGCCCTGCCGGGGACGCGGACGGTGGTCTTCGACCCCCACCAGGATCTTCACGGAGCCCGTGAAGACCCGGACCTCTTCCTCGACACATTCGAGCCGCCCATCGTCCTCGACGAGATCCAGTATGCGCCCGAGCTCCTCGGCGCGCTGAAGCGTCGTGTCGACACCTGCGAGGCACCCGGACAGTACTTCCTCAGCGGCTCCCAGAACCTGGCGGTCTTGCGTGACGTCGCGGAGAGCATGGCCGGGCGCGTCGGTGTCCTGCACCTCGAAGGGATGACCCCACAGGAGGCAGCGCGTGCTCCGGACGCGCCGTCCTGGGTCGCGCGCTACCTCGACGATCCCGACGGGCTCCTCGACACCCTCGACGCCACGGCCGACATACCGGGCGGCCTCGTCCGCCATCTCTGGCGTGGCTCCCTCCCCGGCATCCTGGACATGCCCGACGACCTGGTCCCCGACTACATGAGCTCCTACGTCCGTACCTATCTCGAGCGCGACGTACGTGTCATGGGCGAGATCCGCGACCTGAGCACCTTCTCCCGTTTCCTCGGCCTGAATGCGGCGCTGACTGCTCAGGAGATCAACGACGCCCAGATAGGCCGTGAGGTCGGAGTCAGCTCGCCCACGGCGCGACGCTGGCGCGAGGTGTTGATGCACAGCTACCAGTGGCGGGAGATAGCCCCCTTCCATGGCAACGTGCTCAAGCGCCTGTCGGGAAAGAGGAAGGGGCACCTCACCGACACCGGTCTCGCATGTCACCTCCAGCGCATCAGCTCCCCCGAAGCCCTGCACGTCAGCCCGCTGCTGGGCGCCCTCTTCGAGAGCTGGGTGACCGGCTTCGTCTTCAAGCAGCTTGTGCGCATGGCTACGCCCCCGCAGAACTACCACTGGCGCACCGCGGGCGGCGCCGAGGTCGACCTCGTCTTGGAACGCGACGGCAAGCTCTTTCCAATCGAGGTCAAGTGCCGGACCACCCTCTCCGGCCACGACGCACGCGGCATCCGCGCCTTCCGTGACACCTACGGCCCCGAGCGCGTGGCGACGGGCGTCATCGTCTACGCGGGGGCGGTGGCTCGTGCGGTGAACCGCCACACGGTGGCGGTCCCGTGGAACGCTCTGTAGCGCAGGGCAACTGCTCCGGCTCCTGAGACGAGCACCTCCGCTTCACGCAGGCTCCGCCAGGCAACCGGCGGGCATCAGAAGCCTCCGCGCAGGGTGATGCCGGCCCCTCCCGGAGCAGGCATGGGCGCGACCGTGAAGGAGGCTTCGTCCGCTCCGTCGTCGCTCAGGAGCAGGATGAGGCCCGTCACGGCGGCGACCGCGCCGGCGCCGTAGAGGACGACGGCCGAGATGCCGCGCGCGCGCAGGTCTTCGGTGGCTGCGTCGTAGCGTCGCTGGCGTTCGTCGTCGTCCATGTCGGCGATGGGCGAGCCGTACTTCTCGGCCTCGTCGTTGGCGGAGTTGGCCCACAGGTGCATGCCGACTCCGCCGCCGGCCAGCGCGGCGCCGGAGCCGATCAGCACCCAGGCGAGCGTGTTGCTGCTCGCGGCCGCCGGCGGTGGAGCGCCGGGGGGCTCGGCGGCCTCGGGCGGCGGCTGGATGGGTTCCGGCGCGCTCTCTTCCGGGGACGGCACGGCCTTGTCCACCGGCTTCGGCTTGAGCGCCACGCTCAGCAGCGAGTGCTCCCCGGCACGGACGACAAGCTCGGCTCGGCGGGTCTCGTGGCCGTCGGCCGACACCTCGACCGGGTGCTTCCCCGGCAGCACACCGAGGGTCCTCCCGGCGGGCACCTCGCCGCCGGCCACGAGCACGGTGGCAGCGCGGGGCTCCACCCGGATCGTCGCCCAGCCGCGGGCCGGATCGCAGGCGCCAGCGCTGGCGGCCAGCCCCTTCTTCACGTCTCCGAGCTCGCTCTCGGTCGGGTCGAGGTCCGCCGCCACGAGCAGCACCGCGAAGGCCTCGTCCCCGCGCCCGAGGCGTTGGAGGAGCTGCGCGCGAAGCAGGGCCGTGCTCGCGTTGGCGTGGATCTCGAAGACCTCGTCGGCCGCGGCCAGGGCTGCCTCGTAGTCACCGGCGCCGTAGTGCCGCTGGACGTCCGCGTAGGCCGTCTTCGCCGCGGCCTTGCGCTCGGCGGTGAGGGGCGCCCGCTCGGGCAGGTCGGGGACGAGCACCGGCGGAGGCGCCGCGCTCGCCGGTGTCGCGACGAGCAGGGCGACGAGCAGGGCCCCGGGGAGAGTCGTGCGCTTCATGGTTGGTCTTCGTTGCGGCTGGTGGCGCGACTGCATGGGCCTGCTACTCCGGGTCGACGACGCGGACCGGGAGCGTGCTGTAGAGGCTCCCGTCGCCGATCTGGCCGTGCTCGTTGGAGCCCCAGCACCAGACAGTGCCGTCGGACTTGACGGCGCAGGCGTGGGAGTAGCCGGCGCAGAGGGAGATGGTGTCGCCGATGCCGGTGACGGGGGTCGGGGCGAGGCGGCCCTCGAGGGTGCCGTCACCGATCTGGCCGTACTCGTTGGCGCCCCAGCAGGAGACGGCGCCGGAGGTTTCGCGAAGGCAGGTGAAGTCGTTTCCGGCGTCGATCTCGTCGGCTGCCGGATTCCCCTGGACGGCGACGGGGGTGGATGAGTCCTCCTGGCCGCCGTCGCCAACCTGGCCGTAGTCGTTGTGCCCCCAGCAGTAGGGAATGCCGTCAGCGTCGAGCATGCAGGTGTGCTCGCGGCCGGCGGACATGGAGGAGACGGTCTTGCCGGGCGGGAGCTCCACGGCGACGGGCGCCGGCTGGGTGGCAGGCGCGGCGGCGTTTCCGAGCTGATCGTACTCGTTGGAGCCCCAGCACCAGGCGCTGCCGTCGGCCTTCCACGCGCAGGAGGCGTCGCGGCCGGCAGCGATACCCGTGGCGCCGGAGAAGTCATCGAAGAGCGGCACGGGCAAGGAGCGGTCGGTCGTGGTGTTGTCGCCGAGCTCACCGAAGTCGTTCCGGCCCCAGCACCGGACCGCCCCTTCCGCGTCGACTATTGCGCAGGAGTGGAAGTAGCCGGTCGCGATGCTCGTTGCGCCGGAGATGCCGTGAGCCAGCCGGGGTCGGGTCGCGGTGTCGGTGGAGATGCCGTCTCCGACTGCTCCGTGCTTCTCTCTTCCCCAGCAGTACACGAAGCCCGACGAAGCCAGGGCGCAGGTGTGGTTGACTCCACCGTCCACGATCGTGACTGCGGGCAGCCCGGCCACGCTGTTTGTGGACTGGCTCGGGTGATTCGCCGGGACCGGCCCAATCTCCATGTACTCGGACCTTCCCCAGCAGGACAACGAACCGTCCTGGTGGAGCGCGCAGCTGTGCGCGCTGCCGCAACCGACACTGACTGCGTCGGTGATGCCCGCGGCCTGCCGGGGCGTGGTTGCGTACAGGCCGATCGCGCCGGCGCCGAGCTGACCGAGGTGGTTGTTGCCCCAACACCAGACCGAGTCGTCATCGGCGAGCAGGCACGCGAAGGAGTTTCCTGCGGCGATGGCGCGGGCTGGCGGGGCGCCCTCGACACGCCCGCGACGTGTCTCGAAACCCGTGACGGTGCCGATGCCGAGCTGGCCGAAGTCGTTCTCGCCCCAGCAGTACGCGGCGCCGCCGGGGTCGAGAGCACAGGTGAGCTGCGCGCCGGCGGAGACGGTGGAGGCGCTCAGATCCAGCACCTGCCTTGCCTCGGTGACGGAGGCCGATGTCGTACCGTCCCCGAGCTGCCCGCCGGAGTTGCTGCCGATGCACCAGATGTGGCCGTCCGCTCCCAGTCCACAGGTGTGATCGATGCCGGAAGAGATCTCCCCGATCCGCACAGGGAAAGTGGCCATGATGGGCACCCGCGCCCAGCCGTCGCCCCAGCACCAGACGGCGCCGTCCGCGTCCAATGCGCAGGAGCGCTTCTGCTCCGCGCCGATCTGCTCGGCGCCGGCCAATCCTTCGACCTTCTGGGGCGAAGCGAAGGAGCCGCTGTCGGTGCCGATCCCCAGCCGGCCGTCGTCATTGGAGCCCCAGCACCAGGCGTATCCGTCCGACGCCACGGCGCAGGAGTGCCGCCAGCCGGCAGAGACCTGGAGCGCGTCAGTGATGCCGGCTTGAACCGGGTGCGGCTGGTCCTCCGTCGCGTCGTTTCCGAGCTTTCCGTAGAGGCCTTGGCCCCAGCACCAGACGCTGCCGTCGGTCTTGACAGCGCAGGTGTGGTAGGTCCCAACGCTCGCCGAGGCCACATCGGCGAAGCCCTCGACCTGCACTGGCGCCGCCCGATCGGCGGTGGTGCCGTCGCCTAGCTGCCCGTTCTCGTTTCGGCCCCAGCACCAGAGCGTCCCATCCGCCTTGACGCGGCAGACGTGCCAGCCGCTCGCGTCGATGCCTTCGACGGTCGTGAGCTCGCAGACACCGGCCTGGCACGTGCCGTAGGATCTGCACGTGGAACCGTCGCCGCGTGGTACGTGGGAGCACTCGGCGCCGGCCGTGCAGATGTCGTCGGTGCACAGGTCCCCGTCGTCGCAGAAGTCTTCGTCGGTCAGGCCGTCGCAGTCCTCGTCGGTGCCGTCGCAGGTCTCGGCGGGCGCGGTTGGGCAGGATTCCTCGCAGCTCGCGGTCGTTTCGCAGGTGGCGTAGTCGACGCACGAGATGGGCTTTGGCGCCGTGCACGGGGTCCATTGGCCGTCTTCGCAGCTCTCGACGCCGTCTCCGCAGATCGTGTTGCAGGGTCGGGTGCTTCCCCAGGATGCACCGTCGCAGGTCTCGAAGTCAGAGAAGCCGGTGACCTCCGAGGGGATGGCACGGAAACGCAAGCTGTCCCCGAGTTGGCCCTGACCGTTGTCACCCCAGCAAGAGACGGTCCTGTCGTCCTTCAGCGCGCAGGTGTGGTTTCCTCCCGGCCCCGCCGCGAGGGTGCGAACACCGAACATGCCTTGGATTGGCAAGGGGGATCCGCCGTAGTCATCTCCCCAGCAGAGAAGCCACCCATCCTGTTCGAGCGAGCACGCGTGAGATGACCCTGCCACAAGTTGCGCCGTTGTCCCCGGTGCAAGGACTTTGGATGGCGATGAGGTGTTCGCAGAGGGCGAACCGTCTCCGAGCTCGCCGTTGGAGTCCCTGCCCCAACACCAGGCGTTGCCGAGGAGACCGGCCATGCAGGTGAAGTAGTGACCAGCTGCAAGCGAGACAGGCGTTGTTCCGTCGGCAGCGTTCACGGCCACCGGGCGCAAGCGTTGGATCTCGGTGCCGTCGCCGGTCTCGCCGTGCTTGTTCTCGCCCCAACACCAGATGGTGCGGTCTTGTTTGGCTGCGCATGTGTGCGTGTAGCCCGCCTCGACCATTGTTGCGCCGGTGAGGCCGTACACTGGCGTGGGAGAGCTCCTGTTCGTGACAGTGCCGTCACCTAGCTGCCCTTGATCGTTCTGGCCCCAGCAGAGCACCTCTCCGGACTCTGCGGAGACTGCGCAGGTGTGTCCCCAACCGGCGTCCAGGTAGCGGACACCGGTGAGGTCCGCTACCCGGACCGGCGGCGAGTTGTCTACCGAGGAGGTCCCTGTGCCGAGCCTGCCATTGGCACCCCAGCCCCAGCACCACACGGAGCCGTCGGTCTTCAGTGCACACGTATGGTGATAACCGAGCACGACCTCATCGACGCCCGACAATCCGCTGACCTGGGCTGGCGCGTGGTGATTCGAGAAACCACCTGCTCCGAGACCAAGCTGGCCTTTGGAGTTGTGGCCCCAACACCACAGCGATCCGTCCGAGCGCACCGCGCAGGTGTGCAAGCCCCCGGCGCCTATGGCGACAGCTTCCGTCAAACCCCACACTGGGCGAGGGACTTGCTCTGGCTCTTGCACTCCGAGTCCGAGCGTCTGTCGACCATTGAACCCCCAGCAGTAGGGGACGTCACCGTTGGTGATCGCGCAAGCGAACTGTGCGCCGACACTGATGAACTTCACTCCCGAGATTGCCGTCACTTGTACGGGCGAATACGCACGATGACCGCTTTCCCAGGCGTTGTCTCCAAGCTGACCCCACTCGCCTTCGCCCCAGCACCAGGCCGTGCCATCGGTCTTGTGGGCGCAGGTAGTCGCGGCGCCGGCATCCACGAGGGCGACATCCGTGAGCTCCGGCACCAGTGTCGGGGTGAGCCTGCGAGATGAGGTGCCGTCGCCCAACTGCCCGGCGTTGTTTTGGCCCCAGCACAAGACGTCGCCGTTCTGCGTCCACGCGCACGTATGGTCAAAGCCTGCCGTCACGCCCCTGGCTCCTTCGACGCCGGGCACCTCCACCGGGGTGTTCTGATCGTTCTGCGTCCCGTCGCCTAGCCGGCCGTTGTTGTTGGTGCCCCAGCAGTAGACAATACCAGCAGAGGTCACCGCGCAGGTGTGGGCACTGCCCGCGGAGACCGAGACCACGTCGGAGAGGCCGGTCACCTGCACGGGCGTATGAGCCCTATTCCCACTTGATTGGCCGTCGCCAAGTTGGCCGTAGTCATTGCTGCCCCAACACCAGGCCTCTCCCGACGACGTCACGGCGCACGTGTAATACGCGCCGGCAAAAACCGCGTTCATGTCCGGCAGGCCATCAACCGGCGCCGGCGCTGTTCGATCAGTGGTCGATCCGTCACCAAGCTGGCCGAAGCCGTTGTCGCCCCAACACCAAACCGAGCCGTCCTTCTTCGCCGCGCAGGCGTGGGAGGCGCCGCTGGACACACCTGTCGCCTGGCCGAGGCCTCTGACCGGTGCTGCTTTGCTGCCCCAACACCACACGATCCCATTCGACCTCAACATGCACGCCTTCCGTTCTCCACATGAGATCATTGGCTCCACCAGCGGCTCGCACATCCCGGCCTTGCACCTCCCCGCGCCGCAGGGCGTGTCGTCCTCCGCCTGCTCGTGCGAGCACACACCCGACACCGGCTCGCACGTGTCGATCGTGCACCCATCCCCGTCATCGCACGCTCTCTCGTCGGTCTCCGAGTCGCAGTCGTCGTCCTCGCCGTTGCAGACGTCGTCCGGTGCCGCGGGGCACCCCTGCAGGCACATCGGCTCAACCTCGCACGTCGCGTAGTCCGTGCAGTTCACCGGCTCCGCAGCCGAGCACTTGCCCCACTTTCCGGCCGTGCACAGCTCCTCGCCCTCCTCGCAGTCCGTCGAGCACGCCCTCGTGATGCCGTCGGTCGTGCCGTCGCAGTTGTTGTCGACGTCGTCGCAGATCTCGTCTGCCCCCGTGTGGACCAGCGGATTGAGCGCCTCGCAGTCGCTCGCATCCGGGTCCAGGTCCCCGTCGTCGTCCTCGTCGACGCAGTCCTTCTCACCGTCCGCGTCTGTGTCCGTGAAGCCCTCGTCGGTCTGCCCGTCGCAGTTGTCGTCGGCGCCGTTGCACTTCTCCTCGGCGCCGTGGTGTACCTCCGGATCGTTTGGCTCGCAGTCGCTCGGGTCGGGGTCGCCGTCGTTGTCGGCGTCGGTGTCGCACGCATCGCCGAGGCCGTCGTTGTCCTCGTCTGACTGATCGGGGTTCGCGGTCGCCGGGCAGTTGTCGTCGCAGCCGGCGACGGCGCCCTCTCCGGCACAGGGTGCGTCGCCGATCACTCCGGAGTCGTCACCGTCCGAGGGGATGCCGTCGCCGTCGCCGTCCTCGTCCACGCAGCCGAGCACGTTGTCTATGAAGCCGCCGCGGCCGGCGAAGGTGGGGTTGCCCGCCGTGCAGGCGATGGACACGAAGGTAGCGTAGGTGGCGTCTTGCAGCTCGCCGCCGTGCTCGCCGTCGTTGACGTCGAGGGTCCAGGCGCCGCCGGGGGCGCGCTCGAGGCGGAGGTGGTGGGCGTCCACGCCGACCTCGTGGGCCGAGGACCAGCGGTCTTCGGTGTCGCCGAAGCGGCGGAAGTAGAAGCGCGCGTCCTCCCCTTCGAGGCTCGACAGGCCGATGACGTATGCGTCGCTGCGCGGGCCGTTCTCCTCGGTGCGGAGCGCGCACTCGAGGTAGCTGTTGGGGGTGGCCAGCCTGGCGTCGAGCTCGACCACGAGGTGGGCGTTGACGGGCAGGGGAGGTGAGAACACGGTCTCGACGGCGGCGTCGGCGGTGCCTCGAAGGAGCATGAGCCAGCCGTCGCTGACGGTGACCGTCGAGGTCTTCCCGGCCTCGGTCGTGTCGGTCCACGGCGGAAGCTCCCCGTCCGAGAAGTCCTCGGCGAGCTGGCAGTCGGCCTCGCAGGAGCCTTCGCGGCAGGTGCGGCCGGGCGGGCAGAGGGAGCCGGACTCCTCCTCGTCGGTGTCGCCGTCGCAGTCGTTGTCGCGGCCGTCGCAGACGGTCTCGGCGCCCATCTTGTAGTAGGGCAGCGCGCCGAGGTAGGTGAGCTCCGTGCACTCCTTCCAGCCGCCCTCCGAGCAGAGGTCGGCCGGCTTGTGCAGACCCTCACACTCGCCAAGCTGCCTTTCGCACAGCGCCGGGTCCGCGATGAGGAGGTCGGCCTCGTCGTCGGCGTCGGTGTCGCCGTCGCAGTCGTCGTCCTCGCCGTTGCAGGTCTCACCGGCGGGGTCGGGATCGCCGGGGGTGCAGGTGCTCGTCGGCACGCCCAGCGCGCAGACCAGCTGGCCGGAGGCGGCGCAGATCCCCTCGCCGCACTCGGTGGCGGTGGCCTGATGGTCCTCGTCGGTGTTGCCGTCGCAGTCGTCGTCCATGCCGTTGCAGGGGTCCTCGGCCCCGGTCGGGACGAGAGCGTGGGCGCAGTCGCCGGTCTCGGGGTCGCAGCTGCTCTCGGTGCAGGGGTCGTCGTCGTCGGCGCAGAGCTTCGGGACCTGCTCGCAGGCGCCGGCGGCGCAGCGGGCAGACTCGCTGCAGAGGTCCGTGGTGGGACAGGGCGTGCCCTCCTCGAGGTCTGTGAGGGCGCAGATGCCGGTGGCCGGGTTGCAGGCGCTCTTGCGGCAGTCGGTGTCGGAGTCGGTGGGGCAGGTGACGGCGGTCGCGGGGTCGAGGACGCAGCGCCACTTCGCGTCGTCCTGGTCCGAGGTGTCGCATCGGGGCGTGCCGTTGCAGCGGTCGCCGTCGTCTACGCAGTCGGTGTCCTCGGTGCAGCAGCGGGGGACCAGGGCGCCTGCGCAGACGCCTTCGGTGCATGTGTCGAAGGCGGTGCACTGATCGCCGTCGTCGCAGGCCGGGCCGGAGGCGGGGGTGTGGGTGCAGCCCTCCGTGACGCTGCATCCGTCGTAGGTGCAGGGGTCGCCGTCGTCGCACTCGGCGCCTTGCTCCGAGAGAGCCTCGTCGGTCTCGCCGTCGCAGTCGTCGTCCTTGCCGTTGCAGGTCTCGTCTTCGGCCGTACAGCAGTCCTCGGGGCATGTGTCCGGGGTCTCGTGGAGGACGGCGCACGGGCTGCAGACGGCGTCGCCGCAGGCGCCGCAGTCGACGGGGCAGGTGTAGAAGGTCTCGCCCTGGTCCACCTCGCACGCGCAGTCTCCGCAGAGCGAGCCGCAGTCCTCGGGGCATTGCTCGGGCCCGCCGTCGGTGGGCTCGCAGCGGGAGTTGCCGCAGACCTGGTGGCGGCAATCCGCGGGGCAGCCCTCCGGGTCCTCGCCCCGGTCGCAGGTGCCGTTCCCGCAGGCTGTGCCGCAGTCGCCGGGGCACGAGGTCGGGTCTTCGCCGCAGCCGTACCCGACGCAGAGGCCGTCACCGCAGCCTCCGCAGCAGTCCTCGGGCGTGGTGGCCGGGGACTCGCCACAGGGTGAGCACGTGCCGTCGCCCTTGACGGCGCAGTCGCAGGGGCAGGTGTCGATGTCCTCGCCGATCTCTGCGTCGCACACCTTGTCGCCGCACAGGCACGCGGGCGGGAGGCCGTTGTCGGCGACGCCGTCGCAGTCGTCGTCCCTGCCGTTGCAGACCTCGGCGATGTCGGTGCGGGTCTCGTTCGCGCAGACCGCGGCGGCGCCCTTCGCTGCGCAGGTCCAGGTGCCGTGGGCGCAGGAGTCGGAGTCCGGTCCGTCGCATGGTTGGCCGAGCTTCTCCACGTCCTCGTCCGTGGACCCGTCGCAGTCGTTGTCTTTGAGGTCGCAGGCG
>CAZQPP010000259.1:0-11379 GCA_964594295.1 uncultured Myxococcales bacterium | reverse complement strand
CTGCGACGACCAGACAAGCCTCTCATGGTTTTGTCTCACCCCCACGTGGGTCACGCTCATCGGCCCGCGCAAACACACCTTCCCCGAACGCTGCTAGCGCCTCTGCCTCTTCACGTGCCACGTGAGGAGCGCCATGATGCCGCCGATCGTCAACAACGCCAGCGCCTGCACCAGCAGCGGCGACAGACCCAGCGAGATCCCCTTGATCGGCTCGCCACCTCGCACCACCACCCACACCGCCAGCAGCACGCCGGTCAACCCGCCGCCGCCCACCAGGCCGGAGCCGAACAGCACGCCCTCCTCCCGGCGGCGCTCGGCCTCTTCCGGAGCCTGGTTCCTCGTGAGCGCCCAGCGCAACAACCCGCCGAGGAAGACCGCGCCCATTGTGGAGAGCGGCAGGTAGACCCCGACGGCGAAGGCGAGCACCGGGATCTTGAAGAAGGACGCGACCACGCCGATGCCGACGCCGATGAAGATCAGCGCCCACGGGAGGTTCTGGTCCAGGACCCCGTCGATCACCAGCTTCATCAGCACGGCCTGCGGCGCGGGGAGCTCCTCGCCACCGAGCCCGCCGGGGACCGTCTGGTGCAGCAGCATGACGATGAGGCACACCGCGCCCGCCGACGTGATTACGCCGATCAGCTCCCCGATCTGCTGCAGCCGAGGCGTCGCGCCCAAGACAAACCCGGTCTTGAGATCCTGCGAGGTGTCACCGGCGATCGAGGCCGCTATGCACACGCTGGTCCCAACCATGAGCGCGGTGGCCTTGCCCGCCATGTCCGTCCACCCCATGAGCAGGAACACGAGGCTCGTGCCGAGCAGGGTGGCGATGGTCATGCCCGAGGTCGGGTTGGAGGTCACGCCGACCAGGCCGACGATGCGAGAGCTCACGGTGACGAAGAAGAAGGCGAACACGGCCACGCAGAGCGAGGCGACCGCCCTCACCCAGACCGAGTCGAGGTTGCCGAGGATGCCGGGCACGAAGGTGAGGAGCGCGAGCACCGTGAGGAGGATCGCTCCGGCGACCTTGTAGGGCAGGTCCAGATCAGTGCGATCGACCGACTGCAGACGGGCCTCCACCCGCGCGGAGATCTTGCTCATGCCCAGCTTGAATGACTCGATCATCGTGGGGATCGAGCGGACGAGCGTGATGATCCCTCCTGTCGCCACCGCGCCGGCACCTATGTAACGCACGTAGCGGTGCCAGATCTGGCCCGAGGACATGTCCCGGATGAGCAGCTCGGTCTCGGGGTAGACCGGCTCGCTGAGGCCGGCACCCCAGAGGTTGATGGCCGGGATGATCACCAGCGCCGAGAGCGCGCCGCCCGCGACCATGACCGTGGCGATCTTGATCCCGAGGATGTAGCCCACACCGATGAGCGGTGCCGAGACCTTCGCCGCGATGCTGGCCTTGTAGGGGAGAGCTATCTTGAAGGTGCCCGACACGAGCTTGAAGCCGTCGGTGAGGAGCTTGAACGCCATCCCCACGCCGAGGCCCCAGAAGACGCCGGAGGCCTGCTTCCCGCCTCCCTCGGCCGCCACCAGCACCTCGGCACACGCCATGCCTTCCGGATAGGGCAGCTTCCCGTGCTCGCCTTTGATGAGGTAGCGGCGGAGCGGGATCATGAAGAGCACCCCGATGAGCCCGCCGGCCATCGTGAGCAGCGTGATCTGCCGCCACTCGGGCGACATCCCCCAGATGAAGAGCGCCGGTATCGTGAACAACACGCCCGACGCCACCGACGAGCTCGCCGAGCCCACGGTCTGCGACATGTTGCTCTCGAGGATCGTGTGCCCGAAGCCCAGCCCGGTGAGGATTCGGAACGCGACGACCGTGAGCACTGCGACCGGGATCGAAGTGCTGATGGTGAGCCCGGCCTTGAGCCCCAGGTAGGTGTTCGCCGCACCGAAGACGACGCCGAGCAGGGCGCCGGTGACCACCGCCTTGAGCGTGAACTCCGCGAGGGTCTGCCCGTGGGTCAGCGGGACATAGCTCTCCCCCTCTCTGAGCTCGTAGGCAGTTCGGGGAAGCTTGTTGCCGCTCATGCAGGCCGCTCCTTGGTCCGCCCCCTCCCCACCCGGCGCGCTCGAGCACGCTCGGAGAGGGCGGGCCAATGTCCACCGCGAGACGGCGTTGGTCAAGGCGAAGCAGATGTCGTAAGGACTTTGGCCCTCGCAAGGGCAGACCAACGGTCGGGGAGCAACGAGATGACTGACATGGACGCGAGCACCAAGACCATCCTCCAGTGGTTCGAAGAGATCAGCGCCATCCCGCGGCAGTCGGGCAACGAAGCGGGGATCCGCGCCTGGCTGATCAAGTGGGGCGCCGAGAACGGCTGCACCGCCATTACCGACGACGCGGGCAACGTGGTCATCCGGGTGAAGGGCTCCGAGGGCTACGAGAGCTCGCCCGCGGTGGTCATCCAGGGCCACATGGACATGGTCTGCGAGAAGGCCAAGGGCTCGACCCACGACTTCGCGAAAGACCCCATTCAGCTCGTCTACGAGGGCGAGTGGCTCAAGGCCAACCAGACCACCCTCGGCGCTGACAACGGCATCGCCATCGCCATGGCGCTCGCGATCGTGGACGGGGGCTTCCCGCACCCGCCCCTCGAGCTGCTCTTCACCGTCGACGAGGAGACCGGGCTTACCGGAGCCCAGGCGCTTCAGCCGGGCTTCATCGAGGGCCGCATCCTGCTGAACCTCGACTCCGAGGATGAGGGCGTGTTCACCGTGGGCTGCGCAGGCGGACAGGACACCGAGCTCGACGTGCCGGTGGAGATGGCCCCCGTGCCCGCGGGTTACGCGGCGGCGCGCCTCGTGGCCGGCGGGCTGAGCGGCGGGCACTCGGGCGTGGACATCCACGAGCAGCGCGGCAACGCGATCAAGGTCCTGGGGCGTGCGCTGTACCTGTTAGCCGCGGATGCGGAGGTGCGTGTCGCGACGATCGAGGGCGGCACCGCCCACAACGCCATCCCGCGTGACGCCGAGGCCGTAGTGGTCTTCCCCGAGGCGAGCTTCGAGCGGGCCAGGGCG
This sequence comes from uncultured Myxococcales bacterium, assembly GCA_964594295.1. Lineage (GTDB taxonomy): Bacteria > Myxococcota_A > UBA9042 > UBA3505 > UBA3505 > CAZQPP01. Next base: position 8,343 of record CAZQPP010000259.1, on the reverse strand, counting down.
ATCGTGTCCGAGCTCGATGGCGTGGTCCGCGAGGAGTACGCCAAGACGGACCCGCGGATGAACGTCACCATCGAGGTCGAGGGCAACGCGCCGGCTACGGCTGCCTCCGCGGCGGGCACCCGGCGGGTCATCGACCTGCTCCTCGCCACTCCCCACGGCGTCTGGGCCTACTCCCCGGACATCGAGGGGCTGGTGGAGACCTCCAACAACATGGCCAAGGTCAAGCTGGCCGACGGCGCGCTCTGGATCCTCAGCAGCCAGCGCAGCTCGGCCATGCCGCGCCTCGCGCTCCTGAGCGCCCAAATCGAGGCTGTGGCGCGCCTTGCCGGCGGCACCTCCAACAGCGGAGGGGGCTACCCCGCGTGGGCGCCGAACATGGACTCCCCCCTGCTGGCACGCTGCGTGGAGGTCTACAAGGGCCTCTTCGACAAGGAGCCGGTGGTCGAGATCATCCACGCCGGCCTCGAGTGCGGCCTCATCGGGGACCGCTACGAGGGCATGGACATGATCTCCTTCGGCCCGACCATCACGAACCCGCACAGCCCGGACGAGGGCTTGCACCTCCCGAGCGTCGGGCTCGTGTGGGAGCTCCTCGTCAAGCTGCTCGAGACCTTGAAGTAAGAGCGCGGGCGCTCCAACGGCGGCGCTGCCGCCGACACGCCCGGCGGCTCCACCGCCGACAGCGCCGCCGCCGCGACACCCCCACCCTTTCCGAGAGGGAATTCGGATGGCACTCGGTCACCCCAAGGGCCTGTTCCCGCTGTTCTTCACCGAGATGTGGGAGCGCCTGGCCTTCTACACGATGCTCGGCATCCTGCTGCTCTACTCGACCGATCTCGAGCGCGGGGGCCTCGGGCTGTCCTCGGCCCAGGGCAACGAGATCTACGGCATGTACCTGGCCTTCGTGTACTTCACGCCCTTCCTCGGCGGGATGATCGCGGACCGCTTCTTGGGCTACCGCCGCGCCGTCCTGCTCGGCGGCATCCTCATGGCCCTCGGCCTGTTCGCCATGAGCGTGCAGGGCTACGTCACCTTCGTCGGCGGGCTCGTGCTGCTCATCGTCGGCAACGGCTTCTTCAAGCCCAACATCTCGGTCATGGTGGGCAACCTCTACGAGCCCGGCGACGCCAAGCGGGACGCCGGCTTCAACATCTTCTACATGGGCATCAACGTCGGGGCTCTCGTGGCGACCCTGCTCGCGGCCTCGGTGCGAAACGAGCTCGGCTGGCTCTGGACCTTCCGGGTCGCGGGCTTCGGCATCTGCATCAGCACCGTGCTCCTGCTCCTGAACTGGGGCGTGCTCGCGGCGGCCGACCGCAGGCCCGAGCGCAGCCCGGACGACACGGGCTTCGGCTCCATCATGTGGAAGATCCTGGCCCCGGCATTCGGGGTGGGGCTAGTGGCCTACTTCATGGCCTCGGCGTGGCTGCCGCCCGACATGGGGCTGCGGCCGGCGGTGGCGGGCTTCCTCGCCGGCATGATCCCCGTGATCGTCTTCTTCGTGCGCCTCGGCCTCGGGGCCAGCGAGGCGGAGAAGCCGGGCCTGCTCGCGCTGCTCCCCGTCTACGTGGCCGGCGCCACCTTCTTCATGATCCTCCACCTCAACGGCAGCGCCATGACCCAGTGGGCGCGCGACGACACCGACCGGCAGGCGGCCCTGGTGCCGGCGGCCTTCCAGCAGGAGGCGCTGCCCAGGTACTACGGCAACGCCGGCCCCGACGTGCCGCGCCCACACCCGGACACCCTGCTCCTCGTACCCGACACCACCGTCGCCCGAATGTACGGCCAGCAGCGAATGGACGAGAAGGCGGCCGCCGCGGTCGACGCTCTCGACGGTATCTCCATGGTGGAGATTCCCACGGAGGCCTCCGCCCTGAGCGAGGAGCAGAGGCTTTGGGACAAGCGGGCATCAAACGTCTACGCGAGCGGCGTGCCCACCGTGAGTGAGACCACCGACCACGGGCAAAAGGTCATCACCGTGGAGGTCCCCGACGGCGCGAAACCGGTCAAGCGGGTGGCCTTCGTCCGAGAGGGCGCCGGAGGCAAGCTCCCGGTCTTCCTCGTCGACAAGGACACCCACGACAGCGTCTACGCCCGCTACCGCGAGAAGTACGGCAAAGCCCCGACCTACCTCGAGCGAGGCCGCTTCCTGCCCGTCGTGAACGCAGAGGTCTACCAGAGCTTCAACCCGCTGTTCGTCATCATCTTCACCCCGCTGGTCGTGTGGTTCTTCGCGATGATGCGCACGCGAGGCCGACCCATCAGCACCGCTCGCAAGGTCTTCTACGGGCTGGCCCTCACCACCGTCTCCCTGCTGCTGATGGCCTTCGCCGGCTGGCTCTCGGACAACGGCACCATCAAGGTCTCCGGCCTGTGGCTGGCGGGCTTCTACGTCGTGGTCACCATCGGCGAGCTGTGCCTCTCACCCATGGGCCTGTCGCTGGTGACCAAGCTCTCCCCGAAGCGCCTCGTCGGCCTGACCATGGGCGGCTGGTTCCTCTTCGTCGCCTTCGGAAACAACTTCAGCGGCTTCTTCGGCGGCATCCAGGGCAGCATGAGCCCCATGAGCTTCTTCCTGGTGCTCGCCGGCCTCGCGGCCCTGACGGCCGCCTTCATCTACGCGCTGCTGCCGAAGCTCGACGCGGCTATCAAGAAGTACGGGGCGTAGCGCCTCCCGGCTCTCGACGCCACCCGGCCGGCGGACGGCCCTGAGAACCGGGCGTGCTCTCCGACCGGGGCCTGGCTGCCGGAGCCCCTACCCGCCGCTCTGGTTGATGTGATTGAGCACGGCCAACACATCCGACGGCGTCAGGCTGTTGTCGCCGTCGACGTCGTAGTAGGGCGGAGGGGCAGCGGCCGGACCGGGTGCCGGGAGCGGCCCGCTCCCGCCCGCGTTGATCCGGTTGATGAGGTCGAGGACGTCCAAGGCCCTGACGGCGCCGTCGTCGTTCACATCGAAGCGGTTGCGCGGGTTCTGCCAGGGAGATCCGGTCCCCGGGGCCCCGGAATCGGGCAAGTCGCCCCCGCTGCCGTCCAGCCCGAAGCCCGTCGCGTCGGAGGGGAACGGCGGGCCCGTGTTCGGGGGGCCAAGGGGCGTGCCCGCGACGCCGTCCGGTTCCTGGGCGTCCTGCCCAGAGCCGGCCGCGTCCGCCTGGGCCTCCGGGCATTGTCCGCCCTGCGGCTGCTCCTCACAGCAGCCGCCGAGGAGGAGCCCCAGGAATGCGGCGAGGAGCACGGCTGAGCGGCCTGGCGGCGCCGGACGGCCCGTTTTGCTAGCTAGTCCAAGGTGCATTCGATACGATGCTCCCATGCGTGGGGAATCGCGATTCTTGGTGCCGGTTCTCGGTGTGGTCGCGCTGGTCGGATGCGAGCCTAGCATGGAGCGAGGCGCAGGGGAGGCCTCTTCCAGCGCGCATTCTCCCAGCTTCGTTTCGCTCGCCGCCGCACTCCCCGGGGGCTCGGATGCGGCGGGAGTGGACGAGTGCGTCCCTGCCGAGTGCGCTCCCTACGCCTGCGACCGCCGAGGCGACGCATGCCTCGGCTCGTGCGCGAACGACACGCACTGCCAGGCCCCGGCCATATGTGTGGAGGGCTCGTGCGTTGCCCCCGGGCCCCTCGGCGAAGCTTGCGAAGGCCCTTCCATGTGCGCCGGCGGCCACTGCGTGGACGGGGTCTGCTGCAACACGGCCTGCGACGGCCCGTGTGTCGGCTGCGCCTCGCTGGAGACCCTGGGGAGCTGCACTCCCCACGGCGAAGGTAGCGACCCTGAGGACGACTGTCCCCTCTGCAGCGTCTGTAGCGGGGACCTCCCGGTCGGTGGCGACGGCCGGGCATCGGAGTGCGTGCCCGTTGTCGAGGGCGAGGACCCCGAGGAGGACTGCGACCGGGAGGAGCGGGCGACCTGCGGGCGGGACGGCCGCTGCGACGGCGAGGGCAGGTGCCGGCTCTGGGCGGAGGGGACCGTCTGCGCTGCGCCCGAGTGCGACGGCGAGGCAGGGCTCGCGACCACCGCCGCTACCTGCGACGGGCTCGGCGCCTGCCAGGAGGGCGAGAGCGCGCCGTGCCCGGACGGCAGGTGTCACGCGACCACGGGCCGCTGCCTCGACTCCTGCGTCGCCGGCTGCTCCGCCGAAGAGCGCTGCCTGGCCGGCGCCTGCAGGCCGAAGCTCGACCAGGGCCAGCCCTGCGCGCTCCCCGCTGACTGCCTCGGCGGGCACTGTGTGGAGGGTCTGTGCTGCGACCAGGCGTGCAGCGAGCCCTGCCGCAGCTGCCGGGTCGGCGGCCGCGAGGGGAGCTGCCAGCCCTGGCCCGACGGCACTGATCCACGCCGCTCCTGCCCGATCTGCCAGGTCTGCGACGGGCAAGGGGGTTGCCGGCCGGTGGAGGCGGGCGAAGACCCGATGCAGGACTGCGCTCAGCAAGACCCCGAATCGTGCGGCCTAGAGGGGGGCTGCGACGGCAAGGGGGGCTGTCGCTTCTGGGGTTTCCTCGTGCCCTGCAGGTCCGAGGGCGCGGGTGACCCGGCCCGCTGGCCGGCCGACTTCTGCGACGGCTCCTCGAGCTGCCGGCCCTCCGACGAGGTCGACTGTGACGAGGGCTTCGGCTGTGCGGAGAACCGCGCCGCCTGCCTGAAGGTCTGCTCGAGCAACAGCGACTGCCTGGGCACGCACTACTGCGTTCCACCGCGCTGCGTCCCGCGCGAGGCGCTGGGACAGAGCTGCGAGGCCGGCTACCACTGCCAGTCCGGCCATTGCGCCGACGGGAGGTGCTGCGACAAGGCCTGCGAGGGTCTCTGCGAGAGCTGCGCCAACGACCAGGGGACCTGTGAACCTCTCCCCTCCGGAGAGGATCTCCACCGGGAGTGCGAGATCTGTCACGTGTGCGACGGAGAAGGCGCCTGCCGGGCGGCGGGCGCAGGCACGGATCCCAAGTCGGAGTGCGCCCAGCAGGCCCCACACCTCTGCGGCGCGGAGGGCACCTGCGACGGCGCGGGGGCGTGCCGTCTCTGGGCCGAGGGGACCTGGTGCGGAGCCAGGGGCTGCGAGGGTGCGGCGATGAAGCTCGCGGCCACCTGTGACGGCGAGGGAAGCTGCGGGCACGGCCAAGCTGTCTCTTGCGAGCCATACGCTTGCAGGGACGCAGCTTGCCTCACGAGCTGCGCCGTGGACTCGCACTGTGCCGAGGGGCGTTACTGCGACAACACCAGCTGCGTTCCCAAGCTGGAGGCGGGGGCGGCGTGCACCGTCGCGAGAGCTTGCGCCAGCGGCTCTTGTGCCGGCGGCTACTGCTGCGACACGCGGTGCACGGGCCCGTGCGTGTCCTGCGACCAGAGCGGGACCGTCGGCACCTGCACGCCGCATGAAGCCGGCTCGGACCCGGAGAGGGAGTGCGGCCCTTGCCGGGTCTGCAGCGGCTCCTTCGCTCCGGACCCGAGCCAGGGCTCCGAGTGCCGGCCGGTCGCGGCGGGGGCGGACCCCAAGAGCGACTGCCGGCGGCACCCGGCCTCCAGCTGCATCCTCGACGGCGCCTGCGACGGACAGGGTGGCTGCAGGCTTCACGCGGCGGGGACGACCTGTCGGCCGGCCTCCTGCGTGGGGACCACGCGCACCGAGCCCAGCCTCTGCGACGGCTCGGGGGCTTGTCAGGCCGGGGCCTCGGTCAGCTGCCATCCATTTGCCTGCGACGACGACACCTGCCGGAGCGCCTGCACCGAGGACGGCCACTGCGCGCGCTACCACCACTGCTCGGAGGGCCAGTGCCTCCCGAGCAGGAAGGCCGCTGGAGAGGCCTGCGAAGCCGGCACCGACTGCATGAGCGACCACTGCGTCGACGGGGTGTGCTGTGCAGAGGCCTGCGACGGTCCGTGCCGTTCCTGCAACCAACCCGGCAGCGCTGGTGCGTGCACCCCCTATCCCGCCGACAGCGATCCCGATGCGGAGTGCGAGGCGATCTGCTCGTCCTGCGACGGGTCGGGCGCCTGCACGGCCACGTCAGCCGGCCTCGACCCAGAGGAGGAATGCGCCGAGGAGCCGACCTCGACCTGCGGCGCGGACGGGAGCTGCGACGGCGCCGGCGGCTGCCGCCTCTGGGCCCTCGGTACCGAGTGCGCGAGCCAGACCTGCTCGGGCGGCGTTGTCAGCTCGGCCGACCAGTGCGACGGCAACGGCACCTGCGCCGACGGCGGGGAGAGCAGCTGCGACGACGCCGAGGAGTGCACGAACGATCGCTGCGACGACGCCGGCGTCGACTGCATCTTCGAGCCTGTCGCGGACGGGACGGACTGCGACGCCGGGGGCGGCCCCGGCACCGGGACCTGCGCGGGGGGCGCCTGCAACCCCCTGTGACCTCCTTGGCGCCTTACTCGTGGCGGCAGGCCGAGGCCGGGACGCCTATGTCGTAGCCGGCGGGGAGCGATCTCCCGTCGCAGCTGTCGGTCGTCGCCGGGTCTCCGTCGTCGCAGTCCACGGGCAGGTGCTCGCACTTCGACGGAGCCACGCTGCGGTCGCAGATGTCGATCGTGCAGGGGTCCTCGTCGTCGCAGTCGTCGACGGTCGCGCAGGAGTGGCAGCCCGGGTCCTCATCGCGCCCGAGAGGTGTGTAGCGGCATGTCGGCCCCGGCCGGCATTCGGCGGCAAAGCAGCTGCGCGGCGGGCAGACGACGGGCTCGTTGGTGCAGCCTCCTTCCGCCTCGCTGCAGCCGTCGAGGGTGCAGGTGTCGCGGTCGTCGCAGCCCCTGGCCTCAAAGAGGCAGTCCCCGGTCCGGGGGTCGCAGCGCCCGGTCGTGCAGTGGAGCCCGTCGTCGCATGCCTTCGGCCGAGCGACACAGGACCCGCCTTCGCAGAAGTCATCCGTGCAGGGATCGCCGTCATCGCACTGCGACGCGCTCGTGCACCCCGCGCAGCCGTCCACGGGGCTGTGGACGCAGGCGCCGTCGGCGCGACACGAGTCGCTGGTGCAAGGATCGCCGTCGCCACAGCTCAGCTCGACGTTCCGGCAGCTGCCTTCATGGTCGCAGAGATCCCGCGTGCACAGGTCGTCGTCGCTGCACAGCTTGAAGACGTGCAGGCACTCACCGGCGCCGGTGTCGCACGAGTCCACGGTGCACGGAATCCCGTCGTCGCACTCCGTGGCCGCGTCCGCCACCTTGCACTCGCCCGTGGCCCCGTCGCAGTAGGCACGCTCGCAGGGACCGGCACCGCCGCAGGCCCTGGCAACGTTCGTGCAGCCGTTGGTCACGTCGCACGAGTCCTCGGTGCACGGGTCGCCGTCGTCGCAGTCCACCGCCACGTGTACGCACTGCGAAGGCACCACGCCTCCGTCGCAGGAGTCCGCCGTGCAGGCGTTGTCGTCGCTGCAGTCCCGGGTCGCGTGCTCGCAGAAGCCGGTGGCCGCGTCGCAGGAGTCGCTCGTGCAGGCGTCTCCGTCGTCGCAGTCCACGGCCGTATTCAGGCAGGCCCCGGTCTCCGCGACGCAGGTGTCGACGGTGCACGGGCTCGAGTCGTCGCAGTCCGCCTTCCGGTGCCTGCAGGTCCGGCGCACGCCGTCGAGCTCGCAGCTGTCGGCGGTGCAGGCGTCCGAGTCGTCGCACTCGCTGTCTTCCGTGCAGCTGCAGTCGGCGATCTCCTCGTGCACGCAGCCGCCCCTGCTCCGCGAGCAGGTGTCCTCGGTGCAGTCGTTCCCGTCGTCGCAGTCCACCTCCTCGTAAGCGCAGCCGCGCTCGGGTGTGCAGACATCCCTGGTGCAGGCGTCCCCGTCAGCACAGTCGAGGGCGCTCTCGCACCTCGGGCAACCCTCCGCCGCGACCTCTACCTGCGTGCAGCCACGGCCAGGCTCACAGACGGCGGTCGTGCACGGATCGCCGTCCTCCTCGCAGGAGATCGCCGAACGCACGCAGCTGCCGGTGGCCGCGTCGCAGCCGTCCGTCGTGCACGGGTCGGCGTCGTCACAGAGCAGCTCGAGGTGGAGGCACGAGCCTGTCCCGGCGTCGCAGTAGTCGAAGGTGCAGGCGTTGCCGTCACCACATGGCAGCGCGGCGTGCAGGCAGACCCGCGCGCTCGTGTCGCAGGCGTCGGTGGTGCAGGGGTCCCCGTCGTCGCACTGCGTGTCATCGAGGCAGCCCCGGCACTGCTCGTCGACCGTGTGCCGGCACGCCCCTCCCACACAACTGTCCTCCGTGCAGGGATCACCGTCGCCGCACCCCATCGGCACGTTGTCACAGTCGCCCGAGGCGCGGTTGCAGAAGTCGGTGGTGCAGGGGTCGCCGTCGTCGCAGTCGAGCTCCTAGAGGACGCACACGCCAGCAACGCAGGACTCCTTTGTGCACTGTTCGGTCTCGTCGCAAGG
>CAZQPP010000258.1:0-11408 GCA_964594295.1 uncultured Myxococcales bacterium | reverse complement strand
TTCAAGGGCAAGGCCGTCGAGGCCTGCGACGGCAAGGACAACGACTGCGACGGCCTCGTAGACCAGCACTGGCCGGAGGTCGGCGGAGCTTGCGACGGAACCGACGCGGACCTCTGCGAGGGCGGCGTCTGGCAGTGCCGGGACGACGGCCTCGGCGTGGTCTGCGCCGGGGACGACACGCCGCAGGTCGAGATGTGCAACGGCGAAGACGACGACTGCGACGGCGAGATCGACGAGGACCTCGGCGAGACCACCTGCGGCCTCGGCGAGTGCAAGACGACCATTCACAATTGCGTAGAGGGAGAGCTCACCGACTGCGAGTCCGTCGCGGCGGCCAAGAAGCAGGACACCGACCTCCCCGACCAGGGTCGCGAGGACACGAACTGCGACGGCATCGACGGCGAGCTCGACAACGCGGTCTTCGTCGACGAGCAGGGTGGCGACGACGACAACGCGGGAAACGCGGACGCGCCGCTGCGCACCATCGCGGCCGGCATCGCGAAGGCCGCCGAGCTGGGCCTGCGCGACGTCTACGTGAGCACCGGCTTCTACGCCGAGAGCCTGGTCTTGCAGAACGGGGTCTCGGTCTACGGGCTCTACTCCGCGGCTGACGACTGGACCCGCCACCCGGGCAACCGGGTGACGGTCTCGGGGGGCACGACTGCCGTGCTCGCTGAGGACATCACGGAGACCACGGTGCTCGACGGCCTGCTGATCGAATCCGCCGACACGAAGGTAGCGGGAGCATCGACCTACGTGATCAGGGCCAAGGACAGCCCCGGGCTGCACGTGCGGGACTGCGTGCTCTTCGCGGGGCGCGGGGCTGACGGGAGAGACGGCAAGGACGGGGAGACCGGAGCGGACGGCCTGCCGGGAGGCCAGGGCGGTACCGGCTGCGAGTATGGGTGCATGTCGACCTGCACCGGCTTGGACATCGCCTACTGTTTGCTGTTCCCGGACGACTGCCCCATCTGTGCCCTCTGCTGCGCCGATCTCGTCGAGAACCCTCTGAACTGCAACAAGGTCAACTGCGATCGGCCTCAAGGTGGAGACGGCGGCGGGAACCGCGAGTGCGAGGCCGATGGAGGCAAGGGCGGCAAGGGCGGCCTGTCACACGCGTCGGGCGAGCGCGGAGCGGACAGCCCCAGTGGCGCGGCGGGAGGCGCGCCGGGCACCAAGACCAAGAACGGCGTCGTGGGCGCGGCCGGGACCTCCGGGGACGACGGTGACGACGGATCAGCGGGCCGCGGGGGCGTCTTCGCCGAGACAGGCTTCGAAGGCTCCCACGGCGACGCAGGCGCCGAAGGCGACGCCGGAAGCGGCGGCGGCGGCGGTGGGGGCGGCGGCGGCGACGCGCCGGGCTGCAACGACCTCTCGGCCTGCACGACCTACGGCAGCGGCGGGGGAGGCGGTGGAGCAGGCGGCTGTGGCGGCGGTTCAGGCGGCGGCGGCATGTCCGGCGGCGGCTCCTTCGGCGTGTACCTGTGGGCCTCCAACGCGACCCTCGAAGACCTCCAGATCGTGACCGCCGGAGGTGGTGACGGTGGCGCGGGAGGCGCCGGCAAGAAGGGCGGCCTCGGCGCCGACGGCGGCCCGGGCGGCTCGAAAGGCGACGCCGGAGAGGACAACGGTACGGGCGGCCGGGGCGGTGCCGGCGGTGAGGGTGGCGGGGGCGGCCACGGTGGCGGCGGCGCTGGTGGGCCCAGCGTGGGCGTGTACTGCGGTGCCGAGAGCCGGCCCTTCGTCGACGACATCAGCACCTCCGAGCTCGGGCCGGCCGGTCAGGGTGGCGAGAGCGACGGAAACGCCGGGGTCTCGGGCGCGCAGGCGGGTACTCTGGACTGCGAGTGAGGGGGGCCTCGCTGAACAGCGGGAGAGGGAGTCTCGGTGGGCGCCGTGAGCCCGGGCTTGCTCCTGTGAGGCTTCGTGTCCTAATCTCGCGACGATGTCAGGCTTGTCCACAGCCGGGTGGAGCCACGCCTCGCGCGTTGTGCTGCTGTTGTCGCTGACGCTCGGCGGCGTCGCTTGCAGCCGCGCCGACGGGCGCCCCGTCGAGGTGGCTCGGCGCTTCGTCGACACAGCCCTCGCCCTCGGCGAGCAGCCCATGCAGCCGACGCGCAAGGCCCTCGTCGGGCTGCTCTGCTCGGAGCGGCGTGCCGGCCTCGAGGAGGGCCTCGAGAGGGTCGCGAAGGCGATGCCCCCGAGCCCAGGCGGGCGCGCCGAGCTGGGCGTCGCCGACCTGGTAACCGGGGTCCGATTCCCGGCGGGCACCGTGGTGCGCTCGGTCGAGCTCGCCAGCCGGGACGGGAAGCGCGCGAGGGTGCTGGTCGCCTTCGAGGGTGAGGAGGGTGCGCGCACGATGGCCTCTGTCGACCTGGTCATGGAGGAGGGACAGTGGCGTCCCTGCCCGCCCGGGCCCGGCGAAGGTGGCAGGCCATGAGCGCCGACCAGCCAAACCTGAAGCGAGCGATCTGGATCCACCAGCGCGACGGAATCGACTACGGGCCCTTCACGACCAAGCAGGTCGCCGAGGAGATCTACAAGGGCGAGCTCGAAGAGGACGACTACCTCGTCGACCAGACGACCAACGAGAGCTGGCGCATCGGCGACGTCCGTGCGTTCAAGAAGCTGGTGGTGCACGTGGAGGGCGAGCGCCAGAAGGCCCAGATCGCGGAGCAGGCGGAGCAGAGCTTCAACAAGATGCGCAAGAGCCACACCTTGCGCCCTCTGCTCTTCGTGCTCCTGCTGCTGCTCCTCTGCGTCGGCGGTTGGCACGGGGTCGCCTCCCTCTCGGAAGGCAGGGGTGGAGGGACAGCCTCTGCGCTCGGCTCTTCTTTGCCCCCCGTATCTGCACGTTTCGTCGCCCTCGAGCCGCCGGAGCCGGAGCCCGAGAAGACCGTGGCGGAGAGCGACGAGGCGAAGGCCGACGAGGTGAAGAAGGCCCGCAAGCGCAAGAAGCGTCGCAGGGCCAGGAGGGCCAACGGCAACGGGCGTGTCGCGCGCGCGGGTGCCGTTGCGCCTCCCGCGCAGGACTTCGACTTCACAGGCGACGAGATCGTCTCGGAGGCGGAGCCGGCGGTGCCGATGGGGCCGCGACCCCTCGGCCCCGGTGAGCTTCGCATGCTCAGGGACTCGCTGAGGCAGTCGGTGCGTCGCTGCGCTATCGGCGGCTCCAAGAAGATCCCGGCGGGCCGCTACGAGGTCGTCGTCGGCGTGGATCCGAGCGGCGCCCTGGGCCCCGTAACGCTCCAGCCTACCCCTCCGGGCGCCGGCACCGTGCTGGCGTGTCTGGCTCAGATCCCGCGGACGCGTCGCTTCCGTGCGTTCACCGGGAGGAAGCAACAGGTCAAGGTGCCGGTGCGCATCGACATGCCCTGATGACTTGCCACCTGCGCGCCTCGACCCTGGTGACCATCGGAGCAAGCCCTTGAGCATCGGTGCTCGAAAGAGAGCCGCCTGGATCATCTGGGCCCTTGGAGCCCTGGCGCTCCAAGGGTGCGGGACCGAGCGGGAGGCGCAGGAGGCGGAGGCGCGCCCGGGGGTAGCGGCGGTCTTCGAGCCGGCCGCGACACCACGTCCCGAGATCCCGCTCCCAAACCTGCTCCTCCTCGATCGCTCGAGCGGCCTGGTGCGGATGCCGACCGGGGGCCTGTCCGAAGCCTCCAGAGCCTTCGCCGACGACTACCTGAACGGGCTCACCGGCTTTCCGCCTGCGAGCATCCTCGAGCTGAAGATCGCGGCACCTCCCGCGGAGCTTGATCTCGCCACCGTGGCACAGGCCCTGACCGTGCTGGAGGTCACCGATCTCGGCACATGCTCGGGAGAGGCGCCGAGCGGGCCGGCCCTGCTCGTGGACGGAGTGCGGTGGGAGCACGACGCCGAAGCGCAAGAGGACGGCAGCACCTGGACACGTTTCGTCGGCAGGCCACCGTCGCCGTGGGGGATCGGCCGCTGCTACGCCGTCCTGGTCGGCCCTGAAGCTCGCACCGCGGAGGGCGAGAGGCTCGCCTCCTCTCCAACCTTCGATCTCGTCAAGGCCACGAAGCCGCTCGTGGACGACGACGAGCTGCTCCTCGACGCCGACGGAGAGGTGATGCCCGCGCTCGCTGCGCTGCGCCGCGAGGAGGTCGAGCGGCTGGAGTGGGCCCGGAGGCGCCTGCAGCTGATCTTCGACGTGGTCGCGGGAGGGATCGCGGGCGGGCCGCCCTTGACTCGCGGCGACGTGTCTCTCCTCTGGGCCTTCCCCGTTCAGGCCGAGCACGTGGCGCGTTTCGATCCCGCGCTCCCTGACATACCGCTGCCCAACGACATGCTCGACAACGACGGCGACGGCTACCCGGACTACCCCGTCTGCAGCGAGGAGGCTCTGGATCCCGAGAGCGACGAGCACGACGCGCGCTGCCGGGCCGCGGATCCGCCGGCCCAGCGTGCGCTCTTCGCGTGGCTGAACGCGGTCGACGGCTTCTCGGTCACCACGCGGCTCAGCTTCGGCTTCTCGGCGGCGGTCGATCCCGACACCATCGGGGAGCAGAGCGTCCGGGTGTATGACCTCGGCCCCGCGGCCGACGCCGCCACACCCGACTCCTGGACCCGCTTCCCGTACCGCGCTCGGCTCTCCGAGGACGGCAGGGATCTGATCCTCCTCCCTGATGGCGATCTCAGCCGCGGCCATCCTTACCTGCAGCCAGGGCACAGGTACCTGGCGGTGGTCACGAGTGACGTGCGTGCCGCCTCCGGAGGTCCTCTGGTCGCTTCGCAGGTCTTCGCGCTGCTGCGCCAGAGGACGCCGGTCGCCCGCGAGGGCAAGAGCCTGCTCGAGGCCCTCTCCGATCAGCAGGCCTCGGGCCTCGAGGCTCTGCGCGCGGGTCTCTCTCCTCTCTTCGACGCCCTCGCTTCCCGAGGCGGCGACGCCGTGGAGCGGCGCGACGTGCTGCTGATGTGGTCCTGGCGCACCACCTCGGCCACGGAGGCCGTCTTCGACCCCGACCTCGGCGCCATCCCCTTCCCAAACGACGTGCTCGCCAGGCTGGACGGGGAGGGCCGGGTGGAGGGCGTCGCCTTGCCGGGCTGCGACGACTCCCTGGCGCCGTCGTTCTCGGGCGCGAGCAGGATCTGTGATCTGAACGTGCTGGACGCTTTCTCCACCCTCGGGGCCGCGCGGGTGCGCTTCACCCGCAAGCTCGACCCGGCGTCCGCGAAGCTCCTCACGAGCATGAGAGAGGGCAGCTCCGGCACCGTCGACGTGGCCGCGATCAGCGAGTCCGGTGTCATGGTCTACCCCATCGACCCTGTCGATCCGGCGTCATCCTTCGTTGACCCTGATGTCTTCGGCGGCGTTGACGTGTCGGTCTCCCAGAGCTTCGGTGAGCTCGCGCTCGCGCCCGCGCCGGGGAGCCCCTTCCCGGCGGCCAGGCAGATGCTCGTGCTCGTCACCAAGCGCGTGAAGGCCGCCGGGAGCGCCGCTCCGACCATTCCGACCCCCATGTTTCGGCTGCTCACCACCGCTCACCCGCTCGTCGCCGGCGGAGAGAGCCAGGTCCCCGCGCTGCTCGACGCCGCCGCCGCCCAGAGGCTCGAAGCGCTGCGCCTCCGGCTCGAGCTCGTCGGTCGGTTCGTCGGCTCGTTGACCCTCAACGTCTTCGACCTCTCAGATCTCGCGATCTTCTGGACCTTCACCACCGGAGACCCCACCCGGGAGATGCTCGACCTCGTCGTCGCCTACCGCAAGGAGGCGCTCTCCACCGAGCTCAAGGCGGGCTCTCTCGAGGAGCCCGATCCGGCGCACGAGCTGCTCGAAGGGCGTGATCTGAGCGGCGTGGGCAAGGTGATGCTCGACGGGCGCTTCGAGCACCTGTCGCTGGTGCATCAGGACGACGTACGGCTCTCGGAGGCCGGCCCCGTCGAGCTCCCGCGATTCACCTACGACGGGGACGGCTCCCCCTCCTGGAGGTCTGATGAGCTTCACTTCGTGCTCGCCCTGCCCGAGGGTGATCCCCCCGAGGGGGGGTGGCCCCTGGTCATCTACCAGCACCGCCACGGTGGCGACCGGAGCGAGCTCTTCGAGCTCGCATCTCTCTACGCGTCGAAGGGCCTGGCCTCGCTGGCCGTCGACGCGCACCTGCACGGCGCACGCGCACCCAAGGGAGCGGACAGCGGGGCGCTCTTCCTGAGCGCCGATCTCTTCGCCTCCCGAGACAACATCCGCCAGTCGGCCCTCGACCTGGTGGCGCTGACCCGCTTCGTGCGTGACGGCCTCGACGACGCGCTCGTGAGCAAGCTCGGGCTCGAAGAGGGCGCCCACGCCGTCGCGACCGACTCGATCTACTTCCACGGCGTATCCGCTGGGGGCGTCGTAGGGAGCATCTTCGTGGCGGTAGAGCCGGCGATCCGCCGGGCGGTGCTCTCGGTGACCGGCGGCCACCTGGTGCGGATCTTCACCGACACCAGCGAAGAGAGCCTGAAGGCGCTGCTGGCCGGCGCCCTGGAGAGCCCGGGCGCGGAGCCCGGGAGGTCCGAGCACGCGCACCCCCTCGACACGGCCCGGTGGATCCTGGAGCGAGCCGATCCCATCAGCTACGCGAGCCTCATCTCGCCCGAGCCCGAGCCTGGTGGTGAGGCTCGTGCCGTCCTCTTCCAGCTCGCCCGCGACGACGAGGTGATCCCGAACGCTCTCACGCGAGCGCTGTGGACCTCGGCTGGCGGCGACGCTCACCCGGATCGAGTGCTCCTCGAGTCATACGACTCTGCTTGCCACGCCTTCCTCACGTCGGACTGCGAGGGAGAGAAGGACCTGAGCGCCGGAGCCTCTGCGGGGGAGCTGGACGCAGCCCGGGTGCTCGAGAGCCAGCGCCGCGCGCGAGAGGACCTCGCGACCTTCCTCGCGACCGGAGCGATGCCCTGAGGGTGGCCGGCAGGTCAACGGTGCTCCGGGCAGTCCTTCGGGCAGTTGGTCTCGTTTTCGACCTCGTATTTCGCGGGGCCTCCCGGACCGTGAGCTCCGCTGGCCATCGACGCGCATAGGCCGTCACCGCAGAATCCGCAGTCCATTGCGCAGGCCCCGGGGCTCTCGCCGCGCCCTATGGCACAATGACCGTCGCCGCAGAATCCGCAGTCCTCGGGGCAGCCCGCGATGCTCTCTGTCCTCTCGCAGCGGAGGTTTCCGCACGAGCTCGTGCAGTCGTAGGGGCAGGTGTCCCGGGTCTCGTGGGGAAACTCGCAGTAGTCGTTGCCGCAGTCGGTTTATCGGCAGTCCTCGGGGCAGGTCAGGGGGGTCTCGTGGCGCTCGCAGAGGAGGTTGCCGCAGTACGACGTGCAGTCGTCGGGGCAGCTCTCCGGGGTCTCCCCGCACAGCCAGCCGATGCAGCATCCGTCGCCGCAGCCGGCGCTGATCGCCCCGGTCTGGTGGTCTTCGCAGGTGCAGATGTCGATGCGACAGTCCTCACCCCACGGGGCGCCCGCGAGGAAGGCCTCGGTCTTCTCCACGTCGCAGCGATCGCGGACCCGGTCTCCGCACACCGAGGCGCAGTCCTCGGCGCAGCTCGCCTCGGTCTCCCCGCAGCCGGGCTCGCATCGGCAGTCTCCGCACTTGCAGCAGTCGGCCGGGCAGGAGGCGCCGTCCTCTCCTGCGTCGCAGGAGCCGTTGCCGCAGGAGCAGTCGGCAGGGCAGCTCTCGGGGTTCTCGTCCAGGCAGGGTGCACACACCCCGTCACCGCATGAGCTGCAGTCGAAGGGGCAAACCCCGTTCTGCTCGCCCTCTTCGCACACACAGTTGCCACAGGCGCCGACGCAGTCGTCCGGGCAATTCTCGTAGCTCTCGAGGGGTGGGTCGCAGCGCCCGTTGCCGCAGTGGCAGTCCTCGTAGCAGGACAGCGCGCTCTCGTAGAGCTCATAATCGCACACGCCGTCGCCGCAGCGGCAGTCCTCTGGGCAGGTCGCCCTCGACTCCTTGAGCCAGGACTCGCAAAAGCCGTTGCCGCAGTAGCAGTCGGTCGAGCAGTTGAGGTCGGTCTCGCCGCGCAGCTTCTCGCACCAGCCGTTGCCGCAGTGACAGTCGGCGATGCAATTCTCCCGGGTTTCGTTGGAGCTGGGGTCGCAGATGCCGTCGCCGCAGCGGCAGTCGGCCACGCAGCGCCCTCCACCTTCTCCTGCCGCCAGGCTGCAGTACCCGTCGCCGCATCCTCCGCAGTCCATGATGCAGCTCGTGAAGGTCTCCGGCGGCTCGCACCAGCCGTCTCCGCAGACCGGGGCGCAGTCAGTAGGGCAGCTCGTGATGCTCTCCCACTCCAGGTCGCAGCGACCGTCACCGCAAGCGTGGTTGGCGCAGTCCTCCGGACAGCTCTCCGCGTCCCAGGGAGGCTCGCAGTAGCCGTTCCCGCAAGGAGCCAGGCAGTCGCGCGGGCAGGTCTCCGGAGTCTCACCGCAGATGTAGCCCATGCAGCACCCGTCGCCGCAGCCGGCTCCCCCGCTGGCAGCGCAGAAGCAGATGTCGGTCCGGCATTCGTCGCCTCCCGGCAGGCCCCGAAGAAGCCGGTCGGTCACGACGTAGTCGCAAGGCTCCGCCACCAGGTTCCCGCAGCCCCAGTCGCAGTCGTGGGCGCAGCTCTCGTAGTTTTCTCCGCACTCCCGGTCGCAGACGCAGTTGCCGCAGACGCAGCAGTCCGCCGGGCAGCTCTCTGCGTGCTCGCCCCTTGCCTCCTCGCATTCGCCGTTGCCGCAGTGGCAGTCGCCGGGGCAGTTGTATGGCGTCTCGCCGACGACACCATCGCAGATCCCGTTGTCGTCGCAGGTGCCGCAGTCGTCGTGACAGTAGCCTCGGCCCTCGCCCAGATCCGGCTGGCACTCGCCGTCGAAGTTGCAGACGCAGTCCTCCGAGCAACTCGCGTTCGTCTCGCGTTGGCCGGTTGGCAGCTCCTTGGTGAATTCGCAGTCCCCGTCTCCGCAGCTCGCGCAGTCCGCGGGACAGTCTTCGTGGGTCTCTCCCTGGTCGCCCTCGCAGGTTGAGTTGCCACACTCGGCGCAGCCGTCGAGACAGCCCGTGTCTCCGCCGTCGCCCTCGTCGGCGGTGTCCGACTTGGGGCCAGCGTCGCACTCGGGACAGCCCTGTGCTTGCGAGTCCTCGCCCGGATCGCCGCTGCTTGCTCCTTCGTCGGGGTCGTCGATGTCAGCCTCACCGCCCTGGTCGCCCGTGTCCATCTCCTCGCCCGGGTCGCCGACACCGGGATCCTCCACGGCATTGGAGTCCGCGCCAGGGTCCTCGCCCTTCGTATTCTCCACGGCGGGGTCTTCGCTCGCACCAGGATCGGAGGGAGCAGCATCCGCGTCGTTGTTCACGGCCCAGCCATCGAGCGTGCCGGAATATGGCGGCGCCTCGGCAGACCATGGGCTGCCGTGCCTCCCGCAGCCCAGACCGGTGCTGGCCCCGAGCGCCATGCACGAAACGAACACGCAGACGCGCAAGGCGGTTCTCCCGCTGTCTGTCTCCACTGCGGCGACTCCCAGCTCGGTGTTGCCCGTCGCGTCGAGGCGAAGGCCTCACTCTCACTGTATCCAGTAGCGCAGTTCCTGACGCACTTCTAGCGTAGCAGGAGCCTGACATGGCGTAGCAGGAGCCTGAGACGGCATGGCTCAGCCCGAGATGGGCGGCCGACACCTCACGGCGGCGCCCTGCAGCGGATCGGCTCGGCGCGCGCAGGCGGCACCGTGGGCAGGGTCGCCAGCCGGGAGCAGACCTGCGCGTAGATTCGGCCTTCAGTGTCGCGGTCCCGGCGGCCCCGCCGGAAGATGGCCCCCTCCGAGATGCCCCGGGGCAGGCAATGGAGCGGCAGGGGGTGCTCGTCCACCTCCTCGTCCACGAGGACTGCCCAGCCCTCATCGATCCGGTCGACCTGCGCGAAGGTCTGGGCGAAGAGCCACTCTCGGTCGGCCGCGGGGCAGGTCGGCGTGTGGGCGCAGGCGACCAGGTGCGCCGCGGCGGCCGGGACGAGCGCGAGCAGCATCAAGAGGAGGAAGGTGCCGCGACGGCTGGGGACGAGGTTCATGTCGAGTACTCCGTGTGGGAGCAGGTGCACTGGATGGTCCTGGTCGTCTGGCCGGCGGGCCGCTCGTCGATCCAGCCGGCCGCGAGGAAGGACACGAAGCCCCCGCGCCCCACGATCAGGTGGTCGACGATGGGGGCGCCGAGCATGTGACCGAGGGCGACGAGCTCCCTCGTCAGGGAGAGGTCGACCTCGCTGGGCTTGATGTCGCCGCCGGGGTGGTTGTGGGCCACCAGGCCCCGGTGCGCGTGGACCTCGATGAGGTACCTGAACACCTCTCGAGGAGAGATCGGGCAGGTGTCGACGGTGCCGCGGGCCACCTCTTTGATCCCGAGGACCTGGCTCCTTGGCCCGACGGCGACGACCCAGAAGCACTCCACGCGGGAGAGGGCCAGCCCCCGCACGAGGTGGAAGGCGTCCACGGGAGTCAGGACCTGAAGCGCCGAGGGATCGGGCGCGGTCGTGAGGGTGAGCGCCAGGCGCAAGGCGGCAGCGGCGCGCCGTGCCTGCAGGGCAGTGAGGCTTCCGACCTCGCGGAGCACACTCTCCGGGACACAGGCGGCGTCCAGCAGATCCGGCCACCGCCCCAGGAGTCGGTCGACGGCGCGCCCCGTTCGGCCGGAGCGGCCCGAGCTGGCCAGGAGGCGTTCGAGGTCCCTGGCAACGCGCAGAGACACCTCGGGGCCGGTCGGGATAGGTTCTGTGAGGAGCATTTCACACCGCCGGGTTTGGCGGGGCAGGCGTCTCGTAGCCGAAACGGCACTGCCGCGGGGCGTTTCCCGAGCGAAACGCCTGAGGAAGGCTGTTTGCGGGGGCGGGCGTTTCGAAGGCGAAACGGCCCTACGCTGGGTGTTTCGCAAGCGAAACTCCTTGTTTCGCGTGCCGCGAAACGCGTCATTGCGGCCGGCGCGGTGCCCGCGCGCGACCTCCGGTCGGTGCTCCTGCTTGCGCAGAGCGTGCCAGGGGCGTTGTCCCGTAATCACGGGCACTTGGTGCTGTCAGGCGGGTGCCGGTGGCACTGAAGTGGCACCGAAATGGCACTCCAGGTGGTGCGGGGGTGCGCCCGCCCTCTCGGTCGGACGGGAAGACCCTCCCGTATTGATGAGTGTGTCCCACTTGACCCGCGGAAACAGGCTCGCAAGCGTTCAGGCTTGCCTGGCGGGGCAGGCGTTTCGGGGCGAAACGCCTCTACGCGGGGCGTTTCGCAGGCGAAACACCCTTTTGAACGCGCGCAGCGAGCCGCAGGCGAGCGAGGGGCAGCATGCGCTGAAGCGGATGCGCCCTTCCCAAGCGGATTAGCGCGACTGCGTCATAAACATGCCGTGCAGCCTGGAGCTTGAGACGGGTTCTCGGTCAACGGCTACAGGCCGCCGG
>CAZQPP010000257.1:0-11468 GCA_964594295.1 uncultured Myxococcales bacterium | reverse complement strand
GAGGTGAAGAATGAAGAACGTCGGGAGCTGCATTGCGGCCCTCATCCTGGTCACCGCGGCGCCCCTCGGCGCGACGGCCGGAGACACCGCCTACCCCAGCCACGTCGAGCTCGCCTGCTGGGCTTCCCTGGACGACTGCACGAGCGACTTCCGCTTGGACGTCGGCTCCTCGTCGATGGTCTACAGCGCGGGCGGTACCCACTCCGTGACCGGCGACTCCTACCACGACGGAGGCGGCGGGGACTGCGCTGACGAGTACGACGCCGGCGACATCACGTCGGGCGAGAGCCTGGTCTTGCACATCGGCAACGCCCACATCACCGATCTCCACTCGAGCAACTCCACCACCGCGCGGAAGCGGCTCTACGTCGAGGAGTACTCGAGCTCCGACTGCAGCGGCAGCTACGTGCGCTACTGGGCGGATGCCCAGATCATCACGACCGCGAGCGGCGCCGAGGGCATCGAGTGCCGGGCCGACGGGTACATGGACTGCTCGGGCGGCTACAGCGACCCCACGAGCGCCTGCCGCCTCGCCGACGTCGTGATCAGCAAGCCCGGCACCGGTGTGTACTCCTACGAGTACAAGGTCTACGCGGGCATGTACTCGTGCACCTCGTCGGGCTGCACCTACGAGAGCGAGGACACGGGGTGCATCTCGGTCGACTGGAAGTAGCCGGGCGCACCAAGAGGAAGGAGGAATACGATGACTGCACGAACAACGAAAACACAGATCGCGGCCGTCGCGCTGTCCGCGCTGCTCGTCTGCGCATGCGGCCTCGACCCCGAGTACGAGACCTTCGAGGGAGGCGCCGCCGAGCACGTCCCCTCGTCAAGCTTCGCCACCGGCTACGTGGCCCTCGAGGACGGCTCCAAGGTCGATCTCGTCTTCTCCGAGCGCGAGGTCGGGAGCAGCTTCATGAACGGGCACACCTACAAGGAGAGCCTCGACGGGCAGCCCCTCGGCCCCGGCGAGCGCTTCGACACGTCGCGCCTGGTCCTCCCGGCCGACGTGCCCCTCGGCAGGGAGCTCTCCCTGGACGAGATCGGAGGCGTGGCCCGCCTCGTGGTCGCGCGCGCGGAGAGCGTGGTCGACCTGTCGGCTCGCACCGGCGTGCCCAACAACGATCCGCTGTGTGAGGGCGCACAGATCTCGGGGGACGGCGGCGAGAGGTTCTGCGGCAAGCGCTGGTTCACCACGGAGTACACGCCGGGCTCCGGCGAGGCCGAGGTCTTCATTCGCGTCGACGCCCTCGACGTCCGCCCGGACGGCCGCGTCAAGGTGCGCATCAGGGTCCCCAACTACCGCCACGCCTACCCCGGGGCGGCCGCGCCGCTCTACTGCTGCGCGGCGAACGCCGAGGTCGAGGTGGACGCGATGCTCGACACCGAGCTCCGCTTCGCGAGCGACGCGGATCTCGGCATGGCATTCGGCGAGGGTGTCGCCTGCCAGTATGCTAGCCTCGAGGAGGCCCGCGACGCGGTGCCCTGTCCCGGAGGTTTCTAGAAGAGGTGCTTCGTCCTGATGGGCGGCTCGGCGACAACGGCGGCACGATGCGCTCTGGCCCTGTCCCTCGCCTTGTGGGCGACAGCGCCGATCGCCTGTCAGGACGACCTCGACCTCGACACGAGAAGATACGGCTGTGCTCAGAAGGAGCACTGCGCTCCCGGCTATGTGTGTGATCTTCGGGACTGCCGCTGCAAGTCGGAGTCGGACAGCGAGGAGCCCCCTCACCTCGAGCCCGTGCCAGGCAAGGACTGCGAGGTCATCCGCCACTACAGATGGGGTGCCGACTACGGCCCCGCCGACCCGGGGGGGGGCGAGCCATGAGGGCGGCGGCGCGACCCGTCTCGGTCCTGGCATTCTTGCTGCTTCTCCCGGTTGCGTGTCAGGACGATCTCTGCCTGCAGGAGGACGAGATCTTCTTGTGCTCCGCCCAGGAGCAATGCGCAGACGGCTTCCTCTGCGACATGGAGCGCTGCATTTGTCGCGAGGCACGCTGGGTGCCCGCGGAGGTGACGCAGCCACAGCCGGGCGTAGACTGCGCCGCGAAGCGCCGGGCCATGCTCGAGGACAGGAGCAAGCTCGAGGGGCGCGGGCCGTGCCGGCGACAGACGGACGGGACCTGAACCCTCGAGCCGGCCGGCGCGGGCATCCGCCCGATCCGACTCAATCCGGCCGCCCGCCTTGGCGTCCCTTCCAGCTCCAGGCTACAGTCCGGCTCATGGGCAGCTCTCCCAAGAGCACCTCACGAGAGGACCTGCAGGCGGACACGCTCAGGCGCAAGGACCGGCCGGCGCGAGGCGGCCCCGAGACCGTGCCCGCGCTGAGCATCCTGTACCACCGTGACCTTCGTCGCGTGGGGGAGCACGCGCGCTTGTGGGCCTTGTCCGGGGGCCGCGAGGTCCGGGTCTCGCGGCTCGAGCCGGCCTTCGTCGGCCCCGATGGCCGGGAGGCCGGGCCCCTGGCCGATCCTCACGTCAGCCGTACACCCTTCGTGCTCGGGCGAAAGGGGGCCGGCATAGAGCTGAGCTGCGATCCCGAGCGGGGAGAGCTTCGCCTGGACGGCGTGCCCGTCACCGGGCCGGTGGCCATGGACTTCATAGAGCTCGACCCGGGCCGGGTGATAGACCTTGCCGGGGAGGTGCTGCTCCTCCTCCACCTGCTCGACGAGTCCGCAGAGCCGGTCGACAGCCTCGGGATGGTGGGCCTCAGCGAGCGCTTGGATGGGGTGCGGCGCGAGGTCTCGCGAGTCGCCGACCTCGACGACCCGGTCCTGATCGTCGGCGAGTCGGGCGTGGGCAAGGAGCTCGTCGCCCGCGCAATCCACGAGAACAGCCCCAGGCGACGCAAGCCCTACGTCTGCATGAACATGGCGGCGGTCTCGCCCTCCATGGCCGCAGCCGAGCTCTTCGGGCACGCGCGCGGGGCATTCACCGGCGCGACCGAGAGCCGCAAGGGCTTCTTCGCACAAGCCGAGGGCGGCACCCTCTTCTTGGACGAGATTGGCCGCACGCCCGACGAGCTGCAAGGTGCCCTGCTGCGGGTGCTCGACTCGGGCGAGCTGCAGCCCGTGGGTGGGAGGACCCGCCAGAGCTCGGTGCGCCTCCTCGCCGCGACCGACGCCGACCTCGCCGCCGAGGTCGCAGACGGGCGTTTCCGGCTCCCGCTGCTCTACCGCCTCTCCGGCTACGACATCCAGGTCCCTCCCCTGAGGGAGCGGCCCCTCGACGTGCCGGTGCTGCTCCTGCACTTCCTCCGTGAGAAGCTCGACCAGCTCGGAGAGCAGGAGCGCCTCTCCTTCGAGGCCGGCGACGAGGCGACCCGGCCCTGGCTCTCGGCCGCGGTGGTAGCTCTCCTCGTTGCCCACGACTGGCCCGGCAACGTCCGCGAGCTGAGGAACTTCGCTCACAAGCTCGCTATCTCGACCCGCGGTCGCCGGGAGCCAGTAGACGTGCAGACCGTGAGCGCCATGCTCGCTCCAGCGGGCCCCGGCGGCGCCGCCCGACCGGCGCCCCCCGCGCAGAACCACGGTCGCACCAACCACGTCTTGCCCTTCGACAAGGAGCGCATCGTCGAGGCCCTGCGGAGGCACGCCTACAGCATCACCCGCGCCGCCGACGAGGTCGGCTGCTCGCGTACCACCGTGTACCGGGTGATCGAGGCGAGCCTCGAGCTGCGCACGCCGAAGGAGCTGGAGGCAGACGAGATCGCCGAAGCCGCGCGGGAGCACGGGGGCGACATCGAGGCCATGGCGCGCGCGCTCGAGGTCTCCCCGCACGGGCTGCGCATCCGCATGAAGGAGCTGGGGATGTCGCCTCGGGGAGAGGGGTAGCTCAGAGCCTCAGCCGGAGCCCCAAGGTCGTCGTGCTGCCAATCGAGGCGGCCGGCTCCAAGCGGTCCACCCCCGACCACGACCACCACGCGACGCCGGCGATCACTGCCGCCACGCCCACGAGGGCCGTGCCCGCACCGACAGGCGCCAGCACGTTGGCCTCGTCCCGGAGGCGGTAGGCCTCCGCCTGGGTCAGGTCGTTGGTGCGCACCTCAAACTGGTGGCCCGAGTTTCGCGCCGCGTCGCGCTTTGCTTCGGCCTCCCAGAGCATCCAGGCGCCGGCGAAGCCCACGACGGTTCCGGCGGTGGCCAGTAGCGCGGGCCAGGGCCCTGGATCGAAAGGCTCCCGCAGCTGGGTTACCGGGCGTTTCGCAGGCGAAACGCCCCGCGGTAGTGGCGTTTCGGCCACGAAACGCCTGCCCCGCCAAACCGGTGAGATGCTCCCTTCTGTCGCGGCATCGTGGCCGGGAGGCGCCGCGGGTTGCACCAGCGGCGCCAGCGCGCGGGCGCGGCGCTCCGCAAGCTTCTTGAGGCTGGGCGAGGCCTCGGGGCTGGCCTGGACCTTCAGATAGGCCTCGTATGCACCCCGGGAGTCGCCCATCCTCTCCTGGACGCGGCCGTGGTTGTAGACCAGGACGGGCAGGGGGTGCAGGGCGATGGCCTGGTCGAGGTGCTCCAGGGCTCCCTCGAGGTCCCCCGCGGTCATGGCGCGCCAGGCCGCGTCATATGCCGCCTGGGCCGCCTCGGAGAGACCCTCGAGGGGCGCCGGCTCGGGGCCTCGCGCGGGCTCGGCTGGGGGCGGCGGCGCTGCCGAGGCAGCCCCGAAGGTCAGCGCGCAGAGGAGCGCGCAGAGCGGTGTGAGCCTGCGCATGGAGACGATGTTAGCAGTGACAGGGCGCCCTGGGGAGAGGTGCGCGCTCACAGGCGGAGCCGCAGGCCCAGAGAGGAGGGGCCGCAGATCCAGGTCGCCTCCTCCGGTGTGTCTCCGTCGGAGACCCACCACAACACGAGCCCGGCCGTCACCAGCGTGCCGCCGGCGACCAAGGTGGCGACTCCCGCGGCGGAGAGCTCGTTGGCCTCGTCGCGGAGCCGGTAGGCGTCTGCCTGGGTGAGGGTGACGACGCGCTGCGCCTCCGGGTCTATCCTCATGCCTCGCACCGTGTCGCGTCTCTCTGCAGCTGCCGCCAGCAACCAGCCTCCTGCGCCGGCTGCTGCAGCGCCAGTGCCCAACAGCACCCACGGCCAGGGGCCGAGGTCCAGAGGTCGCGCGGAGACGGCCACTCGGGTTGCATCGTTCTCCTCGCCGGCCCCGGCGACGACCGGCGGCTCGGGGAGGGCTAGCGGCTCGACAGCTTGGGCGCGGAGCTCGGCGAGCTCGGCGAGGACCGGCGAGACGCCCGGCGTCGCCTGTACCGCGAGGTAGGCGTCGTAGGCCGCCTCGGTGCGGCCCATCTCCTCGAGGACGCGGCCGCGGTTGTAGAGCAGGACTGGCAGGGGGTGCCGGGCGAAGGCCTCGTCGAGGTGCTTGAGCGCGTCCTCGGCGTTCCCGGCGTGCATGGCTCGCCATGCCTTGTCGTAGAGGGCCTGGGCCTCGGGCGGCAGCTCCTGCGGCTGGGGCGCCTCTGCCTGTTCTGCGGGCTCCGGCTCGCTTGCCGGGGCCGCGGGCGCGGACGCCAGGACAAGAAGGAAGGCGCAGGCGGCGAGGAGTCTGGCAGTGCTCACCATGGGATCAGCGGGATGGGAGGGGAGGCGTCGGGGGATGACGGTGGGGGCGCTGTCGCAGGCGGAGGCGCGCTGCCTGCGGCGTCACTCTCGGCAGCGGCTGGCTTCGGGGGCGCGCGACGAGCGCGTGTCGAGCGCTTCTTCGACTTGCGTAGGGGTGGAGCGTCACGCCGGGCGGCCGGCGCTGGCGCGGGCCCGGGCGTGACGGTCGGGGGTGTATCGGCTGCCACCCGATCGGCTGCTGGCTGCTCGGCCTCCGGTGACGGCGGGAGTGGAGCGGGCTCCGGGCCCGGTGCTGGCGCGGGCTCCGGCGGCGTGACCGTCGTCCCTGCCTTCGTCGCGGCCGTGCCGGGCTCGGGCCCAGGCGTCTCGGGCTCGCCCCCTTTCACCTCAGGCGCTGCGGGCTCCTCCACGCTCCCCGGGTAGGACACGAAGGTGGCGAGCGCTGCCAGGAGCGCGAGGGCCACGATCCACAGGGCGCCGGTGGAGCGGCGCCTGGGCTGGTCGGAGCCCGGCTCGTCGTCGTCGTCGTCGAGGTCCTCGTCCCGCAGGGGCTGTGCCCACTCCGTCGAGGGCCCTCCGATCGCTCCGGTGAGCAACGCCTCGGCGTCTATCTCGTCACCGTCGCGGAGGGCTTGGAGGATCGTCGCCACGGGCCTCGGGTCGCCGACCCGCAGCTCCGCCCGCGGCTGCAGGAGGCTGGCGTGCAGCAGCTCGAGGGCTTCGGGTACGGGCTCGCCGGCCGCCGGGAGCGTCTCCGGGAGCGGCGTGACCGGCCAGCTCAACGCTCTCCAGGGGCGGTCGAGGGCCTCCTCCCGCTTGAGGGGCGGCTCGCCGAGGAGCATCTCGTGCAGCATGCAGCCGAGGGCGTAGAGGTCGGCGCTCGCGTCTGTCTTCTGGCCGCGCGCCTGCTCCGGGGCGAGGTAGGGCGGGGTGCCCATGGCGCGCCCCAAGGTGGTGAGGTTCAGCTCGCTGAGGCGCGCGTCTCCCAAGACCTTGGCGAGCCCGAAGTCCGTCACCTTCACACGCTCTCGGCCGTCACCGCCGGTGACGATGAGGGTGTTCTCGGGCTTGAGGTCCCGGTGAACGATGTCGGCGCTGCGGGCCTCGCACAGGGCGAGGGCTATCTGGTAGGCGATGTCGGCCGCCCGCGTAACGGGCAGCGGGCCCTCTTCGGCCAGCACCTCCCGGAGGTTCGGCCCGTCCACGTACTCCATCACTATGTAGGCCAGGCCCGTCTCGGGATCTATGTTGAAGTCGTAGAGGCGTACGACGTGGGGGCCGGAGAGCTTGCTGGCGGCGCGGGCCTCGGTGAAGAAGCGCTTCGTGGCGCGAGGGTCGCCGAGGTCGAGCAGGCCGACGGTCTTGAGCGCCACCGGCCTGTCCACCGAGAGCTGGGTCGTCCGGTAGACCCGCCCCATGCCTCCCTTGGCGAGGAGCTTCTCAACGTAGAAGCTCCCGCTGAGAGTCTTCCCGAGGAGGAGGTCCTCGTCCTCCCTCTCCAAGACCTCCACGGGCACCGTGCGCACTCCGTCGTCCGGACACACCGTGGCGGTGGTGTCCTGGCCGCAGATCGGGCAGCGCAGTAGGGTAGGCTCCAACCTCTCCTTCCCTGGAGGTGGGACCTTCTATTATGCGGGTCGGGCCCGGTCGGGCAAGGCGCGCGCCGGCGGCCGACCCGGGCAGGGCTCAGCGTTTCCCTGGCTGTGCGACGGGCTTGCGCGGGGCGTGGAAGTAGATCGGCACCTCGAGGCTGGGCTGTGCCTTGTCGTCGGTCGTGATCACGACGCTGGACGAGAAGCTCCGGGTCTTGGCCTTCGCCTTGTCGGTGAGCAGCAGGTCCAGCTCCCAGGCCCTGCCCTCGCTGGTCTTCTGCTTCTTCGTGATCTTCAGGTAGCCGTCCTTGTCCTTCGCGCCCGTCACCTTGAAGGGGCCCTTTACGGAGCTGACCTGCAGCGGCGTGGCTACCGCCCGCGACAGGTTGATCGTCACCCGCGAGGGGTGCGCCGAGATGTCGCCCCGGACCTCGCCGTATACGCGCAGTGTCAACGTGGGGTGCTTCGGGTGGTCTGTCGCCACCGAGACGGTGCCGTTGATGCGTCCGAGCTTCTTGGGATCGTAGGAGACCTCGAGGACTCTCTTCTTCTCGCCTCCCTTCGCCGCGGGAGGGGCCTCACGCAGCTCGGCGCTCATGCCCTCGAGGGTGGACGTCACCTCCCCGAACTTCACGGGCTCGGCCGTGTTCACGAGCACGTCGACGCGCTGCTTGGACACATGCCCCACGCGCGCCGCGCCGAACCTGAGGCTGGTCCGCGCGAAGCCGAGCTCGACTATGACGTTGGCCTTCACCTTCAGCAGGAGCCTCGGCTGCGCCGGGTCGTCGAGCTCGACGGTGATGGTCTTGTTGAGAGCGCCGAACCTGCCGGCGGTTGAGAGCTTGATGTCAATCTTTGCTTCCCCACCCGGGGGAACCTCCGCGTCGGAGACGACCGCGGCGGTGCAGCCTCATGTGCCCTTCGCGCGCTTGATGGTCAGCACGTCCTTGCCGGTGTTCTTGATGACGAAGGTGTGCTTGCCGGTCTCGCCGCGCTTGATGTCGCCGAGGTCGGCGACGGGCTCGGCGACAAAGGCCTTTGGCTTCTTTCCGTCCGCGGGGGCCTTCGCCGCTGCCGGGGCTTTCGCCGCTGCCGGGGCCGCCACCGGTGTCGCGGCTGCGACCTTGGCTGCGACCTTGGCGGCGACCGCTGGCGGCACGGGCCGAGTCGCCTTGGCGATGGCCCGCAGCTGCTCCGGGGTGGCCGGCTTCACGGCGGCTTTCGCGCCGGGCTTCGCGGCTGGCTCCGGTTTCTTCGCCTCGGCCGGCGCAGGCTTGGCCGCGGCCGCGGTGGTGCTGCCGGTCTTGGCCGGCTCCGCGGTGTCCATCTTGACGCAGCCCGCCCAGACGAGGGCCGTCATGGCCAACATCGCCAGGGCGAGGCGTGGGATCTGGGCGGGCATGTTCGCTCCCGGTCCGGTTGAAGGGCCGGGACTATCGCGAAAAGGACCCGGAGCCGTCAACGAGACAAGCCCGCCGGCGCGTGGTGCGCCGGCGGGCTCGAGCAACGGGAGGGCCGCTTGTGCGGCCCGGGGGCCGACCTGGGGGAGGAGCCTGGGAGCAGGGCCTAGTGCTCGCGCCTGCGCACAAGACCCAAGAACAGCAGGGCGAGCAGGGCCAGGGCGAAGGAGCCGCCGGCCGGCCCGGGCAGGGCCGCGCATCCGCCGGACGAGGGGGCGCCCTTGGCGGGCGGGGTGGCGCCGTCGCCTGAGGCAGAGGCCTGGCTGCCGCCGGTGTTGCCGTCGTTGTCAGCGGGGGCGCCGGGGCCACCGGGCGCGGGCTCGGGCGGGGTCTCCTCGTCGCCGTCACCTGCCGTCGGGCCGCCTTCCTTGCCACCCGAGGTGTTGGCGGAGCCGCCCTGGCCGGGCACCTCGGGCATGCCGATGATGCCGCTGTCGCGGGCGTACTCGGCGAGCTTCTCCCAGCCTTCGGGGATGCAGCGGCGCTCGACCTCGGGGTCCTCGGGGCATTCGCAAGGCTCGCACTTGCACTCCTCGCACTCCTCGCCGGGAGCGCAGGGCGGGCAGGCGCAGGGAGCGCACGCGCAGGTGCTGGCGATGCCGGTCTCGGCGCAGGTCCAGTCCTCGGGGCACTCGCTGTCGTCCTCGCAGTCTATCTCCTCGGGGACGCAGACCTCGGCCTCGACCTCGCACTCGGGCTCGGTGGGCTCCGGGAGATCGTCGCACTCACAGGGCGGGCAGTCGCAGGGCTCGCACTCCTCTCCCTCGGGGCAGGTCTCGCACCGGCAGGGCGGGCAGGCGCAGCCCGTGGCGCCGCCGGCGGAGCAGGACTCGATGGCCTCGCAGGTGAAGTTGTAGGGGCAGGTCGCGCCCTCGCCGCTGCAGTCGATCGGCTCGAAGACGCAGATCTTCTCGGTCTTCTCCTCGCAGGGCTCGGGCTCGGGGCATTCGGGGCACTCGCAGGGCGGGCAGTCCTCCTCGCCCTCCGGGCAGCCGGCGCAGTCACAGCCGCAAGCTACCGGCGGGCACCCGATCTCCTGCTCCTCGCAGGTGAAGCCGAAGGGGCAGTCGTCCGTGTCCTCGCAGGTCTCTCCGAAGAAGCCGCCACCATGGTCGTAGTAGGGGACGCACATTCCCTCGGGCTCGCAGGGCGGGCACTCGCAGGGCTCGCACTCCTCGCCGTCCGGGCAGGGCGCGCAGTCGCACATGGGGCAGGGGTGGCGGACGCAGTTCTCGCCGGGGCCGCAGTCCGCGTCGGAGTTGCAGGAGTCGCCGTGGTCCTGGCCGGGCACGCAGATGCCGCCCTCGGGGCAGGGCGGGCACTCGCAGGGCTCGCACTCCTCGCCGTCGTCCGGGTCGCACGGTGTACAGGCACAGCCGCAGGGGACTGGCATGCAGATGTCGCCCTCGTCGCAGTCCGCGTCGTCCACGCAGTCGGCGGGCGCCGGCATGTTCTCGCCCACGCACAGGCCGTCCACGCAGGTGAAGCCCGCGGGGCACTCCACGTCGGCGGAGCATTGCGCCGGTGGCGGGTGTGTCGGGTCGTCCTCGTCTGCCGCGGCCGCCGAGGGCAAGAAGGCCACAGGGAGCATGAGGAGGAAGGTAGCTAGTAGCGCGATGTTCTTCATTGGTCGTCCCGTGGGAGCATAGGGTCCACCGCAGTAGACTGCACGGGACGTGCCAGGAAGCAAGCTCGAGGGGGGAGCGGGGCACACTCTTGGGCAAGGGCCTGAGAATACACGCCAAAAACTCGTCACCTCCTGACGTTGCGGAGACAATCGGGGTGGGTCACAGCCACTTCCGACCCGGACATCGATGTCAGGAGGCTGACATCGAGATCACGTCCTCAGCCGCTGGTTGCTCAAGGTCCGGCTCAGACGGCCGATCAACCTAGCGACCTCTCTGTCGTCGTCACGAGCTACGCTTATGCCCACGAAGACCCGCCTGCTCCTCGCCGTCGCCCTGCTGCTCCTCGCGCTGCCGGCCCGGGCCGGCGACGTGCCGAACTACCTGAACCTCCAAGGCTACCTCACCAACGCTTCCGGGGACGCCGTCACGAGCACGGTCGACCTCGTCGTGCGTCTCTACGCCACGAGGACCGCGCCCACGCCCGTGTACACGGAGTCGCTCTCGAGCGTCACGGTAACGAGCGGTCGCTTCAAGGTGCTGGTGGGCGAGGGCACCGCTTTGCCCACCGCTCTGTTCAAGAACAACGCGGCGATCTGGGTGGGCCTCACCGTGGACGGCGGCGGCGAGCTTCCACGGCGGCAGCTTGCGAGCATCCCCTACAGCATCCAGTCGCGGCGCGCGGCGAGCGCCACGTCGGCGGACTCGGCGAGCGACGTGGCGTGCACGGGGTGTGTGGCGGAGGCGGAGCTCGACAGCTCCTACACCGCGGTCGTCGTGAAGACCACCGGCGCGACCATGACGGGCAAGCTCATGGCGAGCGCCGGCGTGGATTTCTCGGGCACCACGGCGGAGAACTTCAGGATCGAGAACGCAGCCACGGCGCCGGCGGCGTGCTCCTCGTCGGTCCTGGGGCAGCTCTACTTCAACACGGCCAGCAGCACCCTCTACGTCTGCAATGGGAGCGAGTGGTTCGGCATCGATACGGTCGCATGCCCCGACGAGGACAGCGACGGGGTCTGCAACACGGTGGACAACTGCCTGCTCATCTCCAACGAGAACCAGACCGACACCGACGGGGACGGGAAAGGCGATGTCTGTGACGCCGATCGGGACGGTGACGGGATCGCCAACGCCTCAGACAACTGCCCGGACAACTCCAACGTCAGCCAGACGGACACCGACGGGGACGGGGTGGGCGACGCCTGCGAGACCGACGCGGACGACGACGGG
>CAZQPP010000256.1:0-11470 GCA_964594295.1 uncultured Myxococcales bacterium | reverse complement strand
GTAGACGCGCGCGACCTGGCTGCCGTCGATGGAGCCCTTGGGGCTCTCGACGTCGAAGCGGCGGCACCAGTAGTCGAGCGAGTAGCGGCCGCGGTAGGCCCCCATGAAGGAGAGCACGTCCTGTAGGTCGACGTGCTCGGAGATGTCGTAGCGGTAGGGGACCAGGTTTCGTGAGGGGCGCAGGCCGAGCTGGGCCGAGCGGACCATGAGCATCGGTCCGTCGTAGCCCCGGCCGTTGAAGGTCACGAGCGGGATGAGGTTGCGGTGCCCCGAGGGGCCCACGATCTCCCAGAAGCGCTTGAGGAGGGCCTCCTCGTCGCCGCGGTAGATCTTCGAGTGGGGCACCCGATCCCAGCTCCGGGGCTCCTCCTCGTCGCCCTCGAGCAGGATCATGCCCCTGTCCTCGTCGACCCTCCACATGCCGATGGCGATGATCTTGCCCATGCCCGGGAAGAGAGCCATGCGGTCGGGCAGGGCCTCCCGCCGCGTGGGGTCGTCCTCGCGGTTCAGGAGGTAGCCGCGGGTGATCTCGTCGACCTCCTCCCAGGGGGTGCCGGCGACCTCGATGTCGAAGCAGATGGCTCGCATGTGCCTCCCGTAGCGCATCGGGGGCGCGTGGTCCACAGCCCGGCGGCGCCGATGTCGGCAGCCCTACTGCGGCCCGGCTCCCGGGATCTCGGCGCTCTTGAAGCCCGTGTAGTCCACCGTGCCCATCTGGATCTCCTGCACGCGGGGCTCGACCTCGGGGAAGACGCCCCAGTAGTTGTCCTGCGCGTTCAGGCTGCCCGAGGAGTAGAACACGGTCATCTCGACGGTGCGGTCCGGGTTGGCGCTCGAGGCGCTGTAGAGCACGTCCGGCAGGGACATGCTGGCGCTGCCGTACTGGTTGTCGTCGACGATGTAGAGCTTGACCGAGGAGGGCCGGTGGTCGGAGAGGTCGAACCAGTGGGCGGTGGTCGCCGACGAGAAGGTCTCGAGGGTGGCGTTGGAGGAGGTGCGCAGGTAGCCGGTGAGGCTCGAGGTCGCCGTCTCGGAGTAGCTGACCCTGGCCGCGAGCACGTCGGCCCCGTCGGGTGGGCTGTAGGCGGTCGAGCCCCTGTCGCTCGTGCTGCTGCGGTCGGTCGACACCGAGAGGTTGGGCGAGGCGAGCAGGAGGGCTTCGGTGCTCGAGTTGCCGAAGACGTTGTTGCCGGTGATCACCGGGCTCGGGTGCGAGCGGTCCCGTGTCGCCGCGACGATGCCCTCCTTGGAGTTGTACAAGATATTGTTCGCCTCGATGGTCCCCGAGGAGCTGCCGGCGATCCACAGGCCGTAGCCGTTGCGTTTGATGTTGTTGTGGTGGATGTGGGCGCGGCTCTTGACCAGGAGGATGCCGCCCGCGGTGTTCTCAGCGATGTCCGAGTTCTGCACCGCGTTGACGCTGCTCGTGCTCTCCTCGAAGGCGAGGCACCAGCCCCCGTTGGAGGTGCAGGTGAGCCTGTCGACGCTCACCACGCCGCTGGTCCTCGCCGAGATGGCGTCGGCTCCCGTTCGCAGGGCCTGCACCCGCGTGGCGCTCAGGGCGGCAGAGCCGGTGAGGTCGACCGCGCAGAGGACGTTGTCCTGGAAGGTCACGTCGCTGAGGGTGTGGCTCCCGAAGGCGGCGCTCAGGCCGCAGATCGCCTTCTCCACGAGCGTGTGGGTGTAGGTGACGTCGCCGGTGCGGCTTCCGCCGGATGGCTCGACGACTCCGTAGCCACCGCCCGGCGGCATGTCGCCCAGCACGGTCAGGGTCACCGGGCTCGCCTCCGTGCCGGCGAAGCTCAGATCTCCGTCCTTCCTCTGGATCTCGTGGTCGCCCCTGCCGTCGGCGTCTTGATCTGTCGGCACGAAGCTCAAGGTGACGCCCTCGGCGACGGTCAGCGAGCCGCCGTTGACGATGACGTCGCCGGTGATGAAGACGTCGTCGCCCCAGGTCGTGGCCTCGCTGAGGGTCTCCCCGCCGTGGTAGATGCCCGTGTCGAAGGTGTCGTCGAAGGCCTCGCCGACGAAACCCTGGATGTCGAGGGTGGAGAAGGACACGTAGGAGACGGCGTCGAGCACGTCAGGCCAGGTGCCCAGGTAGCTCTTGCGCGCGTCGAAGACGCCGCCTGAGAGCACGGTCACGACCTGCAGCCCCGCGCTCTCGGCGACGTAGGCCACACGATGGATCGTCATGGTGGCGCTGCCGTACTGGTTGTCGTCTACGACCTTCGCACGCACGCTCGTGGTCGCGCTCCCCACCGTGGTCCACCGGCGGCTCACGGTGCTGCCGACGGTCTGGATCGTGCCGCCGGCTCCCGTCTCTACTCGGCCGCTCAGGCTGCTCGAGGTCGTCTCGCTGTAGCTGTAGTCCACCATGAGGATGGGCTTCCCGTTGGGGGTAGACCAGGAGCTCGAGTAGGGGTCGTAGGTGCTCGAGGAGCTGGACGCCGCCTGGAGGTTGACGGACTCGATCTTCAGGTTGCCGGTGGTCGCGTTTCCGAAGACGTTGTTGAAGCGCGCCTGCGGCTGTGGGTGCGCGCCTGCCGATGTGACGGCGCGGATGCCCTCCTCGCCGTTCTGCGTGATCTGGGAGCGCTGGAGGGTGCCGGTGCACCCGCCGCGGAAGTACACCCCCGTCTCGCCGTTCGCGGAGATGGTGCAGCTCTCGACGGTGATCGCGACCCCGTCGACCTCGAAGCCGTCCCCGCCGTTCTCCGAGACCGTGCAGGTGGAGATGGTGTGGGCCCCGCCGCCCTTGAGGTAGACGCCGCGGCCGCCGTTCTTGCGGCTCGCGAGCTCGGTGGCGCTGATCTTGCCCTTGAGCACGACGAGCCCGTCGCCGTCGTTGTCGTGGATCTCGACGCGCTCCATGGTCGTCGTGCCCGAGCTGTGGTTCACCTCCAGGCCGGTCCTCGACAGGCGCAGCTCCACGTCGCTCAGGGTGGCCGGCGCCTCGAGGTCGAGGCCCGTCTCGGCGTACTCGAAGACGGCGTGT
This sequence comes from uncultured Myxococcales bacterium, assembly GCA_964594295.1. GTDB lineage: Bacteria > Myxococcota_A > UBA9042 > UBA3505 > UBA3505 > CAZQPP01. The sequence goes on along the minus strand of CAZQPP010000256.1, from coordinate 8,472 downwards.
GTGATCACGTTCCCCGAGCTCGAGCTCGAGAGGCGCACGCCCTTGTAGGCGCTCGCGTCCTGGACGCCGTCGGTGTCGAGAGTCGTGAAGATGACCGGCTCCGACTCGGTGCCCTCCACCTCGAGGCTGCCGTTCACGAGCAGCTCGTAGTCGCCTACCCCGTTGTTGTCCTGGTCGAGCTCGACGAAGACGACGGTGGTGCCCGCGCTGATGACGAGGGTCTCTCCGTTGGGCACCGTCGCGTTGCCCGTCACGTTGATGGTGCCGTACCAGGTGGTCGAGGTGACGTAGCCGGCCACGTCCCGCACCGACTGGAAGTTGACGGTTCGTGTCGTCGAGGCGGTCTGGTCGACGGCGTCTCTGACCTCGAGGGCGATGGTGTGCTCGCCGTCGCGCCCGAAGGTGTGCTGAGCCGTCTTCTCGGTGGCCCACCCGGTGTCCCAGGTGCCGTCATTCTCCCAGTCCCAGCGGACCTCGAGGTCGGCGGTGGCGGTCTCGGTGTCTGCGGAGCCGCTCGCGTCGACGTTGACCTTGAGGTTGCCGACGATCACCGCCGAGAAGGAGGCCGTGGGCTTGTCGTTTCGCACCATCAGGGTGCGCACCGGGGACAGGCCGGTGGCCCCGAGGCTGTCGGTGGCGCGGACCCGCAGGGCGAGGTCGCTGCCGGTGACGGCCTGATCTGGGATCGTGTAGTGGAACTCGAAGGGCACCGACTCGTCGGGCTCGGAGGCGAGCTCCCCGTCCACGAGCAGCTCGGCCTTGGTCACCGTCCGGCCGGCGGAGGGGGTCACGTCGACGGTCAGGATCAGGGTGTCTCCCTGCGTAACCTGCGTGTCGGAGCCCGGGCGGATCCAGTCCACGGCGGGCGCGCTGCCGTCGGCGACGGTGATCTCGCAGGTCGCGGCGTGAGTGTCGCCGTCGTCGTCCTCGACCGTGAGCGTGACCGTGAAGGTCCCGGGCTTGGTGTAGGTATGCGACGCGGTGTCCCGCGGCCCGCCGGCGGTCGAGGTGTCGCCGAAGTCGAAGGTGTAGGTGAGGATGTCGCCGTCCTCGTCGACGGAGGCGCTCCCGTCGAAGCTCAAGTTCTGGCCCGTCAGTCCGCCCTCGGGGCAGGACAGGGCGGCGGTGGGGGGCCTGTTCCCGACCTCGACGCAGGCGCCGTTCGTGCAGGTGCCGTTCGTGCCGCACGGCTCGGTGTTGTTCTCGTGGGCACAGCCGGTCGAGGGCTCGCACGTGTCGGTGGTGCAGACGTTGCCGTCGTCGCAGTCGGTGAGCTGCGTGTCGCAGGAGCAGGCCTCCAGATCGCAGGTGTATGTCGCGCAAGCGTCGCTCAGCCCGCAGTCCTCGTCGCTGCCGCAGACCTGGCACGGCGAGGTGTGCTGGTTGAGGCCGCCGGGGGTCGGGAGGGCGTAGACCTCGAAGTCCGAGGCGTTGTTGCCCGTGTCTTTGCCGTCGGCGTCGCGGCCGATGCTCTGGTTGACGTCGGATGTCGGCGCGGCGGCTCCTTCGCCCGCGAACACGTCGCCGGCGTCGAAGGTCCCGTAGCCCACGGCGTCGATGACCTCGTCTCCGCGTCGCAGCTGGATGCTGTCCGGTCCGTTCTGGAAGTCCACGTAGGAGCTGGTCATGTCGGCCTCGGCCAGGATCGCGGGCGCCGCCTTGGGGTGCGCGACCACGAAGAGACCGTCGCTCCCGGTGCTGCCTTCGAGGTTGAAGGCCTTGTAGTCAGTGCCGCCGGTCCCGTTGACGCCGACGAGGCTGTAGCCCTCCAAGACCGTGTCGGCCGGCCCGAGAAGCTCGACGAAGGCGTCCTCGTCGGGGCTGCCGGTGGAGTTGTACAAGACCTCGTTGATCACGATCGCGGGAGGCGGCTCCACCGCTGTACACGTGCCAGACACGCAGATGCTGCCGTCGCCGCAGGGCTCGGTGTTGTAGACGTACTCGCAGCGGTCGACCGGGTCGCACCACTCGTCGGTGCACACGTCGCCGTCGTCGCAGTCGACCGCGTCGCCGCCGCACTCGCCGGCGGCGCAGACGTCGTTGTCGGTGCATTCGTCGTCGTCGTCGCAATCGGCGGCGTTGTCCTCGTGCTCGCAGCCCAGCATCGTGTTGCAGGTGTCGTCGGTGCAGACGTCGCCGTCGTCGCAGTCGACCTCATCGTAGGTGCAGCCGACGCCCGGGGTGCACGCGTCGTTCGTGCACGCGTCGCCGTCGTTGCAGTCGACAGGCAGGGCGGAGCACGCGCAGGCGATCTCGTTGCACAGGTTCTCCGTGCAGGGGTCGCCGTCGTCGCAGTCGGCGTCGCTGGCGCACACCCCGCAGACCGGCTCCCCTCCGTTGGCCGCTCCGGGCGAGGGCTCGTCGAAGACCTGGAAGTCCTCGGCGTTGTCGTCGGTGTCGGCCGAGTCGGCGTTTCGGCCGATGCTCACGCCCGCGCTCGGGTCCGGCGCCGGGCTGCCCTCTCCGGCGAAGACGGCGCCGCCGGTGAAGAGGCCGTAGCCGACGGCGTCCACCGCGTCGCCGGCGGCGTCGCGCAGCACGACGCTGTCCGGCCCGTTCTGGAAGTCCACGCCCGTGGCCAGCATGTCCGCGGCCGCCTTGATCTCGCCGGTCGAGTCCGGGTGGGAGATCACGAAGAAGCCGTCCGCCGGGATGCTCCCCGACAGGGTGACCGTCCGGTACAGGCTGCCTCCGCTGCCGTTCATGCCCACGAGGGTCCAGCCCGAGAGATCGGTCCCGGGCGGACCGAAGAGCTCCACGAAGGTGTTGGCGTCCGCGCCCACCGCGTCATACAGGAGCTCGTTGACGACGACCTTGGGACCGGGCCCCTCGTCCTTGCAGGCTCCCTGCACGCAGCGCTGGCCTTCCTCGCAAGGGCTGACCGGGCCCCACTCGAGGCAGGGGTCCTCGTCGAGGTCGCCGCAGGTGCGCACGCCGTTGTCGAGGCAGCTCGTGTCCTCCGCGGCCTCACACTCGTTCTCGCAGATGATCTGGCAGGCTCCATCCGTGCAGGCCTCTCCCTCCGGACATGACGTGCCCGTGTCCCACTCGAGGCAGGGGTCCTCGTCGAAGTCACCGCAGCTCAGGAGGGCCACCCCGTCTGGGCTGCAGGTCGTGCTCGCCTCGGGCTCGCACTCGTCCTCGCACACGGGGGTGCAGTAGCCCTCGAGGCAGGCGTCTGTCGGTCCGCAGGCGGCCTCGTCGGACCAGTCGAGGCAGCCGTCGTCGTCGTGGTCGCCGCAGATCCGCCACGAAGCGTCCCCGACGCACTCGCGCTCGCCGCCCACGTCGCAGGTGTGGGTGCACTCGCCCTCGCACAGGCCCCCCGCGCATGTCCCGTTCTCGCCGCAGGGTTCGGTGTTGTCCTCGAAGATGCAGCCGTCGTTGGTGTCGCACCTGTCGTCGGTGCAGGGGTTTCCGTCGTCGCACTCATTGGGCTCGCTGGTGCACTTGCCGCCCGAGCAGAGGTCCGGCTCGGAGCAGGCGTTGCCGTCGTCGCAAGGCTCGGAGCTGTTCGTGCTGACACAGCCGTGGGTCGGGTCGCAGCGGTCGTCGGTGCAGGGCTCTCCGTCGTCGCAGGGCAGGCTGTCGGCCCCCGGCACGCAGCCCCCGGCGTCGCAGCCGTCCCCGACGGTGCACGTGTCGCCGTCGTCACAGGGCAGCTCGTTGGGAGTGAAGAGGCACCCCAGCTCCGGGTCACAGCTGTCGTCGGTGCAAAGGTTGTCGTCGTCGCATTCGACCCCGGCCCCGATGCAGTCACCGTCGTCGCAGGTGTCGTCGTCGGTGCAGGCGTCGCCGTCGTCGCAGGGCGCCGTGTTGGTGTCGTAGACGCAGCCGCTGGAGGGATCGCAGGTTTCGTCGGAGCAGGGATCCCCGTCGTCGCAGTCGACGGCCTCGCCTTCGCAGCTCCCGCTCGCGCAGGTGTCGCTCTCGGTGCAGGCGTCCCCGTCGTCACAGGGCCCAGTCGTCGAGCCGTGCATGCAGCCGTTGCTCGGGTCGCACACGTCGATCGTGCACGGGTCCTCGTCGTCACACTCGACGGGCGTCCCGGCGCAGCTTCCCTCGGCGCAGACGTCTCCCTCGGTGCACTTGTTGCCGTCCTCGCAGGGCTCCGAGTTGGGTTCGTTGAGGCAGCCCCCGGTCGCGTTGCACGAGTCGTCGGTGCACGGGTTCTCGTCCTCGCACAGGCTCGCGTTGGGCTCGTGGGTGCAGCCCTCCGCCGGATCGCAGCCGTCGTCGGTGCAGGGGTTGTCGTCGTCGCACGCGGCAGCCGGCTCGTGGGTGCAGCCCGCGGAGGGGTCGCAGCCGTCGGTCGTGCACTCGTCGTCGTCGTCACACTCGACGGGCGAGCCCCCGCACTGTCCCTCCGAGCAGAGGTCCCGCTCGGTGCACTCGTCCCCGTCGTCGCACTCCTCGGTGTTGTCGACGTTGGCGCACTCGCCCCCGGCGGTGCAGCTGTCGTCGGTGCAGGGGTTGGCGTCGTCGCAGTCCTTGGGCTGCCCGGTGCAGCTACCCTCCGCGCAGCGGTCTCCCTCGGTGCACGGGTCGGCGTCGTCGCACTCGGCCTCGTTCGGCGGGTGCACGCAGCCGTTCCCGGCCTCGCACGCGTCGTCGGTGCAGGGGTTGGCGTCGTCGCAGTGGATAGGCGAGCCCACGCACTCGCCGCGGGCGCAGACGTCCGAAGACGTGCAGAGGTCTTCGTCGTCGCATGGGGCCGTGTTGTGCTCGTGCACGCAGCCCCTGCTCCGGTCGCAGGTGTCGTCGGTGCAGGGGTCCTCGTCGTCGCAGGTCCCCTCGTCGGTCTCCCCGTCCCCGTCGTCGTCGGCGCCGTTACAGATCTCGGTGCCGCTCTCGACGCAGTCCTCCGGGCAGCTCTCCTCGTCGTTGGGCGCGCCGCAGAAGCTGCACACGCCGTCGCCGCAGTAGCCGCAGTCTGTCGGACAGGCGGCGAAGTCTTCCCCGCCCTCGCAGATGCAGTTGCCGCAAGCCGCGCCGCAGTCGACGGCGCAGCCCGTGGGCCCCCCGTCGGTGGGCTCGCAGATCCGGTTGCCGCAGATGTGCCGCTTGCAGTCGTCGGGGCAGACGGACGGCGTCTCGCCCTTGGAGCACTGGCCGTCGCCGCAGGCGGTGCCGCAGTCTATCGGGCAGGTGTCGGGCCCTTCTCCGCAGGCGTAGCCCATGCAGCGCCCGTCTCCGCAGCCGCCGCAGCAGTCCACGGGGCACACCACCGGGTCCTCGCCGGGCGAGCAGACCTTGTCGCCGCACGAGCTGCAGTCCGCCGGGCAGGTCAGGGCCGTCTCACCGGCCGCGCCCACGCAGCTCCCGTCGCCGCAGGAGCAGCTCTCGGGCAGCTCCTCGTCGGTGTCGCCGTCGCAGTCGTTGTCCTGCTTGTCGCAGACCTCGGGCGCCGCGAAGCGCGCCTGGCACGGCCCCCACCCGAGCGCCCCGCCGCAGACCCTGACTCCCGGACAGGCGCCGTGCTCGTTCAGGAGGGTGCAGGGGGCCTGCTCCTCCTTGCTCGCCTCGGCGCAGCACGCGGCCTCGTCGGCGGGCGCGCACACCCACTGGGCCTCGAGGAGAGGCAGGACCGGCCGCGTGGTGCACACGAAGCCGCCGGGGCAGGGTGCTCCCACGCCGGCGCAGGTCAGCAGGCACTGCCCGCCCTCGTCGGGGGAGCGAGCGTCCGGTCCGAGCGCGCAGACGGGGATGCCGCCGCAGTCGGCGTTGGTGGCGCAGGCGCTGCACACGTGCGCCGCGCGCGGCACGCAGACCGACACCGTGTCGGTGATCCCGAACAGCGGCACGCCGCGGCAGCTCCACCCCTCCGGGCAGCGGTCCACGCACTCGACCGTGCACACGGCCCCGTCCGGCCCCTCGACACAGAAACCTTCGCCGCAGTCTTCGTGCCCGATGCAGGGGAGGCCGAATTCGGGCCCGCCGAAGGCTGCGTCGAGCTCCGTGCCGGGGTCGCCGTCGCCAAGGTCCGGCAGGTCTGCTTGCCCCGCGTCGTTACCCTGGTCCTGCAGCACGACCGCGTCCTGCTCCACACCGCCCCCGATGGTGTCGCGGGCGTCCTCCCCGGTCACGCTCGGGCCGGGCTCGGTGGTGCTCTTGCACCCGGCGAACAGGGCGAGCCCGGCCAGCGCAAGCGCACAGAACATCGAGAGTGTCAGCGAGATTCGACTTCCCATCTCCGCACCCGTGTCGACACGAGAAAAAACGTCGCGCCAGGGTAATCGGACGAGTTGTCGCCAGCAACCAGCGGGCTCCACGATGTGCCTATGCCGGACCTCGCCGAGCGACTATGATGCCGCGCCATGTCCAGGCACCTCTGTCTCTCTCTCTTCCTTGTCTCTGCGCTGCTCCTGCTCCCCGCCTGCGCGGGTGACGACGAGCCCCTGCCGAAGCCTGCCTCCGACACCGCAGAGGTGTCAGACGCCGTCCCCGACGGCTCGGCGGAGTCTCCCGGAGACGATGCCGGTGCGGCCGACGCGGACGCGGCAGGCCTCGACGCGGCGGATCCGGGTGCCACCAGCGATGACGAGGGCGGCGAGCCGGACGAGGGCACGGCCCAGCCCGACGTGCCGGCCGCTCCGACGCCGCGCGGCTTCGGCTGGCCCTGCGAGTCCAACGACGACTGCGACTCGAACTTCTGCGTCGACGCCCCCGACGGCCCCATCTGCTCCAACACCTGCCTCGACGAGTGCCCAAGGGGCTTTGCGTGCCGCTCGGTCGCCCTGACCGAGCCGGACGTCGTCTTCTTGTGCGTGCCCGAGAGCACGGTGCTCTGCCGCGAGTGCAGCCACGACGGGGACTGCCGCCGGCCCGGGGCGCGCTGCGTGCCCATGAACGACGGCAGCTTCTGCGCCACGGCCTGCGAGGACGAGGGCGAGTGCCCGGACGGCTATGACTGCGTGAGGGACGCGGACTTCGGGCTCTGCCTGCCCGAGACCGGCTCCTGCGCCTGCGACGGCAGCGAGACCGGGGGAGTGCGCTTCTGCCAGATCACCATCGACCAACCCGGCGGCGGGCTCTCCATCACCTGCTACGGCAGGCAGGAGTGCACCGAGACCGGTTGGGCCCCGTGCGTGGTCCCCGCCGAGCTCTGCAACGAGATCGACGACGACTGCGACGGCCTCGTCGACGAGGACTTTCGCAGCCCAGAGGGCGTCTACGACAAGGACGAGCACTGCGGGAAGTGCGGCCGAAACTGCACGACCTTCGACTTCGCCAACGCGAAGGGAGTCTGCCGCACCGACGCCGAGGGCGTGCCGGCCTGTGAGCTCGACTGCGACGAGCTCAGCCACGACGTCGACGGCAACCCGCAGAACGGCTGCGAGTGCACCGTGAGCTCGGTCATCGACCTCCCGGCCGACGGCAGCGACACCAACTGCGACGGCGTGGACGGCGAGGCACAGAACTCGATCTTCGTGGCGAAGAACGGAGACGACTCGGCGCCGGGCACGCGCGAGCAGCCCATGCTCACGATCCAGGCGGCCCTGGGCAAGGCGCTCGCCGAAGGCAAGCGCGACGTCCTCGTGGCGACCGGGGTCTACCAGGGCAACGTCGTGCTCCTCGGGGGCATCTCGCTCTACGGCGGCTTCTCCGGCGACTTCGCCACCTGGGACACCGTCTTGTACGAGACCGTGCTCATCGGCGGAGAGCCGATCCCGGCCGCGCCGTCCTCGGTGAACGCCGTCGGCATCGAGGGGGAGACGACGGTCTTCGCCGGCTTCTCGGTCTTCGGGCGCAGCAACCGCGATCTCGGCGGCACCTCCTACGCGGTGCTGGTGCGCAACTGCGGCTCCGGCTTCGTGTTCCGCGACAACCACGTCTACGCCGGAGACGGCGGCAAGGGCGCGCGCGGGATCGACGGCAACCCCGGCGATCTCGGCGAGCCGGGCTCGGCCGGCCTCGCGGCCCGGGACATCGGCGACCAATTCTGCGACGCGTCGGACTGGCTCGAGGGGGGCGCGGGCGGCGTCAAGAGCTGCGGTGAGAAGAACGTGAGCGGAGGTGCCGGAGGCCTGAGCGGCTGCCCGGACCACGAGCAGATCGCCGAACACCCCGCCGAAGACGGCTCCGCGGGCCACGGCAACGTCGGTCTCGCGGGCGCGGGCGGGGCGCAAGGCTTCGACCTCCGGATCCTCGAGTCCTTCGAGGACGGGAGCTGCGGAAAGTGCACGACGCCCCCCGATGACGCACCCTACGAGGCCGTGCCCGGGAGCGACGGCATCGACGGCACACCGGGGGCCGGCGGGACCGGGGCCGCGGACGCGGGCTTCGTAGACGGCACCGGCATATGGGTGGGCGCGTTGGGTGGAGACGGCGGCGACGCGGGCCACGGCGGCGGCGGTGGCGGTGGCGGGGCGGGAAGCGCCGTCGAGGTCATCGGCTGTGTCGCCCGCGCCGTCGGAGACGACCTCGGCGGCACGGGCGGCGGCGGCGGCTCAGGCGGCTGCGGCGGCACGG
>CAZQPP010000255.1:0-11481 GCA_964594295.1 uncultured Myxococcales bacterium | reverse complement strand
GGCCAATCCGGGATGAACCGCCTTCACCCGACCACGAGAGTGCGGGGCGTTACAGGCGCGCCTCATCGCCGAGGGCAGCGCCTACGCCGCCGACGAAGAGGGGGTCGTGCGCCTCGCCGATCAGCCGGCACTCGCGCCCATTCGCTACGAGGTCAAGGCCGAAGGCTACGCTCCTTCATCGACCAGCGTGACCCTCCTGGCTGCGGGCATCAACGTGCAGAAGGTCGAGCTGAGCGAGATCGAGGTGGCGGTGGAGCTGCCGGGCACCGAGGGCGGCACCGTGAAGGTGCAGTCGGCGTCGGTGCAGTTCCCGCCGGACGCCTTCGTGGGCCAGGACGGCTTCTCCGTGCAGGGTGGGGTGCAGATTCAGATGACGACGGTCGACCCGCAGAGTGACAACGTGAAGGCCGGACCGGAGCTGATCGCCGAGGACGGGGACGGCAACAAGCAGGCGCTGACGGCCATGGGCATGGTCTACGTGAGCGTCACCGACGCCCAGGGCGAGGACATCGCCATGATGCCCAACCGGCGCGCGGCCCTGACCCTGGCGATCCCGGCGAGCAGCGACGCAAATGCGGGAGATGTGCTGGCGCTTCAGAGCTACGACGAGGAGCGCCAGGCCTGGACGCGGGAGGGCGAGTGCAAGGTGGAGGAGATACCCGAGGAGCAGCGCGCGGACGACGGCCGCACCTTGTGGTGCCGCGGGAGCGTAGCCCACTTCTCGTGGTGGGCGATCACCAGGCCCAAAGAGACCGTTTGCTTGAACTCCTGGTTCAAGGTGGAGCACAGCCAGCGTTACGTGGTGAACCGCACCCTGCAGCTGTCGTGGAGCTGCTGGACCTTTGGGAGCTATCCGGGCGAGTACTGCTGGCTCAACGCCGGCGACGGGGAGCCGCGCCTCGAGCCGAGCGAGGACACGGACGAGACGGTGAAGATCGCCTGGGAGGAGGTGTTGACCACGGTCGTCCCACCGGAGGGCGAGCTTCCAGCTTCGACCTGCTCGGCGACGGGTCTGACCCATGGCACGAGCGGGCTGGCGATGTTCTACCAGATCCTCGTCGAGGCCACCGACCGATCCGATGGCGACAAGAGGCTCTGGTTCGCCCACAACACGGACCGGCAGCAGATAGACACCATCGCCGACCGCCTCGGCTCGGAGCACATGCACGGCTTCATCACGAAGCCTGGCGACATCTGCCGAAATGACAGCCTCTGCACCCAGGTGCCCATCGTCGTGAACCTCGACGAGCTGACGGGCTACGAGACCGTGGACGGCGACGGCGACGGCTTCTTCAACCTCCCGAACGTGAACTGGAACCACCCCTACGCGTCCATCCTGCACCAGGACTGCGACGACGGAGACGAGCATGCCTTCCCCGGGGCGCCCGAGGACGAGTGCGCGACGAAGGACATGAACTGCGACCGGATCGTTCCACTGCCCGACTTCGTGAAGATCGATCCCTTGTCGATGACGGCGGAGTCCTGGCACGAGATCTGCCGCTTCACGAGCTGCTTGACCCTTGGGGACGAGATCCCCGGCAACCACCACGACGAGGACTGCGACGGGCTGATCCTCGACTACGACGGCGACAGGTGGATCTCGGCGGCCGACGCGAAGGCCCTGGATGACAACGGCGAGGCCGTGCCGGCGGGGCTCGAGGTGGGCGACTGCGACGACACCAACCCCGGCGCGAACCCCAACATGGTCGAGGAGAGCGGCAACCCGGTGGACGAGGACTGCGACGGCATCAAGCAGGACGCCGACAACGACGAGTACTGGACCGTCGACCAGCTCGGCACCTTCGACCTGAGTGGTGGGATGGACGCGATCCTGGAGTTCATCGAGCTCTACAACAAGGGCGTCGACTGCAACGACGACAACGGAGAGGCGAACCCCGGAGCCAGCATCACGGTGGAGAGCAACCCGGAGGCGACTTTCGCGCAGTACTACTACGAGGTTGAGGGCATCTGGCACCGGAAGCCCGGTTACTGCACCAACTTCCACCCGGACACGGGCCTCCCGCTCATCGCCTTCCGCTCCCGCCTCGTGGACTACAACTGTGACCTCCTCTACACCGACCTCGACGGCGACGGGTGGGCGGTGCCGGGCGACCACACCTTCGGCGTGGACCGGGCCTTCGACTGCAACGACCTCGACCCGCGGGTGAAGCCGGCAGGAGCCCCCGGGAGCGTCTCGATGCAGGACTGCGCGCCGATGGCGGCCGACGAGATGGTCAACGAGCTGGAGTGCCCGGCGGAAGCGCCGCAGTACATACGCGACGTCGCTAGCGCTCGCGCGGGAGAGCCGGTGTGTCCGAACACTCCGAGCGGGCTGCCGACGATGTGCGTGAACTTCGTGGACCAGGACACGGGCCAACCCGGCACCGACTGGGGCTGCGTCTTCGCCGACGCGCGGGCCTCGAACCCGCCGACGCCCCCACCCTCGGCCGGGCGCCTCTACGGGGCATGCGGCAACCTCGGCGGCCTGCTGCCTCCCTGCTCGGAGGGGGTCTGCGGCGGCCCGCTGCGCTACTCCCCGCGGTACATTGACGAGCTGAACAAGATCTACGGGCGCACGCCTCCCTACTGCCTGGTCGGTCCGAACGAGGAAGAGATCTGCAAGATCACAGCGGACGACTGGCTCGGCATGTGCTTCCCGCGCTGCGACAAGTGCTGGGGAAAGACCTGCGCGACGGAGAACCAGTGCGCGATCTCGAAGTGCAACGGCGCCACCGGCGAGTGCGAGGAGCTCGTCTCACCGGTCAACGGCATGCCGTGCGAGGACGGCAACCCCTGCCAGGGTGACGAGATGTGCTGGGAAGGCGAATGCGCCTACCAGAGCGTCGCTGTCGAGGGCACGGCCTGCAAGGCCGCGGGCGGAGAGAACGGTACCTGCGCCCAGGGCAAGGACGCCGAGGGCTACGCCACCGGCGAGTGCACGGCCGGCGGCGGAGGCCAGCCCATCACGGAGCCCTTCTGCCAGTGGAGCTACTTCCGCATGCCCGCCAACGAGGACCTGAACAGGTACTGCGAAGACAAGTGCAAGGATCTCTCGAAGTGCCCCAGAGATCTCTGCAACTGCGGCGAGTCTTACTGCGGCAACGCGGTCGTCGAGGGGCGCGAGCAGTGTGACGACGGGGTCTACAACGGCAATGAGGGACACTGCGGCTTCGACTGCGGGATCAGCGACACTCGCTGCCGCGCGGGCACTTACTACTCCTGGGGCGAGTGCCTCAAATGCCAGCAGGGTTGGGAGCAGCCCGAGAGCGGCCAGACCGAATGCAGGCGTTGCCAACCGGGCTACCACGCCAACATCCAGGGCCTCGCTCGCTGCAAGCGCTGCGAGCCGGGCACCTACTCACCCGAGCCGGGGGCCGTGCAGTGCTGGACCTGTCCAGCTGGCACCTACCAGAACGAGCCCGGCAAGTGGTTCTGCAACGAGTGCCCGAAGTGCGGAGAGAAGGAGCGCTGCAGCGACGGCCCGGAGGGCAACGGTATGTGCGTGTGTCTCGACGGCTTCCGCCGCGACGGCGCCACGGGCGAGTGCTCCCAATGTCCAGCCGGCCAGCTCGGTGACGGGCTCGTCTGCAGGTCCTGCCCGGCCGGGACCTTCTCCGCGACCGCCGGGAGCGCCGAGTGCGAGCCCTGCCCGCCCGGCTCGGCGGCGGGCGAGGAGAGCACGGTGTGCCGCGAGTGCGAGCCGGGCATGTTCGCGCGTAGCCAATCCGAGATCTGTACGGCCTGTCACCCGGGGACCATTCCCAATGCCGACCGCTCCGGCTGTGCTCACTGCCCGGCCGGCACCTACGCGGCGGAGGAGGGTTCCCACGAGTGCGTGACCTGCCCCGTGGGGACATTCCAGGGAGGCACGGCCGCCGTGCAGTGCGAGCCCTGCCCGGCCGGGCACTTCGGCGCCGACGCCGGCGCGAGCGTCTGCCAGGCCTGCTCCTCCGGCACCTACCAGCCGAGCACCGGTCAGGCCGAGTGCCTGCAATGCCCTGCCTGCGGCCCCAACGGCAGCTGCAACGACGGCGACGGCGACGGGACCTGCTCCTGTGACGCCGGCTTCGACTTCGACGGCACGACCTGCAGCGACATCGACGAATGCACGAGCGGCGCTCACAATTGCCACCCGGAGGCGACCTGCACGAACGACGACGGCTCCTTCTCTTGTGCCTGCAAGACCGGCTTCGTAGGCGACGGCACGAGCTGCGTCGAGGAGGGCGACGAGTGCGCCACCGGCGCGCACAATTGCCACGAGAACGCCACCTGCACGAACACCGATCCCGGCTTCACCTGCGCGTGCGACGAGGGCTACGGCGGAGACGGCGTGACCTGCACCGATGTCGACGAGTGCACCGAGGAAACGCACAACTGCGACGCCAACGCCACCTGCACGAACGACATCGGCTCCTTCACCTGCGGGTGCAACGCGGGCTTCGAAGGGGACGGGGTCTTCTGCGGTGCCGTCGAGGGCACCGGCTGCACGCTCAACTCTGAGTGTTCGGGAACGTGCAGGAGCGGGGTCTGCGCGCCAGTCGAGGACACCTACGGCCCGTGCGATCCGGGCGACTCGGAGGACTGCGCACCGGGCAACGCCTGCACCGCCGGCAAGCTGCTCCTGGAGACGATCACGACGCCTGCCGACAACGCCAGCGAAGACGAGCTTGGCGGGGCGGTCTCGCTGTTTGGCGACACGGCCCTGGTCGGGGCCAGCGAAGACGACGACAAGGGCAGCCGCTCCGGCTCGGCCTACGTCTTCGTGCGCGACGCCAGCGGCGCGTGGGTGGAGAACGCGAAGCTGACGGCTTCGGACGGCGCCGAGCACAACCTCCTGGGGTCCGCTGTCTCGCTGTCGGGGCACACCGCATTGTTGGGCGCGCGCCAGGTCAACGACCTTGGCAATAGCTCCGGTGCCGCCTACGTCTTCGAGCGCGACGGCGGCGGCTTGTGGATCGAGAAGGCAAAGCTGCTTCCCCCCGACCCCACCGAGCTGGGCCTATTCGGAGTCGCCGTGGCCCTGAGCGGGGACACGGCCGCCATCGGGGCCGTGGAGACGGCCGCAACCGCCCCGCCATGGGGAGCGAGCGTGGCCTACGTCTTCCGCCAGGATGGGGCAGACCCGTGGACGCTCGAGCAGACGCTCGTGGGCACTGGCCGGGTGGGGAACGACTGGTTCGGCCGGACGCTGGCCATCCAGGGGAACACCATCGTCGTCGGGGCCAGCCGCGACGAGTCCACGATATTTGGCGCGGGCGCGGCCTATGTCTTCGAGCGCGATGGCGGCGGGTCCTGGGAGCAGACGGCCAGGTTGGTCTCTTCCGACCCGTGGGAGTTCGGCTACTTCGGCTCGTCCGTGACCGTGAGCGGGGACACGATCGCGGTCGGGTCCAACGGCGAGGGTGGCCTGAGCACGACCTCGTCGAGAGGCGCGGTCCACCTCTTCGTGCGTGACGGCGCCGGCGGATGGTCGCAGACACAGAGGCTCGTCCCCGGCACGCCTGGGATCGACGGCTTCGGCTACTCCGTGGCGCTCGACGGGGGAACCCTCGCCGTCGGGACCACGGGAGAAGGTACCCAAGCCGGCCCGGTGTACGTCTTCGAGCGGACAGCCGATGGGAGCTTCCGCGTGCGCACGCAGCTCACCCTCTCGGGAGCTTCGGGGACGGGCAGCGGCGCCCGCGTCGCCCTCTCGGAGGATGTGGCCCTCGCGGGTGCCCCCTGGGCGAGCCCAAACGGCCGCCACAGCGGCGCGCTCTACTTCTTCGACCCGCGCTGGGAAGCCTGCATGCCGCTCGAAGGAGGCTCCTGCACTACCGACGAGCAGTGCGCGGAGGCGTGCATCGCGGGCGCCTGTGCCCCATTCTCCGAGCCGGGCGGGCCTTGCGACAATGACGACCACTGCAAGGGCGACAACGTCTGCCTCGAGCAGAGCTGCAACCTGCCGCCCGAGGTCTCGGCGGGGGACCCGCAGGTGGCTGAGCCAGGTGCGCTGGTGACCCTGAGCGGATCGGCCGACGACCCGGAGGGAGGCTCGCTGGTGCTCGAGTGGTCCCAGGTCTCGGGTCCCACGGTCACGCTCTCGGGAGCAGCGACTGAGACCGCGACCTTCATCGCTCCCACCGGGGTCAACGGGACCGAGCTGGTCTTCTCGCTGAGCGCCACCGACGAGCACGGCGCGAGCGCGAGCGCCCAGACCACGGTGACCCTGGAGAGGATCAAACCGACCTTCGTCTACGTCTCGAGCCACCAGGGCGCCGGCGAGGTCCAGGTCTTCTCGGTTGACCTGTCGAACGGAGACCTCGCGGAGGTTCAGGAGGTGCGCTCCTACACCCAGCCCGAGTCCATCGCCCTGAGCCCGAACGGGACCTTCTTGTACACGGCGAACGCCAACAGCAAGACCGTGCGAGGCTGGACCGTCGATCCGGGCACGGGCCAGCTCAGCGCTATCTCCGGCTTCCCCGTCGCCACCGGCGCTTCGTGCTGGGTTGCGGCCGTCGACCCGAGCGGCCGCTACCTCTACGTATCGCTGTCCTCAAACGACACCTCTGGGCTCCTCGCCTACTCCATCGGCGCGGACGGCTTCATCACGCCGATCCAGGGCTCGCCATTTGCGGGCGTCAAGCAGGCCTCGGCCATCGTCTTCGCCGGCACCGAAGGCTCCCGCTTCATGTACCTGGCGAACCGGGGTCTGCCGCAGTCGGTCTCCGCCTTCTCGGTGGACGACGGGACCGGCGCGCCAACCGAGCTCGACGGATCTCCCTTCGGAACCAGCAGCGGCCCCCTGGGCGCCGTGGTCACTCCCTCGGGGAGCCACCTGTACGCGGTCGTCGGTGGGTACGAAGACAACGTGGCTGCCTGGACCATCGACAGCAGCTCCGGCGTGCTCACCGAGGTCTCCGGCTCGCCCTTCGCCGCCGGCAACGACCCCGAGAGCATCGCGCTGACTCCGTCCGGGGCCTTCGTCTACGTGGCCAACAAGAGGGACGGGACGATCTCCGGCTACGCCGTCGACGCCGCCACCGGTGTCCTGACCTCCCTCGGCGCCCCCACCGACGACGGCGGCGCCGACGGTCTGGTGATCGAGCCCACGGGGGCCTACCTGTACCTGGCCAAGAAGACCCCCAAGGAGATATCGGCCTTCGAGATAGACCAGACGACGGGCGCGCTCATCAAGACGGAGGGCTCGCCCTTCCCCATGAACCAGAACTACAAGGACATCCAGGCGACGCCCTGATCGGAGCGAGCCGAGGAATCGGCCTACAGACAGCCGGCGTTGCAGAGGCTCTGCATGCCGGCTACCTCCGTCTCGACTACGCAGAGATCGGGAATGCCGAAAGCGCATCCAGCTCAGTACTTGTATCCCGCCGCTTCCGTGGGGGCCAGCACGCGGTGCGAGGCCTTGCCGTATGGGGCGCGATCGAGTAGCGAAACCGGCACCCTGGCTCCACCAGCGAGTGGAGTGGCCCCCAACCTCGCTGGAGGAGAGCATGCACACCACGCCAACGCGAACGGGACTCGAAGTCGCGGCGGTGGGCTCGCCCAAAGCCAACTGGCCGAGTGCTCCGCGCGGCGAACGGGATGTGTCACAACGCGGGCTCCGGGATCGCCGTGCGGTCGGGGATCTCGAACCCGGGGCGTGTGAGGGAACGAGGCGTTTCGTTTCCCCACTGCTCGTCGTCCTGTGGTCGCTGCTATGGTGCCTCGTGAGCTGCACCGACACCACGGTCGAGGCGAAGAAGGGCGGCTCCGGGCTCGTGCCACCCGACGGCGATGCGTCGGCTGACAGTCCTTCTCTCGACGGAGGCAGCCTCTTTTCCGACTCCACAGGGGGGCGTCACGACCTTCAAGCCGGGGCCCGCGACCTCCCCGGTGAGGCCGAGGAGGACTCCGGTCCGCCGCCGGTCGAGGCCTGCGCCGAGACGAGTCGGGCGGCCGGTTGCCCCTGCGAGCAAGGCAGCGACTGTGCGTCGACCTACTGCACGGCCACCGACGCGGGCAAGGTCTGCGTGGAGCCCTGCGTCGAGACCTGCCCCGCGGGCTTCGCCTGCATGCCGGTCCGCCACCCGCCGGACGTGGTCTACCTCTGCCTGCCGCGCTACGCCAAGCTCTGCCAGCCCTGCAATCAGAACAGCGACTGTCAGGCCCGCGGCGACCCCGATGTCTCCCTCTGCCTCGATTACGGTCCGGCCGGGAGCTTCTGCGGAGTGCCCTGCGAGAAGGAGCGCAGGTGCCCTGAAGGCTATGCCTGCGAGGAGCTCCAGCTCGCCGACGGGAGCAAGACCGAGCAGTGCGTCATGGCCGGCCCGAGGTGTGAGTGCAACACCGCCGGCAAGGCCATCGGCATGTCTACGCGCTGCGAGGTCACCAACCAGTACGGTGCGTGCGCCGGCACGCGCGTCTGCGGCTCCGAGGGGCTGAGCGATTGCGACGCCGACACGCCCGATCTCGAGATCTGCGACGGCGTCGACAACGACTGCGACGGGGTGATCGACAACATCCACGAAGACGAGCCCTGTGTCATCGAGAATGGCTTCGGTGTGTGCTGGGGACGCGCGGCCTGCCTCGACGGAGAGCCCGTCTGCGTGGGCGACGGGGCCGAGCCCGAGGTCTGTGACGGCGTCGACAACGACTGCGACGGGGAGACCGACGAGGAGCTCGGGGCGGTCGGGGGAGCCTGCGACGACGGCGTGGCCTGTACTCGCGACAGCTGCAATCCGCTGGGGCCCCGCTGCGTGAACCAGGCCCTCGACGAGCGCTGCGACGACGGCAACCCGTGCACCACTGACCGATGCGACGCGGAGACCGGGTGTCAGACCACCGCCCTCGACGACGTGCCCTGCGACGACGGGCTCGACTGCACCGTTGGCGACACCTGCGCTGCGGGCGAGTGTGCCGGCACGCCCGTGGGCGAGTGCTGCGCCCGGGACTCCGACTGCGACGATGGCAACCAGTGCACCGTTGACCGCTGCGATCAGGCGACCAACGCCTGCACCCACGTCGACACCGGCGACGGGAGCTCCTGTGACGCCGACAACGACGGCTGCACCGTGGGAGACGCTTGCTCGGGCGGTACGTGTGTGCCGGGTCCGCCCGCGGACTGCGGCGGCATCGACAGCGACTGCGAGGTGGGCGAGTGCCGATCCATCTCCAGCTCCGAGTTCGGCTGTGAGGCGCGGTCCCGCGCCAGGGGCGCGCCGTGCAGTGACGGCGAGGTGTGCACGACATCCGACCAATGCGATGGGGCGGGCGCCTGCGTGCCGGGCGATCTCAGACCAGGCTGCTGTATGCAGGCCGCGGATTGTGACGACGCCAACCCGTGCACGGTCGACGTCTGCGAGATCGGAACCGGGGCGTGCAGCCACGAAGCGGTGGGCGACGGCATTGGCTGCGACGCCGACGGCGACGGGTGCACCGTCGGCGACGCCTGTCGCAATGGCGTGTGTGTCCCCGGCGCGCCCAAGGTGTGCGAAGGCGAAGGCGTCGACGGCCTCTGCGTGAAGATCGCGTGCGTCAACAAAGGCCCGGACCTCGGCGTCTGCGAAGGTGTCCCAGTCGCGGCTGGCCTCCGGTGTGACGACGGCCTCTTCTGCACCGGCGATGGGCTCTGCGACGGCGCCGGCGGCTGCTCCCCGGGTGCGCCGCGGGACTGCGCGGCCGAGAGCGAGAAGCCCTGCATGATGACCTTCTGCGAGGAGCTCGAGGGAGGCTGCGTCGAGGTCCCGGTGGCCGACGGCACGCCCTGCGAGGACGGCGTCTCGTGCACCATCCATGACTCCTGCGCGGGCGGCCTCTGCGTTGGCGGGGACGACTTCGTCTGTGAGGAGCAGCGCATCTCGTTGCTGGCCAACTCCGAGCGCTTCGTCTCGGTCACCGATATCGGAACCGGCCGCTACGCCACCTTGTGGGGCAACGACCGCTACGCGAATGGCGGCGGGCTGCGCTTCACCGGCGCGGACGGCAGCAGAGAGGGGAGGGAGCAGACCCTGGGCTTCGGCTCCACCGGGCTGACGTTCAGCGCGCGCCCCGCGGCATCGCTTGGCGGCAGGCTGTTGGTGCCGCGGCGCAACGCGAACCACGTGGACGCCTTTCTCTACGGGCGTGACGGGAACCGGGAGCAGCAGGCGGCCCTGACCTATCCGCAGAGCTACGGCGCCGCCACCGAGCCCCTCAACGGACGTGTCGTGGCGGTGTCCTTCGATGGGGGCGGCTGGGGAGTCATGCTGTCATCCGATGCCGGCGGAGATGCCGGGAAGCCGTACTGGATGAGGCTGGACGCTGGCCTCGAGGGCGGGCAATGGGTCGAGCTCGGGGGCGCGCTCTTCAACCACGAGGCTGTCGATGCCTGCGCCGTGCCTGGTCAGGAGCGCATGTGGGTGGTCCGAAACGAGGGGCCGGACGGCCACGCCCCGCTGGAGCTTCGCGACGCGGAGGGCACTCTGGAGAGCGAGCTGCTCGTCATGTTCTCCGCTACCGGCGCGGCGCGCGTTGCGGCGTTGACCGCCGAGCACGCGATCGCGGTCATCTCGAAGCCCATCTACGGTGTGGACGACGACATCGTCGCCTACGTGGCGGGCACGGCCGGCGAAGCGGGAAAGCCCATTCACCTCGCCTCCCGTACCGACGGCCACCAGCGCCAGCCGGACGTGGCCACCTTCCCGGACGGTGGCTTCGTGCTCGCATACACCGACGAGAGCGTGCCCGGCGGCAGCGACGTCGTGGTGGACATCTTCAAGCCCACCGGAGAGCACCCCGAGACGGTGAAGACCTTCGAGCGGGTGGCTTCACTGGTGCCCCACGAGCGCCGCGCCGGCGCGCAGACGAGCCCGGCGGTCGCCACCCTCGATGGCGGCGAGTTCGTGGTGGCCTGGACCGAGGCCGACGGCGTGGTGTGGACCCGCCGCTTCGACCGCCAGGGAATTCGCGCGCCTGGCCGCCACGAACACGCCGCCAACGCCACTCCTCGCGGAGATCAGCGCGAGGCGCGCGGCGCTTCCTCCCCCGACGGCAATGTCATGGTCGCCTACAGCACTCCGCTGGCCGCGGCCGGGGACAGGGAGGTTGTGGCCAGGGTCTTCGACAAGGACGGCGCAGAGGTGGCACCCGAGGCCCGGCTTCACCCGGCGGACCCACGTATCCAGGTGCTTCCGTCCGTCGCAGGCAGCGCGCAGGGATTCGTCACCGTCTGGGAGGACCGTGAGACCGACGGCTCGTCGGTGGGGGTGAGGGGCCGACGCTTCGGCACGGACGGCGCACCCGCGGGGGACGTCTTCCCGGTGGAGGTGATCACCTGGGACACCGAAGCGCGTCCCCGGATCGCCGCGCGTGCCGACGGAAGCTTCCTCGTCACCTGGCGCGCGGGCGTGAGCGCCAACGTGATCCAGGGGCGTCTCTTCGGCGCCGACGGCCACGAGCTCCACGCGGGGTCGCAGATCGTGGGCCCGGGGGGAGCCTCGGAGAACCACAGCCTCGCCGCCGTCC
>CAZQPP010000254.1:0-11523 GCA_964594295.1 uncultured Myxococcales bacterium | reverse complement strand
CGAGCGCTAAGTGTCAAATGTAGACACCTGACCCCGATCACGTCCGCGCCCCCAAAGCACCCACTCGTGGGCGGCGAGGGCGTCGCGGGGGGCGCCGCCCGCCCCGACCTCGGAGAGGAGCTTGTACTCCACCGGGTTGCCGGTGAAGCTCCGGTAGAGCCAGCGCTCGAAGCCCGAGCGGAATCGCTGCACGTCGGCCACGTGCTCCCCGAGCAGCAGGCGGGTGGTGCCCAGCTGCAGGCGGTCGGTCACGCCGCCCTCCGCGCCCCGAGCACCATCGAGGTCGAGCCACACCTCCGAAGGGAAACGCCCGCCGGTGCCGGGGTGCTCGACCCAGCCGCCGAGCTCCGGCGTGAAGCTCCGGAGCGCCCGCCTCTCTTCGCCGTCGAGGCTCACGAGAGCATGCGCGACGTGCTTGTCGCCGGCTCCCGCGAAGCTCGCGCGATCCCACACCACGAGCGTGTCCGGGCCGAGCGCGCGGCCCCAGAGGAGCTCCCGGAGAGGGAGCCTCCACGGGGGGATGTCGGTCTGCACGAAGTCGCTGTATCCGAAGCCGGAGAAGCTGCGCTCGCGATCTCCGACCTTGACGCGGCCTTCCACCCGGGCGCGAGGCACCGGGACCACCCAGCGCAGCGCGCGGGCCTTCTGCTCCAGCAGTCGGCCTCCGCCTCCCGGCACCCACGGCGGGTCCATGGGGCGGTAGCCGAGCTCTACCTCCACCCCCTCGCGCGAGCAGGTGAAGGTGCACTCCTCAGGGCTCAGGGCCAGCTCACCGCCCGAGAAGGAGGCGCGCGCGCGCCCCTCGTCCAGGCTGAAGTCGCCGGCCTTCAGGTGCACGCTCTGCCTGCGCCCCTCCTCGCCCGGAGGGAAGAGGCAGACGACCAGCTCCGCGCTCCTCTTTCCGAGGAGGGCCATGGGCGCGAAGTAGGCCAGCGCGAAGCTGCCGTCCGCCGACTGGGCGTCGAAGTACCACTTCTCGAAGAAGAAGAGGCCCCGAGGGGCGAGCATGCCCTCTCCGGAGATCATGGCATCACGCGCGCTCATCGCAGCTCAGGCCCCGGAGATCTTTTGGAGGAAGGACATGGCCAGCTTGAGCGAGCCCTGGTGCGAGGGGAGGTAGCGCTGGAGGTCGACGCCGTGCTCGCTGAGGTGGGCCACGGCCTCCGAGAGGATCTCCACGGCCCGGTCGATCTCCTCCTCGCTGATGGTCAGCGGGGGGAGCACGCGCAGAACGCCGGAGAGAGCGGAGTAACCGACGACCAGCCCGCGCAGGAGACACTCCGCCTCGAGGGAGAGGCTCGTCAGGGGGTCGAGATCGTCCGTGTCGGGTGAGACGACGTCGACGCCGACCATCAGGCCGAGGCCGCGGACCTTGCCGAGGATCGCGCGGCTCCCCGCCAGCTGCGCGAGCTTCTCCCGCAGGTATCTGCCGGTGCTCTCCGCCTTCTCGACGAGGCCCTCCTCGCGGATCACGCGGATCACCTCGACGGCGACGGCAGCTCCGAAGGGGTCGAAGGAGTGGCTGCTCATGTTGGCGAGCGGCGCAGCGATGCACCTCTCCTCGACCTCGGCCGTGGTCACGACCGCCGCGACGGGGAAGCCCGCGCCGAGGCCCTTGGAGAGGACGCAGATGTCGGGGAGCACGCCCGAGTGCTCCATGCCCATCCAGCGCCCGGTGCGGCCGAGGCCGGTCTGGGCTTCGTCGGCTATGAGCAGGGCGCCGTAGCGCTCGCAGAGCCTCCGGAGCTTCTCGAAGAAGGCCTGTGGAGGCACGACGATGCCCCCCGAGCCGAGCACGGGCTCCACCAGGAAGGCGGCGATCTCGCCGGTGCTGTCGCTCTCGAGCTCCTCCGCGCCGGCGTCGACGCAGCGGGTCTCGCAGGTCCCCGGCTCGAGGCCGAAGGGGCAGCGCTGGCAGTCGGGGCAGGGGAGGCGGTGAACGCCGGCGGCGCGGACGCCGATGCCCTTCATGAAGCCCACGTAGTCGGACAGGGAGAGCAGCTCGTGGGTGGCCCCGTAGTAACCCTTGCGCACCCCGACGAGCTCGTGGCCGCCGGTGGCCGCGCGCGCCATGCGGACCGCCAGCTCGTTCGCCTCGCTGCCCGTAGAGCAGATGACGACCTTGTCCAGGCCCTCCTGGCAGGCGCTCGCGATCTCCGAGCAGGCCTCCAGGGTCGGCGCTCCGAAGAGGCGGTTCCCCAGGTTCACGGCCAGGCCGGCCTGGCGCGCGGCCGCCTCGACGAGGCGCGGGTGGGAGTGCCCGAGGGCCGCGCTGAGCTGCCCGCTCGCGAGGTCGAGGTACTCGCGCCCGGAGGTGTCGCGGATGACGCAGCCCTTCGCCTCCTCCACCACCACGTCGTGGTACGGGTAGAGGGTGAAGGCGTGGTCACGCGGGTCTTCGTACATCTGAGATCTCCTTGAGTCGCATGACGTGGACCTGCCAGCGCAGGGGGCTCGAACGCGAGAAGACGAGCTGCACGACCCCGCGGCCGACCCCGAGCTGCAAGGTGTCGTTCCGCTCGGTCGTGACGGTCTTCACGTCGCCGATGTGAAGGTCGCGACGCCTCCCCTCGCCGCGCCACTCGAGCCGGTCCGCGTGCAGCACGGCCGTGCCCGTCCCGAGTGAGTGGAGCGGCTCCATGGTGACCGCGGCTTGCGGGTCCTCGCGCCACTCGGCCTCGGTCGCGTCGATGACGGGGCCCTCCCGAGAGGAGAGGTCTTCGAGCTCTCCGCAGCGTCCGGCCCAGCCCGCGACGGTGTCCCGCTCCCCGGTCGCCTCGAGGCTCAGGTCCCCGCCCTCGCTGGTGCTCCACCGCGCCGAGCAGGCCCGGCAGACGAGCCGGCCCTGCTCCATGCCGAGCTGCTCCTCGGCGCCGCAGACGGGGCAGCGCCAGAGCGCGAGCTCGGGTCGGGCCGTGGGGTGCCGGCTGATGTCCACGCTGGTCTCCGAGGCGTCTCTCAGGGCGCAGACCTTCTCCCGGATGACGCGTGAGACCTCTTCGGCCTGTGCGGGGTCTCCGGGCACGAAGCCTTCGATCTCGTCTTCGAGGCGGAAGGGCTCACCGACGCGCACGGTGACCGTCACCGAGCGGTCGGCGCCGTAACACCAGCGCGGCCACAGCTTGTAGGAGCCGATGAAGGCGACCGGCACGACGGGGCAGCCGAAGCGGCTCGCGCTCAAGGCGACGCCGGGCGCCGGGAGCTGCATCTCACCCGTCCACGATCGCTCGCCCTCGACGGCGATGCCCACGGCCCCGCCGGCCTCGATCTCGTCGGCGAGGGCCGCGGCGGCCACCGGGTCGGGGCAGAAGCGGCGCTTGGGGGTGCCCCCCATCAGGCTGATGAAGAGGCGGCCGAGGGGCTTCCGGAAGACCTCCGCGGTGACGGGGACGAGCACCGGGCGGCTCGTCGTGTGCTGGGCGAACATGAAGTCCAGGTAGCTCAGGTGGTCCGACACCAGGAGCACCGGCCCGCGCCTCGGGACCTTCTCCGAGCCCTCGACCTGCACGCGGAACACGGCCCGGAAGAGGGCGCGCACGAGGAGGCGGACGCCGCGCTCGAGGCCGAGGGGGAAGAAGATGGCCGTGCGATCTCGGTAGACCCGCCAGGTGCTGCCGAAGCGGCGCAGGAGCCCTGGCTCCTCGTAGAGCTTCACCCAGGTGCCGAACCAGACGATCGCGAAGCACGGCACCGCCACCAGCGCCATGCCCCAAGACCCCGCCGCGACGGCGCCCCCGAAGGCCATGAGGGTGTAGCCGGTGTAGATCGGGTGCCTGAAGAGGCGGTAGGGCCCCGACGCGACGAAGGTCGTCGGCGGCAGCGAGGAGATGGGCAGCCCCTTGCCCTTGACGCGGAGCAGGAGGACCGAGTGAGCACAGATCCACACACCGGCTGCGACGGGCACGCCGGCAGCCCAACGCAGCCAGAGGGGAGGGCTCCCGAAGGAGAAGAGGCCGTCGAAGAGGCGGCCGAGCAGGTACAGACCGGCCGGCAGCGCCGCCCAGAAGATCAGCAGGTTCAGCAGGACGATCAGCAGCTCTCTGACGCCCTTGCTCATCGGTGCCGTGCCTCCGTCCAGCCCGGATTCGTCGAGGAGGCGCCCTACTTGTCGCAGTCGTTGCTCATCGTGCAGGTGCTCATGGGCCCCCACACCTCGGCCATGCCCGGGTAGGAGTCCTTGCACTCCGTGACGCAGGTGCTGGTCTCCTGGGGCGTGGCCTTCAGCATGCAGGGGTAGACACACTTGTCGTAGGCCACGCAGGCAAGGTTCATCGCGCAGGCGGCTGCTTCGTTGCAGCAGTGAGCCTTCAGGCAGTCCTTGTCGACCTTCCAGGGCGTGTCGTCGAGCGGGCTGAGGTCCTTGTCGCAGGTGGGCGGGGGAGCGCTCCCCGGATCGCTCGGCGTGGACGTGTCCGGGGACGGGGTGCCGGGGTCCGCTCCCGGGCCTGCGCCCGGATCTGGCGTCGAACCGCCACCAGCGTCCGTAGCCGGGGCGGGGGCGCTGCACTCGGCAACGCAGGGCTGTGGATCGGCGCAGTCGGCGGCCGCCATGCAGCTCCGGCAGGTCGCCGTGAAGCCCGCGCACTGGGCCATGCACGCCGCCTCGGGGAAGCCTGGAGTGCACTGCATCACGTGGGCGCACACGGCCGCGCAGTCAACTCCGCCTCCAGCGCCGGGAGTCCCGGCCGTTCCGCTGTCGAAGGGCGCGCCGCCTGTGCTCGACGAAGAGCACGCCGGGGCGAGCACGAAGACGAGAAGCGCGAGCTGGGTCGACAGTGCTCTCATGCTGGTACCTCCAAGTCCGGTGAAGAGACCGCCTCTACGCGTGGTCGACGACCCTAGCAGCCCGCGTGGGCATGCGGCCAGCCGAGCGAGCCAGAAGACTTCGGGTGAACGAGAGACGAAGGTCCGCCACACCCCTTGGGCTGCTTGCCCGAGAGCGCTTCAAGCGCCTCGCCCGGGGCCATCTGTGTTATGCTCCCGCGGCTCATAGGAGGCGCCCATGGGCAAGCCTTGTTACCGGATCGCCGGTCTCTCCGCCCTCGCCCTCGCCCTCGCCCTCGGCGGCTGTGTCGGGATCGACGCCGGCCAGAGCAAGGCCCGCGGCCGGACCGGGCCCGCAGACCCGTCGCTGCAGGCCGAGCCGCCGCCGGGAGAGACCCTGAGCGGGGGTCTGGCGCAGATCGAGTTCCTCGACGAAGAAGGCCCGGAGCCAGGCGAGGTGGCGCCCCGGGAGCAGGGGAGCGAGGGGCCGGCGGTGGTCCCGGAGCCCGGCGTCACTCTGCCCGAAGCGCTGCCGCCGCTGGGGCCGCCCGTGCTGCAAGCGGAGCCCGCGCGGGTAGTGATGAGAGGCGTGCAGCCGAAGACCTTCCGAGCGCAGACCCTGCGCCTTCGCGCCGAAGGCGAGCGCCCGATAAGGCTGCTCTCCTTCGAGCTGGCCGGGAGCGACACCTTCTCGGCGGAGCTCCACGGCGTGCTCGGCCGCGAGGCACCGCTTCGCGTCGCTGAGCACGTGCACCTCGACCCCGGAGCCGTGCTGCTACCCGGAGACGCCAAAGAGCTGAGGGTCATCTTCGCGCCCTTCGACAAAGATCGGCACGACGCCGTGCTCCGGGTCGGCTGGATCGCCAGAGAGCGCGGGGAGACCCTGGAGGTGCCGCTGGTGGGGAACGACCGTGGGCCCTGCATGCGAGCGGAGCCACCGGTGCTCTCCTTCGGCGCCCGGCGCTTCGGGTCGGCCACCGAGCTGCCGCTGCTCCTCCACTCCTGCGGAGAGGCGCCGCTGCTCGTCGAGAGCATCACGCTTGAGGACGCCGGCGGCGGGAGCTTTGAGATCGTCGCAGGCTCCCTGGCTGTCGGGACCCTTCCGCGGCCGGGCTGGGAGATCGAGGAGGCGCACTTCGTCGTGCCGTCGCAGATCCACGCCAGCTTCGCCGTGCGCTACTCGCCGCGGGCGGGGAGCAGCCCCGACTACGAGTCGGGTCTGAGGGAGACCGCGTACCTGAAGGTGCGCGCGGAGGGCCTGGCCGAGGAGACCTCCGTCAGGCTCGAAGGGGCCGGCACCTCGAAGGGCTGCCCCATGGCGCGAGTAGCCATGCTCGAGCCCGAGCCGGCGTCGCTGCCCCAGGCGCAGATGCTGGGCTCCGGCGGGACGGGCGTCGCGGCGGTCGTGCCGCCGCAGACGACGCTCATCCTGAGCGGCGAGCACAGCGTGCCGTCGGCCGGGGAGATCGCCGAGTACGCCTGGGAGGCCCTCCAGCCCGAGGGGAGCGCCTCGGTCTTCTACCCCGACGCCGGCTCCGAGAAGGTGTACTTCGAGACCAACGCCGCCGGACGCTACGTCTTCCGCCTGAAGGTCAAGGACGACGAAGGGTGGTCCTGCGTAGGGGCAGAGCGCCACGTGCTCGTGGTCGCCGATGAGGCGCTCCACGTGGAGCTGACCTGGCACACGCCAGGAGACGAGGACCCGGTCGACATCGGCCAGGGAGCAGGCTCGGACATGGACCTGCACTTCGTGCACCTCGACAACGCCCTCAAGAACCCCCACGGCGAGGACCTCTGGCCGCCGCCCCGCGGCGACGGCGTGCCGGAGGGCTGGTTCGACGACCTCTGGGACACCTTCTGGTTCTACGTCACCCACGACTGGGGGCGGATCTCCGACGGGGACGACGACCCCTCTCTCGACCGGGACGACGTGGACGGGGCGGGTCCCGAGAACCTGAACCTGCACATTCCAGAGGGAAGCGTGACCTACAAGATCGGCGTGCACTACTGGAACGACCACGGCTTCGGCCCGAGCACACCCTGCGTGAGGGTCATGGTCTACGGCGTCGAGCGCGCGTCGGTCTGCGGCTGCCCGATGGAGCGCTTCGACCTGTGGGAGGTAGGCAGCCTGACCTGGGGCGAGCGGCCTTTCGAGGTCACGGGTTGCACCGCGGCGGTGCCGCCGGCCGAGGGAGAGCCCTGGCCCGAGCGGCCGTGCGGCACGGAGCACAACCGCTACCCGGACGGGCGAGCCTGCGACCGGCTCGTGATGCCGAGCTACGAGCCCGAGAAGTTCGTCTTCGACTTCTGAGTCAGCCCCGCGCCCTCTCGATCAGCTCCGCCACCTCGCTCAGGTAGCGCGCCTGGTTCGCGAAGAAGATCGAGTTGTGGTCCCCGCGCTCGAAGACGACGAGCTTCTTCTCCTCGCTCCCGGTCCAGGCGTGGTTTCGCTCGCCGTGGCTGAGGTCTACGAGCCCGTCGTAGCGGGTGTGCATGACGAGCAGCGGGCCCGCGTAGGCGCCGAGCTTCTTCCGGTGGTCGAGCCGGGCAGCGCAAGCCGCCTCGAATTCCTCGTCGGTGGTGCCCATCTCCCACGGCTGCACCCGGAGCCGCAGGCGCTCGTGCACGTCCGCGATGCCGCTCTCGAGGATCAGGGCGGCGACATCGGGGTGCCGGTGCACGGCCTCGATGGCGAAGATGGAGCCCACCGAGCGGCCGAAGACGATGACCTCATTCGAGCCCACGGC
This sequence comes from uncultured Myxococcales bacterium, assembly GCA_964594295.1. Classification (GTDB taxonomy): domain Bacteria; phylum Myxococcota_A; class UBA9042; order UBA3505; family UBA3505; genus CAZQPP01. The sequence continues at coordinate 4,012 of CAZQPP010000254.1, read as the reverse complement.
GCTGAAGACTGCCTCGACGTCGTCGAGCATCTTCCCGATGAGGGGCTCGCCGGTGGAGGGGCCGTAGCCCCGGTACTCGGCGAAGAAGACGTTGACGCCCATGGCGAGGAAGGCGTCGGAGAGCCAGGGGATCTGGTCGGCGACCACCTCGCCGTTGCCGTGGAAGTGCAGCAGGGTAGGGGCGCCGGCGTGGGGAGAGCTGCGCCAGCAGGCGAGCTGCGCCCCGTCCACGTCCACGGTGAAGGGGGCCGGCGGCGGGTCGGGTCGCGGGAAGAAGTAACGCGCCGCGATGAGGGGGTGGTCGAGCGGGTCCATGGCTTTCACTCCTGGGCGCCCGGGCTGCGCGGCGTCAGGCTGCCAGCTCGCGCTCGACGAAGCGCAGCACCCTCGGAGAGAAGAGCATGGAGACGTGCCCGAGGTCCCCGAAGCAGGCCTCGCGCTCGTGGCCCGCGAAGACGCGCGGGATGACGATGTTGTCCGAGCCGGCGACGAGGGACGAGAAGCGCACCGTGGCCGCCCGCTCCGTCGAGCGTTGCAGGCGCTCGATGAGCCGTGAGTCCGGCCGGAGCTCGGTGCCGGCGCGGGACCACAGCCAGTACGCGTTGTAGGTCCCCTTGTGGGGCGTCCCCAACGTGACGCAGCGGTCGACGCGCCGAGCGCCGCCGAGCTCCTGGAGGTACACGCGCGCCACGAGCCCGCCCATGCTGTGGCCGACCAGGTCGACCCTCCCTCCGCGGACGTTCCTCTTCAAGAAGGCCTTCAGCCCGAGAGCCGCGCGGTCCACCCCGGCTGTCGAGTCATAGCCGTAGGTGAGCACCTGCTTGAAGCCCCGCGCCCGCAGCCATGCCGCGAGGGGGAAGAGGACCGATCGGGTGGCCATGTAGCCGTGCACGAGCACGACGGTCCGCTGCTCCCGCCTCCGCGGGGTGCGCCGCACACGCTTGCCCACCCCGAAGGGCAGCAGGGCCCCCGCCGCGAGCAAGGCCGCTGCCTCCCTCGCCACCGACCGCCACGCTGGCTTTTGAGAGACCGGGTAGTCACGGATCATGTCGTGCCTCTGCTCGCAGGCTCGGCCGATAGTAACACGAGACTCGGGCGGGGCGTGCAGCCGACGACAGCTTGGGAGGAGCGCTCCACCGCTGAGCGGATGGCGCCCTCGCAGACCTTGCGCTACGGCACCTCTCCGGTCTCGGCCGAGAGGGCAAGACACAGCGCAGGTCTCAGGGCTCCCAGGCGTTACATGATCGCCGCACTCTGCCAGCCTACCAGGCCGCCTCGTGATCCTCGCAGACACCGAAGAGACCGTCGACGGCGAGCTCTTCGCTGCAGTGCCGTACGCGCCCGTGGAAGGTGCCGTAGGGCTGGTGGAACACGCTCTTGACCAGGCCGAGCCTCAGGTTCTCGCTGCGCTCCCCCTCGGGGCGGAACTCGAGGTCGACGCGGCCGCAGGCCGAGCGCAGCCGCCAGGGTTCGAGGGGCCTCTCGCGGTCCAGCTCGAAGAGGGCGGGCCCGGGGCGCTGTATCCGGCCTTCCACCCAGACGGCGTTCTCGTTGTAGCGGGTGTCGTCCTTGACGACATTTCGGGTGAGGTTCATCGCCAGGGCGTGCCCGGCCGAGTCCCGCCCCGCGAAGGTGGCCCAGTTCCACCAGGTCCGGCGGGGGTAGTGGGCCTTGTGGATGTCCCAGATGGCGAAGCAGCTCTGCGCGTCGACCTCAACCGGCTCCCCGCCGACGCTGAGCTCTCCTTCGAGGGGGAGGGCGACCTTGTGGGAGTACATGCCCCGGTTGGGCCCCACCGGGAGGCAGACCACCAGGGGCTCGATCGCCTCGAGGTCGTGGGCGCAGCGAAGCTCGCCGCGCACGGCGGGGCGCCCCCGGGCCTCGGCCACGTCCAGGGAGACGAGGTGCTCGCCCCGCTCGAGGTGGTTGCGGATCTCGACACGGTACCCGCGCGCGCGCACGTGGCAGGTGTCGTCCCAGAGTTCCCGCGCGATCTTCATGTCGAGGCGTGGCGCCATGCGGCGGTGCTCGAAGTGTGCCCCGGTCCTGCGGTCCACGACGTGACACCACGTCGTGCGCAGGTACGCGGCGTCGACGAGGGCGAGGCCGACGAAGGCATCGGGGAGGACCAGGCCCACGTGCTGCCACTGCTTGAGACGCAGCCTCGCGAGGGCGTCCGGCGCCGTGACGCCTCCGAGGCGAAGGGGCGTCTCGTCGAGGTCGACGCGCCTGAGGGGTGCGTCGAAGACCCCGAAGCGGACCTGCCCGGCGGCGTCTACGAGACCACCGTCGCCGGCGGCGCTCACCCGCACCCCGGTCTCCTCCCCCGCCGCTGCCTGCTGCTCCCTGCTCATCTGCGGACCTCCACGGCGACTGGGCTCGGTGCGCCAAGCATCCTCGACCGCGCGCCCCGCGGCAAGCAGCCGTGGCAGCCGCCGACGGCCGGGACAAGGCCCGCGCGCTCAAGTGCGGCGGCCTCGATGCCGATGTCGCAGGAGCAAGTCTGCCCCCGGAGCTGGCCATGTCACTGCGCCTTCGCACCAACTTGTGCACCGCCGCCGCGCTCGCCTTGACCCTCGCGGGCTGCGCGGCCGACTCGGGAGTCCACGACATCGAAGGGCAAGGCAAGGGACAGGTCGAGGCCGACGCTGCGGTGTCCTTCGGAGGCCTGAGAGACACGACCGGCTCCATCGACGACATGCTGCGGCGGGCCGACGCAGCGCTGCAAGACCACGGGAGCGAGGAGGAGGCCTCGCCGGGGGGAGACGCCGACACGGGCTCCGAGCCGTTGAAGACCTTTGGCGCCCACTGCGAAGACCCGGAGGAGTGCGAGAGCGGCGCGTGCGTGCCCACCCACGGCGGTCGCATCTGCTCGACCCGCTGCACCGACGAGTGCCCCGGGGACTGGATCTGCAAGACATTCGACGTCCCCGGCGACGACCCGGTGTCCGTGTGCCTGCCGACGTTGCGGGTCACCCTCTGCCGCCCCTGCACAGCCCACGAGGACTGCAGGCTGACGATCCTCGGGGACACCGGTGAGCGCTGCGTCCCCCTCGGCGCCGAGGTCGGCTCCTTCTGCGGCACGCCGTGCTCGGCGGGGAGCCAGCCCTGCCCCGTGGGCTTCAGCTGCAAGAGCGTAGCCGTCGACAACGGCGCGGAGATCAGCAAGCAGTGTCTGCCCGACTCGGGAGAGTGCGCGTGCCCGCCGGGCGCCGACGTGGAGGGTGCCTACACGCTGTGCTCGGTGCAAACCGGCGAGCAGACCTGCCATGGGGTCAGGCTCTGCACCGAAGACGGGCTCGGCGAGTGCACGGCGACCGAGCCGAAGCCGGAGGAGTGCAACGGCTTGGACGACGACTGCGACGGCGAGACCGACGAGGACCTCCCCTCCCTGCCCTGCCCCGATGACAGCGCCGACGGGAGCTGCCCGAGGATGGCGGAGTGCAAGGATGGGGCGCTCGTGTGCGGCGCGCCGTCGCCTTCGCGCGAGATCTGCGACGGCGTGGACAACGACTGCGACGGCGAGGCCGACGAAGGCTTCGCGGACCGGGACGCCGACGGCCGGGCCGACTGCGTCGACGACTCCGACGGCGACGGCGAGGTCGACGACGGCGACTTCGGCGCCGAGGACCCCGAGATCTACTCCGGCGCCGAGGAGGTCTGCAACCAGAAAGACGACGACTGCGACGGGCAGGTCGACGAGGTCGGCGCCGCCGGCTGCACGCTCTTCCACCCGGACGACGACGGCGACGGCTTCGGGGACTCGCGCAGGTCCAGGTGTCTCTGCGAGGCCGGGGAGGTCTTCGACACGCGCCAGGCCGGCGACTGCGACGACGAGCTGCCGGAGGTGAACCCCGACGCGGTCGAGGTGTGCAACCACCGGGATGACGACTGCGACGGCGAGGTCGACGAGGGCGTTATCGCCCCCGACGGGGTCACGCCGGTCGACTGCGGAGACTCCGACGGCGACATGGTCCCCCTCGAGGAGGACAACTGCCCGGACGTCCACAAC
>CAZQPP010000253.1:4455-11557 GCA_964594295.1 uncultured Myxococcales bacterium | reverse complement strand
AGCAGAAGGGACAGCCGACCTTGGGTGAGGGCAGCGGCAGGCGCTTTCGTTTCTTCAAGAGGCTCATGGCCGAATCCTATCCGGGTGCGCGCTGCTCCGAAAGCGGGCCGGCCAGAGCAAGCGCTCTTCTCGTGGAAGCCGTTTCAACACAGAGGCACAGAGAGACAGAGGCACAGAGTCGGGTCAGTTTGCTCCGCGCCGACAGGCTCGCTGATAATGCGACCGTCATGACTCGAGCACATAGACCCCACCCCACGAAGCTACCCGGGACCTCGGTCCCGGCGATCACCCTGCTGGCGGTCGCCGCGGGCCTCCTCTGGGCCGCTCCGGCGACCCGGGCACAGACCGACAGGAGGACCGTCATGCTGCCCAGGCCGCAGACAAGTGGGCCCATGAGCCTGGAGGAGGCGCTGGCCGAGCGCCGCTCGCGGCGGGACTTCTCGAAGACGACCCTCGTCATGGATCATGTCGGGCAGCTCTGCTGGGCGGCGCAGGGCATCACCGACCCGTCGAGGGGCTTCCGGACGGCCCCCTCCGCCGGCGCGCTCTTCCCCCTCGAGCTCTACGTCGCCCTGCCCGAGGGCCTGTACCGCTACCTGCCGCGAAGGCACGCGCTCGAGAAGGTCAAGGGCGCTGATCTGCGCCGCGCGATCTGGGCCGCCGGCCTCCAGCAGGACCCGCTGCTGCGCGCGGCCGCGGTCTTCGTGATCACAGGCGTGCCGGCGCGCACGGCTTCCAAGTACGGCGGGAGGGCCGTCCGCTACGTCTGGGTCGAGGCCGGCCACGCCGGGCAGAACCTGCTCCTCCAGGCGGAGGCTCTCGGCCTCGCCGGCGTGGGCATCGGCGCATTCGACGACGCACGCCTGAGCCAGGCCCTTGGGCTCAGGGCGGGCGAGGAGCCGCTCTACCTGCTCCCGGTGGGGGAGAGGCGGTGAGCTCCGGCGGGCTCTCCCACCGGAGCTGCTCCACTATCCTCTAGCCCTGGATCTAGCTGTTAGATGTTAGATGTTAGCTAATAGCCTGAGATCCTCAGCACTTGCGCCTGAGTGGGTAGTGCCGGCGTCACGTTTCAGGTGAACAGGCTACTACGCACAAGTGTCGGAGATGTCCGAGCTAACCGCTAATGGCTAACGGCTAATCGCTTGTTTTGGGTCTAGCGCATCGTCCCCACGTACTGCGTCGTGAGCTGCCGGTCCTTGATCGCCTGCTCGGTGTAGTCCGGGAGCAGCATCGGGGCGACGCGGTCGTCGGCGGCCTGGCTCTCCTCGACCTCGGCGTTGTACTTCGCCACGTGATCGAGGGTCGGGCTGCCGAGCTCAACGCCGCCGTCGAGGTAGCCGTGCGCCGAGTTGCCGGCGATGCGGCCGAAGACGACGATGTCGAGCAGGGAGTTGCCCATCAGGCGGTTGGCGCCGTGGATTCCTCCGCTGACCTCGCCGGCGAGGAAGAGGCCGGGGATCTTGGTGGAGGAGTCGGCCTGGAACTCGAGGCCGCCGTTCTGGTAGTGCAGCGTCGGGTAGATGAGCATCGGCTGCTTGGAGATGTCGATGCCGAAGCGCTTGTACAGGATGTACTTGCCCGGGAACTCGCGCCGAACGGTGCCGGGGCCGGAGAGGTCGTCGATCATCGGGGAGTCGAGCCAGATGCCGACCTTGCCGGTGGGCGTGGGCACGCCGAGGCCCTTGTCGGTGCACTGCCTGATGATGGAGGCCGCCTCGACGTCGCGTGGCTCGCGCTCGTTGACGAACTGGTTGCCCTCGACGTTGAGGAGGTTGGCGCCGGCGCCGCGGAACTTCTCGGTGATGAGGATTCCCTCGGCCTGCTCCGGGAAGACGATTCCGGTCGGGTGGTACTGGACCGTGTGCAGGAAGCACACGGGCACGCCCGCGCGGTAGCCCATGACGATGCCGTCGGCGGTAGCGCCGTAGTGGTTCGTCGTCATGAAGCCCTGGATGTGGAGCCGGCCGCAGCCGCCGGTGGCCATCACGACGGACTTGGCCCGCGCGATGGTGTACTCCTCGGTCTCCATGTTGTAGAGCACCGCGCCCGCGGCCTTGCCCTGCTCGTCGAGGATGAGCTCGACGGCCGGGGCGAACTCGACCACGTCGATGTTCTCGTTGTTGCGGGACTCGTCGCGCACGGTGCGCATGATCTCGGCGCCCGTGATGTCGGCGGCGTAGTGCATGCGCTTGCGGCTCGTGCCACCACCGTGGATGGTCTTGAGCCGGCCGTCGTCGAACTTCGAGAAGTTGGCGCCGAGCTCCTCGAGCCACTTGATGGCTCCGGGGGCGCCCTTGACGAGGGCCTCGACGAGCTCGGGCACGTTGGTGAAGTGCCCGCCGCCCATGACGTCGAGGTAGTGGTAGTAGGGGGAGTCCTTCTCGCCCTTGACCGCCGCCTGGATGCCGCCCTCGGCCATCATGGTGTTGGCGTCGCCGTGGCGGAGCTTGGTGGCGATGGTGACCTTGTGGCCCTGGCGGGCCGCGGTCACGGCCGCCGAGGTGCCGGCGCCGCCGCCGCCGATGACCAGGACGTCGGTGTCGATGTCGGGGTTTCCGAGGTCGACCTTCGCGGGATCGACGCGGCTCTTGGCCTCGAGCAGGTCGGCCATCTCGTGGGCGATGGCGTAGCCCCTGGAGGTGCCTACCTTCAGCTCACGCCGGCCTTCTTCCTTGAAGTCCGGGTGGGACTGGAGCATCTCCTTGCGCTCGTCGAGGGAGAGGAAGGGCACCTCCTCTCCGGCCTTCTTGCGCGCAACACGCTCCGGGCGGGTCTTCTCCACTACCTTGATGAGCTCTTCGAGCTGTGGTGGATACGGCATCTCTTTTCTCCTCGTCGCGCTGCGTGCTGCCTACAGGCCGATGTTGTTCTTGGGGCGCCAGGACTCGTCGCCCATGACGGGCTCCTGCTCGCGGTCGGAGTAGACGCCGCGCAGGTCCTCGAGCTTCATGGCCATCAGCTCGTCCAAGGCCTCGTCGTACTTGCCCTCGTCGATGTCCGAGACCATCTTCGCGAGGTGCTGCGCGCGGGGCGCGAGCTTGCCGCCGTAGAGGCGCCGGGCGAGCTGGGCGATGTGGTACTGCGGCATCTCGGCGAAGCAGCGGCTGGCGCAGAGCCCGCACTGGATGCAGTCGAACGAGATCCGGGTGGCCGCCTCGAGGTCACCGCGCTTCAGGGCGGAGACGTAGTCGAGCACCTCGACGTCCATCGGGCAGACCTTGGTGCAGGCGTTGCACGCCACGCACCGGAACAGCTCCGGGTAGAGCCCGTACACGGTCTCCGGCGCCGCGGCCGCGTCAGCGTAGGTGTAGCGCTGGCGCAGGGCCGGGTAGAAGGGGAGCTGCGTCAGGTGCATGCCGGGCTCGACCACGGTCTGGCAGGCGAGTCCGGTGTAGATCTTGTAGTCGCCCTCACGGCGGAAGACGGTCGAGCAGGCGCCGCAGATACCGCCACGGCAGCCGCAGCCGCGGATGAAGCGGTAGCCGGCGTGCTCCATCGCCTTCATGATGGTGAGGGACTCCGGCACGTTGTACCGCTTCCCCATGATGTGGATGGGGATCAAGCTGGCTTCCATCGTCTGTGCGGTAGACATCATCACCCCGCTAAGCTGAGGCCGTGAGGAGCTCCCGGTTCTCGAGGAGCTCCTTCGCCGTTGGGACGTTCAGATCGAAGCGCAGGTCCTTGTCGCAGCCGAGGGCGACGGCGAGGAGCTGGCTGAAGTAGAAGACCGGCAGGTCGCCCGCCTTGTCGGCGATGTCGTTCTGCCGGTGGCCGAGGTTGTACTCGCAGAGGGGGCAGGAGAGCACGAGGGCGTCCGCGCCGTGCGAGAGGGCCGAGTTCAAGACCTTGCCCGCGCGATGCAACCCCTCCGTGGGGTTGATCAACGTCTCGTATGCGCTGCAGCACTCCTCCGCGGCCGGGAACTCCACGGCCTCGGCTCCGAGGGCCGTCAGGAGGTCGTGCACCGCAGTCGCCCGGCCGTCACCGTCCAGCGCCACCTCGGTGGGGCGGAGGAGGGTGCAGCCGTAGAAGGGAGCGACGCGGAGGCCGCCCAGGGTGACCTTGACCTTCTCCTTGAGCGTATCCCAGCCTACGTCGTCGCGGAGTATGTGGAGGAGGTGCACCACCTCGACCTCTCCGCGGTAGTCGGCTTCCTCGTCCATGAAGCGGTTGATGGTGTCCCGCTTCTCCTCGTCCTCGCGCATCATCAGGTTCGCCCTGGCGAGGACGTTGTAACACTGCGAGCACAGCGTCACGACCTTGTCGAAACCCTGCTCCTGTGCGCGGACGAGGTCGCGCACTGCCGCTACGTGGTGGATCAGGTCGTCGTCTGCGAGGGAGTATACTGCACCGCAGCAGTTCCAACGCTCGAGCTCTTCGACCTCTATGTCGAGGGCATCGAGGGCCGCGAGGGCCGCATCCTCGAGGTTCTTGGCCTTCGTCTTGAGGGTGCAGCCGGGGTAGTAGCCGATCTTCATTTCGGTGCCCCTATGCTGTGAGCTTGCGGAAGCCGGCGACCAGGACGATCTGGGGAGCGTCGGCGATGGTCTCTCGAGGGACCGTGCGCGGGTTCAAGCGATCCTCGTTCTGGCGCAGCAACACGAGGCGGACCGCCTCCATCACACGCGTCAGCTCGATGCCGCGAGGGCAGCGCGCCTGGCAGGTGTGGCATGACGCGCAGAGCCACGGCATCTTCGAGGCGAGCACCTCGTCGCCGCGCCCGTGCAAGAGCTTCAAGACCACCTGCCGCGGCACGATGTCCATGGACTCGGCCATGGGGCAGACGGCCGAGCAGGTCCCGCACTGCATGCAGCTCCGGACGTTCTGACCGGAGATCTCGCACACCCTGTCGAGGACCTCTTCGGACAGGTCGTTGAGGAGGATGTTTAGGGACATAAGCTCCTCGGGCCAAAGGTTTGGTCGGGCCGCGCTGTTAGCGCCACGCCGAGGCCTGGCCATAGCACCCGAAATCCGGGATGCCAAGCAAAGCTTTGGCAAAGCTGTCTTACGATAAAATGCATATATGTGCGCTCGTGAGCTGCTTTCTGGCCCGCGACCCTCCGCGGCGCCCCAGTCAGCCGTTCTGGATCTCCCGGGCGGCGGCGCTGGTGATGGCGACCAGCTTGGTGGCGAGGGCGCGCGTGATGCTGTGCACCAGGGCCGTCACCTCCTCCGGGTGGGTAGCGTAGGCGTCGAAGAGGCGGTCTGCGCGCAGCTCCCAGATCTTGCAGTCCCTCGCCGTCCGCAGCGCCTCGGAGGTGCGCACGCCGGCGGCGAAGAGCCACCACTCCCCGACCATCGAGCAGCGCTCGTCCTCCTCCTCACCGGTGACCGAGGCGATGGGCATGTCCGTCCAGTCTCGCACGTCGATCTTTCCGCTGCGGAGGACCCAGCATCGCTCCTCCGGCTCCATCGCCGGGGGCCCGAGGGGGCTGTCGTCGCCGTGCTCTTTGAGCTCGAAGACCCCGTCGGGCAGGGCGTCGACCAGCGCCGCCTCCAGGCGGCTCGCGTCCAGCGCCCTGGCGCACGCCTCGCTCTTCTCGGAGGCCATGAGCATCGGCAGCATCCACGAAGGGCTGCCCATGCGATCGAGCTTGCGCGCGATGTTCTCCGAGATCCAGGCCATCAGCCCGGTGTAGACGAGGGCGTGCTCCTTGCGCAGGGTCTCGAGGCTCTCCGGTGAGAGCACCAGCCAGACGGAGTCTCCCTCCGCCCGCACGTGGGCGCTCCGAGGCGAGCCGAGCACCGCCGAGACCTCACCCACCACGTCGGGAGGGTAGCAGCGGTTGACGAGCTGGTAGCTGGTCGCCAAGCCGAAGGGGTCGTCCTCTGCGCCGCTCTCGCCGTCGGGGGCCACCGGGAAGAGGATGGCGCACGCTCCCTCGGCGATGAGGAAGAGGTCCATGGGCGTCGTGCCCGAGCTCTCCCCGTCTATGATCGGCATCTCCATGTGGCCGTAGCGGACCTCGCCGAAGAGGGGCGCCGCCTCGGTGAGGGCCTCGCGGAGGAGCCTCTTGTGCTCCTCCTGCTCGGCCTGGTCGCCGTGCTCTTCGAGCTCCTCGAGCTCCTCCCCGCTAGTCTCGAGGGGGGGCGCGAGGGCCCGCACGAGCCTCTGCCAGGACGAGGGACGCCCGCGCTGTTCCTCGATGAGGTCGACGTAGCTGTAGAGGGTTTCCGGCGCGGCCATTCGCCTTCATTAGCAGTTTGGAAGCCCGAAGATAATCCAGACCGCGGCCCGTGGCCATTCGGGGACCGTCCCTACCTGCCGTATCGGCGGAGCACCTGATCCACCTGGGAGAGGTATCCGCCGCCGAAGAGCCGCGCGTGCACGAGCAGGGGGTAGAGGTTGAGCACCTCGAGGCGATCCGACAGGCCGGAGTCGAAGCGGCCGGCCACCTCCTGGTAGGCGCCGTAGAAGGCCTCCGAGAAGCCGCCGAAGAGTCGGGTCATGGCGAGATCCACTTCCGGGTGCCCGGCGTAGACCGCGGGGTCCACGAGCCAGCCCTCTCCTCCCCTGGTGCACAGCAGGTTGCCGCCCCACAGGTCCCCGTGCAGCAGGGCGCATCCACCTCTGGGCTCGTCTAGGAGCTTGTCGACGGGGAAGGAGTCGATCAGCCGCCGCGTGGTCGCGGGCAGACCCGAAGCCGGCGCCACGAGGCGCTTCTCGAAGAAGAACGAGAGCCAGCTGCCTTGGGAGGTCGGGCCGTTCTCCTGTGGCAGGGAGCCGATGTAGTTGTCCCGCTCCAGCCCGGGCGCGGCGCCGCGGCGGGCGTGGAGCTCGGCGAGGCGCCGCCCCGCGTCCGCCATCGCGCCGGGGCTCTTCGGGCCTTCGTCGAGGAGCTGCATCACGATGGCCCCCGGACCTGGCGGGCCGTCGCGCACGGCGATGACCTCGGGCACCAGGACGGTGTCGGTCGCGGCGAGGCGACTCAGCCCGTCGGCCTCGGCGTCGAAGAAGCCCGCCGGGGCGCCGTGCTTCCACTTGACGAAGACGGAGCCGCGGTCGGTCTGCACCACCGCCGCCTCGTTGATGCACCCGCCGCCTGCGCGCCGAGACTTCACGGGCTGTGCGCCGGTGGCCGCGCGCACCAGCGCGGCCCCC
>CAZQPP010000253.1:3791-4445 GCA_964594295.1 uncultured Myxococcales bacterium | reverse complement strand
GGGGGGGGGGGCCCGGCCCCCCCCGCCCCCCCACCTCCGGGGGGAGCCCGGTCATCTCGCGTCCAGGACCGCGTCGAGGAGAGGATCGGCGCCCCGGAGCAGGATGTCGTGCACCCGGTCGAAGCCGCTCGGGCCTCCGTAGTAGGGGTCGGGCACGTCGGGCCCCTCGTCACCGGGCACGTAGTCCATGAAGGGCGCTATTCGCGCGCTCCCTCCCTTCTTCTTGTGCAGGGAGAGGATGCCCTGGAGGTTCGAGCGGTCCATGGCGACCACCCAGTCGAAGTCGCGGAGGTCCTTGGCCTGCAGCTGCCGGGCGCGGTGCCTCTCGAGGTCGAGGCCGTGGCGGCGCGCCGTCTGGCGCATCCTCCTGTCGGCCTGCTCCCCCACGTGCCAGGCGCCGGTGCCGCACGAGTCGACCTCGATCTCCTTGGAGAGGCCGCGGCGCTCGACGGCGGCCTTGAAGACCACCTCGGCGAGGGGTGAGCGGCAGATGTTGCCGAGACAGACGAAGAGCACGGAGGTCTTTTCCATGGTGGGGATGAATAGAGGCAGCGAGCGCGCGATGCAACCGAGGCGTTTGCGGGGGCGGGCGTTTCGAAGACGAAACGCCCGCCCCCCCGCGCCGGTTGATACCCCCGCCGAACAAGGGTCTGC
>CAZQPP010000253.1:0-3781 GCA_964594295.1 uncultured Myxococcales bacterium | reverse complement strand
CCCCCCCCCCCCCCCCCCCCCCGCCGCTCCGTTTGATCCCCGCGCCGATCTCGGGTCTGCTGCGCGCGTGACAGAGCTCCGACCCATGCTCTCCGTCGTCATCCTCGCCTACGACGAGGTCGACAACCTCCGGCCCACGGTGGAGGAGGCCCTCGCCTGGCTCGATCACCTCCAGAGCCGCCCGGAGGGGGTCTGGCCGGCCGAGGCCACGGCCGACCTGCCCGAGGCCACGCCGGCCGGTGAGCTGATCGTGGTCGACGACGGCTCGACCGACGGCACGGGAGGGCTGGCGGATCTGCTCGCCGAGAAGGACCACCGCGTGCGGGCGCTGCACCATGATCGCAATCGCGGCATGGGCGCGGTGCTCAGGACGGGCTACGCAGCGGCGCGCGGCCGCTACGTGTCGCAGCTCCCCGCCGACGGCCAGGTGCCCCCGCAGACCCTCGAGACGCACCTCCCCCACCTCGACGACGTCGACCTGGTCCTCGCCGTCTACCGCGCCCGCGACGACGGGGCCCGGCGAGCGCTGATGAGCCGCACCTTCCAGGCCATCGTCAGGGCGCTGTATGGCTACGACCCGCGCATCACCGGCACCATGATCGTGCGCCGCAGCCTGCTCGAGCTCTTCCCCATCGTCGCGGACACCTTCTTCGCCAACCTCGAGCTCCCCTTCCGCCTCCTCAGGGCCGGGGTGCCGCACGAGACCGTCGAGATCGAGGCCGCCCAGCGCCGCTCGGGCCGCTCGAAGGTCGCGAACCTGCCCCGCATCGCGCGCGTGGTCAGGGAGATGACCTACATCCGGCTGCGACACTGGAAGTGAAGGAGCTGTCAGCTGTCAGCTCCCAGAGATCGGTCGTCAGCCGTCGTCCAGATCGATGAACCTCGTGAGAGGCTCCGAGTCTCCTTCGAGGTGAGCCGTCAGCGCGCGCACGAGGGGGTGCGCGGCCGAGCCCCGTAGGATCTGGCGGCGCACCTTGCGAGAGAGCAGGGGCACGAGGGCTCCCGCCACCCCGGGCGGGGTGTGGGGGTTGCGGGCGACCGCCTCGATGGCCGAGGTGCGGGCGCCCCAGCGGGGGTGGTGCACGACGGCCACGAGGGCCTCGGGGTGCACGGGCCGCCGGGTGGCGATCTTCAGGACGACGGCCTCGGTCAGGCGGGGGTGGTCGAGGAGCACGGCTATGACGCGGGGGTCCGGGTCTCGCGCCAGCCTGTCGATCAGCAGGAGATCGGCGGTCCGCGCCAGGGCCTTCTTCTCGCCGAGGGTCTTGTCCTCGAGCTCGATGTCGTCCATCGGCTCGAGCTCCACGGCCGCGCCGCGGCCGGGATCGAGCACCAGGAAGCGCAGGATCGGGTGCCCGGCGGTCCTCGCGTGGGCGTAGAGCTTCTCGCGGTCCTCGTAGGAGACCTCCCCGGCGTCGCTCAGCAAGCGCACGACGTCGAGGTAGACCGTGCGGCAGCTCCCCTTGCCCAGGTTCTGCGCGGTGTGGATGAAGAGGTCTCCGAACACGACCTGGTCTTCGGCTATCAGCTCGGCGAGCAGGTTGAGGCGCGGCCCGTGGTCCTTCACGCCGCCGAGGCGCTTCAGCCAGGCCTGCACATCCTCCTCGGTCTGTGCGGGCATCGGTTCGAGCGGAGTCACGAGCCGGAGGTGGGCTGGTTGTTTGGGGGACAAGCGGATCGGGGTCGGTTTGGCGAGACAGGCGTTTCGCGAGCGAAACACCACTGCCGCGGGGCGTTTCCCGAGCGAAACGCCTTTTCTGGGGCGCGCATCATTATCGGTCATCGGAGGCTCCGCGGCTACGTTTGACAAAGATCACGCCATAGGAGAGGCAATCCGGCTCTGGAATTCCCGCCCCGGCGGACGTGGCGGGCTCCCGAGCGAGGCGACGCCCTTGTCCTCAACGATCCTAATCCGCCGCGAAGACAAGAACGACTGGGAGAGGAGGACGCCGCTCACCCCGAGGGATGCGGCGGACCTTCAACGTGAGCACGACCTGCGCTTCGTCGTGGAGCCGTCGCGCGTCCGCGTCCACTCGGATGACGAGTACCGGCGCGCGGGGGTCGAGGTCGGCGAGGAGACGTCCGCGGCCTCGCTCGTGCTGGGCGTCAAGGAGGTCCCGGTCCACCGGCTCGAGGCGGGCAAGACCTACGTGTGCTTCGCGCACGTCATCAAGGGGCAGGCCCAGAACATGCCCGCCTTGAGGCGCATGATGGAGCTCGGCTGCTCGCTGGTCGACTACGAGCGCATCGTCGACGAGCAGGGCCGGCGCCTCGTCTTCTTCGGGCTGCACGCCGGCTACGCGGGCATGATCGAGACCCTCTGGTGCCTCGGCCGGAGGCTCGCCGAGCAGGGCACCCCGACGCCCTTCGCCGAGCTGCGCCAGGCCTGCGAGTACCCCTCCCTCGGGCACGCCAAAGAGCACCTCGCAGAGATAGGCGCGCGCCTGTCGAGAGAGAGCCTCGGTGGGCTCTCCCTGCCGCTGGTCTTCGGGTTCTCGGGCTACGGAAACGTCTCGCGCGGGGCCCAGGAGGTCTTCGACTGCCTGCCCGCCGTGGAGGTGCCGGTCTCCGAGCTGCCGGCTGTCGCGAGAGGCGCCGGCTCGGGATCGCCGCTCCTCGTGAAGGTCGTCTTCAGAGAGGAGCACCTCGTCCGGCCCGCGGAGGCCGGCGCGAGCTTCGAGCTGCAGGACTACTACGACAAACCCGAGCGATACCGCGGCTGCTTCGAGGAGCACCTGCCGCACCTCGACGTCCTGGTCAACTGCATGTACTGGGACGAGCGTTACCCGCGCCTGATCACGAGGGAGTGGGCGAAGGGGGCGTTCGCAGGCGGAGGGCGCCCGCGCCTCCGGGTCGTCGGCGACATCGGCTGCGATGTGGAGGGCTGCGTCGAGCTTACGGTCAAGGCGACCGAGCCGGAGGCGCCCTGCTTCGTGGTCGATCCCCTCACCGGAGCCGTCGCCGACGGGTGCGCCGGCCCCGGGCTGGCGATAATGGCGGTCGACGCCCTGCCGACCGAGCTGCCGCTCGAGTCCTCGGCCCACTTCAGCACCAGCCTGAAGGAGATGGTCGTCGCCCTCGCGGGAGCGGACTGGCGGGGCGACGGAGGCCCTCCTGCGCTGCCGCCGCACCTGAGCGAGGCCCTCATCGTCTACCGGGGGGAGCTGACACCGCCCTACCGTCACCTGGCGCAATACCTCGAAGCGCCGCCCGGCACGCCGTGAGGAGCCGATGAAGAAAGCCCTGGTCCTCGGAGCCGGCCACGTCGCCGGGCCGCTCGTCGCGTACCTCCTCGAGAGAGGCCACCAGGTCACCGTCGCCGACCTGGCCGTCTCGCGCGCCCGGGAGCTCGTCGAGGGGAGCGCGGCGGGGAGCGCGCTCGAGCTCGACGTCAACGACGGCGCCGCCCTCGCAGCGGCCGTGGCGAGCCACGACATCGCCGTGAGCCTGCTGCCCTTCGCCTTCCACCCCGCGGTGGCCAGGTGCTGCATCGAAGCCGGCAAGAACATGGTCACCACCTCCTATGTCGGCGAGGAGATGCAGGCCCTCGACGGGCAGGCCCGGGAGGCGGGCCTGACCATCCTGAACGAGGTGGGGGTGGACCCGGGCATCGACCACATGTCGGCGATGCGCATCATCGACTGGGTGCGCTTCCGCGGAGGGCGCATAGTCTCCTTCCGCTCCTACTGCGGCGGCTTGCCCGCCCCCGACGCCAACGACAACCCCTTCGGCTACAAGTTCTCCTGGGCGCCCCGCGGCGTCCTGCTCGCGAGCCGGCGAG
>CAZQPP010000252.1:0-11669 GCA_964594295.1 uncultured Myxococcales bacterium | reverse complement strand
ACCTGGGGTGAGTACGGCGAGTGCCAGCGCGAGGGAGTCTGCACCCCCGCCGAGCAGGAGGAAGAAGGATGCGGCAGCTGCGGCTCCCGCACGCGCACCTGCGGCGACGACTGCACCTGGGGCGAGTTCTCCGAGTGTGTCGAGGGGGGCGGCTGCAAGGAGGGCGACACCCAGGAGCAGGCTTGCGGCAACTGCGGCAAGAAGGTCTCGGTCTGCGACGCCGCGTGTGCCTGGGGAGAGTTCTCCGCGTGCCAGGGCGAGGGGGAGTGCCAGGTAGGGACCGTCGACACCGCGCCGTGCGGCAACTGCGGCCAGAAGGAGCGCACCTGCGGCTCCGACTGCAGCTGGGGCGAGTGGGGCGAGTGCGAGCACGCCGGCCCCTGCACGCCCGGCGGACAGGAGGTCGACGCCTGCGGCCCCGAGAACGAAACCGGGCTCTGCGAGTTCGGGGAGCGCGTGCGCACGTGCAGCCCGACCTGCCAATGGAACGCGTGGGGCAACTGCCTCGGCGCCATCTACCCCTCTGACGAGATCTGCGGCAACGGCCTCGACGAGGACTGCGACGGCGCGGACAAGACCCAGCCGGATGAGTACGAGGGCAACCTCGGGAACGGCAAGTGCGTCCGCTGCTACTGGCTCGGCGAGGACCCCGAGGTGACCCTCTACCCGACCTTCGACAACAAGGAAGACGAGAAGGACTACTTCTGCTTCCGCGGCGTGGACAACTTCAACATCCCGGGTTGGGGCGAGCACGTGAAGATCAAGGCGACCGGCGCTCCCCTCGGCATGGAGGTGGACCTCTACCTGTACTTCGGCGTGGACGACTGCGAGGCCGGCACGTGGAACGCCATCGACAAGGCGGTCACCATCGGCGGAGACTCGGAGGAGATCGACTGGGTGGAGAGCAGCGGCGCAGACGACGGCGTGTACTACATCGAGGTGCAGCACTACGGCACCCCGAGCTGTCACAGGCCCTACACCCTCTCCGTTTCGGGGCTGCGGTAGACCGGTGAAGCCCAGCCTCACGGCGCCGCTGGTCTGCCTGCTCGCCGTCGCGGCCACCGCGGCGCCCACCGAGGCGCTCGCTCAGGAGAGCTTGGACGCCACCCTGGACCGCGCCCTCGAGCTGCCGCCGCCCAAGCCGCGTTATGCCGAGAGCCTGAAGTTCGGGGTGCGCGGGGTCACCTTCCAGTGCCTCGCCCTGGCCCCCTCGGACCCCAAGACCTTCTACGTCGGCTCCTACGACGGCTTCGCCTTCGCCTCCCACGACGGCGGCCTCTCCTGGGAGGAAGGGCGCCTCATCACCGGGCGCGCGCGCTTCTTCGGCGCCATCCGGCCGTCGCCTGCCCCGTCGGGGGCGCCATTCGGGGTCGGCCACGTGGTCGACGGCATCGGCAGCTCGACCGGCGCGAAGCACGGCTACCCCTCATACGACATGGGCAGCCTCTTCTCCTTCCCTTACGGGACGACGGGAGCGAGCTACCTCGACCTCGATCCGAGCGGCCCCGCCTTCTGGCCCATGCCCGCGCTCTCGGGCATACCGAGCGGCGGCAGGATCAAGGTCCGCGATGCCGCGGGAGGTGGCGGCGGAGGCGGCGACATGGCCAGGCTCGGCGTCGGAATCACCCGGGCGGCGCCCTGGATGCAGGCCCTGCTCCACAAGAAGAAGGCACGCCTCATCGGGCTGAACCTGAAGCTGCTCCTCAGGATGCGCGGCGTGGAGCCCACCTGGATCAACCAGATCGCGGTGGACCCCTACGACGCCGACCGGGCCCTGGCCGCCACCGGGATGGGGCTCTACTCGAGCACCGACGGCGGCACGGGGTGGCAGCACGTCTTCCCCGGCCGAAACGCGGCCGAGCGCTGGTGTGCCTTCGTCGCCTATCACCCCACCGAGCGCGGGCGCGTCTTCATGGGGACCGACCAGGGCCTGCTCATCTCACACGACCACGGCGAGTCCTTCGCCCGCCCGACGGGCACGCAGCTCTCCACCGCTCAAACGTGGTGGGTGGAGTTCCACCGCACCAACCCCGACATCATCTACGCGGCCACCACCATCGGCGCCTTCCGTACCGACGACGGCGGGAGAAACTGGCGCTGGGTTTTCTACGAGACCCTGCCCACCGCCAACATGGTCACGGGCGTGGCCATCGACCCGAAGGATCCCGATCGTGTGACCCTGAGCACCGTGGACGGCCTCTTCCGGACCGCCGACGGCGGCCGCAACTGGGAGCGCTCCGGAGGCTTCCTGTTCACGGCGCAGCCCGTCGGCCGCCTGCGTGGAGACCCGCTAGACGGCAACCACGTCGTATGCTCCACCGCGCGGGAGGTCTGGGAGACCTACGACTGGGGCGAGACCTGGAACATCGTCTACATCAACGACTCCGACTGGCAGCCCCGCGGAATCCGCTTCGACCCCAACGACCCGTCGGTCTTCTGGATCCTGACCTCCGCCGAGCTGCTCCGCCTCTCGCCCCGCCCGCCGGCCCAGCCTTCTCCACAGGCCCTGTCGAAGATCAAGGCCCTGATCGCAGAGGAGCGCCCCCTCGAGGAGGTCATGGACCTCACCTTCCGCGTGAACGGCGTGCACCGGGGCGAGCTCGCGGCCAAACGCCGCGCCGCGAGCTACCGCGGCATCTTGCCGCAGCTCAACGCCTTCGCCGGCATCATAGACCTCGACGCCGACGCCGGCATCAACGCCGTCTACCTGACGAGCGGCGCCGGCATCTCCAAGTCCAGCTACTCGAAAGACAGGCTCGGCACCTTCACCGACGAGCGCGCGGGCATGGTGATCACCCGCGGCGTGGACGTGCGCTTGCCCTACTTCGGGGCGCTGCTGAGCTGGGACCTCACCAAGGTCCTCTTCGACCAGGAGGAGGCCCCCTTCGGCCGCATGTTCGGTGAGAACAACCGCATCTACCTGAACCTGAAGTACGAGGTTCAGCGCCTCTACGAAGAGCGGCGCCGTCTCATGATCCGCCGGCTGACCGCGCCGCCCGCGGACATTCGATCCCACCTGGCCCTGAGGCTCCGCATGGAGGAGCTGACGGCGCACCTGAACGCGCTCAGCGGCGGGCTCTACCGCGACGAGCTCCGCCGCCTCGAGCAAGAACCCTACCTGCCACAGGAGGCACCCCCATGAGCTTCTCCCGTGCCGCATGCTCTTCCCTGGCCATGGCCGTGCTCCTCCTGCCGGCGCAGGCACCGGCAGCCCCTCCGGCCGCGGCTCCAGCCGCCTCCGCCGCCGCCGGCGGCGGCGCCTCGTCCCACCGCGACTCGAGGAGCGTGAGCGGCCGCGTCGCCGAGCTCAAACGCGAGCCGTCGGTCCGCGAGGTCCAGGAGGCGGCCCTGCGCTACTTCAAGGTCAACCAGGACCAGGTCGCCTCGATGCGCGGACGCGCCGCGTGGAAAGCCCTGCTCCCTGTCACCGAGGTGTCGGGAGGCTACACGCGCTCGGACATGGACGAGGACACCATGAACCTCGAGTTCGCCCGCGACGAGCCCTGGGTCATCCGCGGTGCCGGCGGCAAGGCCTACGAGATCCGCGGCAAGCTGGCCTGGAACCTGCCACAGCTCATCTTCAACGCCGAGGAGCTCGACGTGGCCTCCCTCGCCGGCCTGATGGAGGGAATCTTGAAGGAGGCCACGCGCCTCTACTTCATGCGCCGGCGGCTCCAGGTGGACATGATCCTCACTCCGCCGACCGACCAGGCCTCGCTCCTGACCAAGGAGCTCCGCTTGGAGGAGCTCACCGGCCTCATCGACGCCATGACCGGTGGCTGGTTCCAGCGGGAGCTGGCCAAGAGGAAGAAGGCCGGGCCACGCAGGAAATGAGGGAGAGAGCGGGCCGCCGCGCCGCGCGCCGTCGGCCCGTTTTTCGGGCAGGGGCACGGGCAGGGGCGTGGACTGCTACGTGCCCTTCAAGGTGAAGTGGAAGGCGGTGCCTCCTTCCTCGCTGTGCTCGGCCCAGATCTCCCCCCCGTGGCGCTCCACGAGGCGGCGGCAGATGGCCAGGCCCAGCCCCGTGCCCCCAGGGGTCGCGGGCGCGCCCGCTCGCTCGAAGAGGCCGAAGATGCGCTCGGTCGCCTCCGGCGGGATGCCGATGCCCCGGTCCCGGACGCTGACGCGCCACACCTTGCCCTTGACCGGGCGGGCTGAGACAGCGACGTGGGCCGGCGAATCACCCCGGTACCGCAGGGCGTTGGAGAGGAGGTTCGTGAAGAGCTGGATGAGCAGGTTCGGGTCGCCGCGCACCGTGGGCAGAGGATCCGCTGCTATCTCCGCCTGCGCCTCCTCGATCTCCGCGGTCAGGAGATCGGTGGCGCAGCGGAAGATGTCGTCCAGATCCACCGGCTCCAGCTCGAGCTTGAGCGAGTCGAGGCGGGCGTAGCGCAGCAGGCCGCCTATGAGGGCCTGCAGGGTGTCCGCCGCTTCGCGCGTCATGGAGATCAGCTTCACGGCCGCCGCGTCGAGGGACTCCGCGTAGCGCTCCCGAAACAGGTCGCAGCTCAGCGTCAGGGTTCGCAGCGGCGCCTTGAGGTCGTGGGCGGCCACGAAGGCGAACTGCTCGAGGTCGCGGTTGCTGCGCTCGAGCTCGGCCGCGCGCATGCGGTCGTCGATGTCGAGGGCGATCCAGTGCCAGCGGTTGACCTCGCCGTCCTCCTTGATGACCGGGACGGCGTGGAGGACCGCGCGGCGGAAGGCGCCGTAGCGAGCCCGCCACAGCCGGCCCCGCCCGACGAAGAGCCCTCGCATGGCGTAGGCGCGCTCCCACAGGCGCTCCCCCTGCTCGCGGTCGTCGGGGTGGATGACCGCAGTCCACCCGGCGATGCGGGAGTCCTCGAAGCTCTGCCCCGTGAAAGCCTCCCAGGCAGGCTGGGGGTGGGTGATCGAGCCCTCCGCGTCGGTCTCCCAGGTCGCCGTAGTGAGCTCCTCGCTCTCCTCCGCGAGGCGCCGCCCGGCCTCGTGGCGAGGGGTGACGTCGAAGCAGCAGGTCGCAAGGTAGCGCGCCCCGCCGGGGTCCTCCAGCACGCGCGCGCGCACCGCGATGTGGCGCTGCTTTCCTTTCAGCGTGCGCAGCGGGATCTCGGCGTCGAAGTCGGACACGCCGTTGGTCAGGCCCAGGATCATGTCGAGGAAGACCAGGTCGGCCTCGCGCGGCAGCAGGCGGCTGAGGGGACCGGCGATCTCGCTCAGCTCCGATGCCTCGACGAGCCGCAGCGCCTCCTCGTTGCACTCGACCACCTTCGCGGCCGACATCAGCTCGCGCAGCAGCTCGGGGTCCTGCTCGAGCAGGATGCGCAGCTCGAAGGGCGTATGCTCGCTCAGCAGCTCTCCCACGCGCTCGAACAGCGCCGAGATGTCGTGCTTGAGCACCGCCACCGGGATGCGCTCCTGCCAGCCACTCTCCAAGCTCACCTCCACGGGCCCCTCAGGTGAGCCGCATTGTGTACCGACAGCGCATGGCAATCAACCCCAACTGTGGATTATGCTGGTTTGCGGGGGCGAGCGTTCTGAAGCAGAACGCCCCTACCGCGGGAGTTTGCGGGGCGGGCGTTTCGAAGACGAAACGCCCCTACGCGGGTGTTTCGCAACCGAAACACCTTGTTTCGTCCCGAAACTCCTTGTTAGTGCTCGGCGCCAGCTTGTTGTTCCCCGGAGCAGTTCATGTCTTTTGAGCCCCTCGAGTCGTGGATCGGCGATCTGAAGCTGCCCGTGGTCATCGCCGGGCCGTGCAGCGCAGAGAGCCGAGAGCAGGTCGTGCAGACGGCCGAGGCCGTCGCGAGCCTCGAGCACGTGCGTGTCTTCAGGGCCGGGATCTGGAAGCCGCGGACCAGGCCGGGAGGCTTCGAGGGCCTGGGTGAGATCGCGCTGCCCTGGCTGTCCGAGGCCAAGGCCCGCACGGGGCTCCTGACCGCCACCGAGGTGGGGCGCCCCGAGCACGTGGAGGCGGCCCTCCGCCACGGAGTCGACGTGCTCTGGGTCGGGGCGCGCACCACGCCGAACCCCTTCATGGTCCAGGAGCTCGCCGACGCCCTGCGCGGTTGCGACGTCCCGGTGATGGTGAAGAACCCCATCGGGCCCGACCTGAAGCAGTGGCTGGGAGCCATCGAGCGCCTCGCCGGGGCCGGCCTCCGCCGCATCGTGGCGGTGCACCGCGGCTTCGCGGTCGCCGGCCAGGAGCAGTACCGCTTCCCGCCGCTGTGGAAGATCGCCGTCGAGCTGATGCGCCGGCTGCCCGACGTCCCCATGGTGTGCGACCCCAGCCACATGTGCGGGCACTGGAGCCGTATCGGCCACACGGCCCAGCACGCCATGGACCTCGGCATGCCGGGCCTGATGATCGAGACCCACGCCGATCCGGCCCAGGCGTGGACCGATCGCGAGCAGCAGCTCTCGCCCGCCAGCCTCGCCCACATCCTCGGCGGCCTCAGGCGGCCGCTCCCCGGGCTCGGCGACAGCGACACCGCGACCGAGATCGAGGCCTTGAGAGCCCGGATCGACCGCGTGGACACCGAGATCCTCGACGCCCTCGAGGCGCGCATGGAGGTCGTGCGAAGGATCGCCGCTCACAAGAAGCGGGGCGCGGTGCCGGCCCTCCAGATCGACCGCTTCAACAGGCTCGTCGCCGACCGTGTCGCCAAAGGAGAGGCACGGAGCCTGGACCCGAGCTACGTCGAGGAGATCTTCCGCATCGTGCACGAGGCCTCGCTCAACGAGCAGCTCGAGATGATGGCGCCGGAAGACAAAGAAGAGTGAGCGCGGCCCCAGGCTCCACTCCACGGCAGGCGGTCGCTCCGCGGGTCAAGGACACCAACAAGAACCGGAAGGGAAACAGATGTCGCAGATCGATATGTGCCGGGTGCTGGGAGCAGGACTGCTGCTCGCGTCTTCGCTCTCACTGGCATCGGCCGGCTGCAGCTCTGACGGGAGCGCGACCGGAACGGACGCCAAGGCAGCCTCACAGGCAACGGACACCGGCGACTCGAAGGCCATCGCCGACCACGGGATCGAGGCTGACGGACCTGGCAGCGCCGATCCCGGAGTCGAGCCCGACGGGCCGGCCGACACCGCCCCCGGCAGCTGCCCCGCCGAGGCGGCCGAGGCGCAGGTCTCCGCCGTGCGCCAGGGCTGCAAGGCCGTCTTCGAGGCCTTCCCCGACGGCATCCCGGGCGAGCCCGTGAAGATCCTCGGGGCGGTGCCCATCAAGGACCTCTGCGACTGCGTCGTGGTCATGAAGGAGGTGCTGGCCGTGTGCTCCTTCGCGCAGCTCGAGGCCGCGGGGCTCACGGGAGTACCGACCGAGCTCGTAGACAACCTCGGGCTCGCGGGCTCGGTCTGCGGCAGCTCGGACGACCGCTGCCCCGGTCACGAGGACTTCGAGACCGACGACGTCGACCCCGTGCGCGATTACTTCGCCGGCCACGAGGGATACGCGACCGTGCCGACCTCGACGCTCGAGGCCTACCTCTCCTGGCCCTGCTACACCTTCTGGGAGGAGTACGTGGACCCGGAGGACTTGAGCAAGGGCATCATCGACTACCCCTGGAAGTACGATGTCGAGACGAGCTCCTGGGAGAGCCTGCCGCCGTCGACCTTCTGGCCGCGCGGCCCGGGCCTCTACGAGCTCCAGTACGAGGAGTCGACCATCTTCATCGACCTCTTCATGTGGGCCGGCGGCGACAACTGGTACTTCGACTACTACTGCTTCGCCGACGGCACCGGGAAGATGCTCTCCGAGCACCTCGAGGTCATCCTCGTCAGCGGCGCGCTTCCCCCGGACTGGGAGGAGGTCGTGAGCGAGAAGATGGGCAGGAAGGGCTACGACGCCAAGGAGCGCCTGCTGAGTCGAATGCTCGACCTCAAGTGGGACTGCCCACTGGACATCCCCTACCCCGACCCAAACAAGGAGTAGCCCTCGGGGAACGCCACGGCGCGGTGATCACGGCCGCGGCCAGGGGATCTCAGGGTTCGGCCGGGCCGGGCGCCCGAGGGCCTCGAGCTTCACACGGCAGCTCTGGCAGATGTCGTGCTCCCGGTCCGTGGTCGCCACCTTGCCCCTGGCGTCCTCCATCAGACAGCCGCGCGTCGGGCAGTGCTCGAGGCCGAGGGTGTGGCCGATCTCGTGCACGGCCACCTTGGCCAGACGAATGCGCGCGTGGGCGCGGCCCTTCGAGCGGCGGCGGCAGCGGAAGGCCGAGATCACGCAGGCCGTGCCGTCGAGGGTGGCGAGGCCGAGCACTCCCCAGTCCTTGTGCTCGCCCTTGGTGGTCGAGATGTCGGTACCGGTCAGGCCCAGGATCCGGTGCCCGTCTTCGGGCATGCGGGTCTCGAGGAAGTCCAAGAGCTTCTCGGCCCGGTAGCGGCGGCGCGGGGGGTAGTAGGCCTTGCGCGGGAGGCGGACGCGGGGGAGCAGCCGGACCTCGATGTCGTAGAAGGCCTCGAGCGCCTTGACGACGAGGTCGACGTCACGCTGCGGGAGGGCCTTGCCCATGGCCTGCACATAGACCACGGGGCGGGCTGCTTCCGCCCGGGGGAGGGCGCTCGCGGCCGGGTCCTCCGCGGCAGGGCCGGCACCGGCGAGGAGGAGCAGGAGCAGCGCTCCGGTCACGCTCTACTGCTCCTTCGGCTGTAGCATCCAGCGCTCGGCCGCTTTCTCCTTCACCTCGTCAATCGTGCGGAGCAGGGTGGTCGGCTCGTGCTCGAGCCACTTCTCCATCCAGTCGTCGTAGTGCGGGGAGTTGACGTCGAAGACCTCGCCGCCCGGCAGCATGTTGTAGGCGACGGGGCCGTCGGGGGCCATGTCCACGCAGTAACGGATGATCGAGCCGTTGTGGTACTCGAAGCTCATGTCGCTGATGCCGGGGTGGCTGGCGTTGACGACGTAGTTGTCACCCGGGCGCGGGAAGCCGATGCCGTGGAAGGGGGAGTCCTTCTTTGGGATGTCGTAGGCGGCGCCCGGGACGGGGAGGATAGACCCGAAGACCTTGGTGTGGAGCTTGCCCCAGGCAAGCTTGTTCAAGGCCCGGTCTTCACCGAAGAGGGGCTCGACCTCGTCGAAGGCTTCGTACATGGCCCGGAGCATGATCTCGTTACGCAGCTCCCTGTGATCCGCCGTGTCCATGCGGTCCCACAGGATGCTCTCGGCGGGCAGCCCGAGGTCGTTGTCGACCGTCGCGGGGTCGAGGGTGAGCATGTCCTCGGGCGCGGCCTCGACCAGGTGTATGAGGGCGCGGGCGAGCATCTTGTCGATGAGCCCCTCGCCCATGTGCTCCATCTCGTCGCCGAAGGTCAGGTCGACCACGCGCACGAGCCAGATGTTGAAGATCGTCGTGGCCGAGCTGGCCTCGAGCTCCTCGGGGCCTGCATCCGAGCCGTCGAGGTGTATCGCTGGTGGTGTGCTCAGGTCCCAGTCTCTCAGCAGGTCGTGGGCTTGTTGCACCTTGTCCTTCTTGTCCGCGTTGGCTGCGACGAGGTCCAGCAGCTCGAGGTGCTGGCCCGGCCCCATGTCGTACTCCTCGAGGGCGGCCTTGAGCACGGCGACGAGGGGATCCCTCAGGCGCGAGCCCATCGAGGAGCGTGTGTCCTTCTGGATGCGGACCATCTCGTCGAAGCCGAGCTTGGCGCCGCCCTTCGCCGGCGAGTCATCCGCGCTGCCGTCGAGCAGGCTCGTGATGCGGCCCGCCCGGAACCCGAGCGCGTGGTCGTAGCCGATGTAGAAGCTCTCGTTGAGCGCGTTGCCGTCGGCGATCTGGCCCACGTGGTCGTTGTTGGCGGTGACCACGAAGCCCTTCGCTGGGTTCTTCACCTTGGGGCCGTCTTCGGCTCTGAAGATGCCGCTCCAGGCCGCGCCGCTGTCGCCGGGCAGCACCCACCAGGGCGCCGTACCGCCGGGGTTCGTGTCCGGATCCCAGGTCATGGCGCCGGGCTCGCGGAGCGGCAGGTGGGCCGGGGAGAAGGAGTAGATGTTCCCGCTGGAGTCGGCGCCGGCGAGGTTCTGGTTGGGCACGTGGAAGAGGGCGAAGTGCGTGAGGGCGTCGTCGGCGTCTTTGGCCTGGAGCATCTTGGCCAGCGCCGTGATCTCGAAGCTGGTCTCGAAGCCGGTCCAGGCGAAGCTGAGCTGGGGCCCGGTGAGGAGCTTCTTCGTGCCCTCCATCGTAACGTCGGGCACCATGACGCGGCCGTCCTCGGTGACGAGGATCTCGATCTCTATCTCGCCGGTCTTCTCGCCGAGGGAGCCGAGGATCACGGTCTCCTTGATCACCGTGACCGGCACGTCCACGCCGTTTCGCTTGACCGTCGGGGGCTTGCCGTCAGAGCCCTGCGTGAAGTCCTCCCGGAAGACGTCGCTGCGATCGGCGTTGGAGGTGGTCAGGCCCCAGGACACGTGCTTGGTGTGGCCGATGAGGATGCCCGGCACGCCCGGGATGTTTGCGCCCCAGACCTCCATCTCGCCGTCGGGCGAGCCCTCGGTCAGGGTGATGTGGACCAGGTGGAAGAGCGGCGGGTTGGCGAGGTCGAGGTGGGGGTCGTTGCAGAACATGGCGTTGCCGGTGGCCGTCATCTCGGGCCCGACCGCCCAGCTGTTGCTCATGCCGCGCTCTCGCGGCCCGCTGGCGAAGGGCTCGGCTGCGTTGAAGAAGCGCTGCGCGCGCTCGAGCAGGGCCTCCGGCACGGTGGGGCGCTGGATGTGCGCGAAGGCCGCACGCCTCGCGCGCGCCGCCGCCCCCACATCCAGGGGCAGCACGCCGCTTGGCGCGGGCGGGGTGTAGGTGTCGTAGATAGGCGTCGTGTCGACGGGCTTGTGGATGAAGACATCGCCGAGAATTCCAGCGCGCAGGGCGATCCCGGTCACGTGGTGGTCCTTCGGGAAGGCCTTGGCGATGGCCTCGGCGTCCTGGGTCAGGCCGAGCTCGCGGTAGCCGTCGAAGCTGAGCCTGTGGGCCTGCAGGCGGCCGATGGCGCCGCTGTCCTTCGGCTCCCAGTCGGCGAAGGTCTCGGTGGGCAGGAAGAGGTCGAAGGGTGAGGCGAGCTTGACCGTGCCCGCCCTCAGCTCGGCGAGGTAGGCGTTGACGCCCGCCGCGTAGGCGTCGAGGGCCATCTTGGCTGGGTCGCCTTCCTCGAGCTCCTCGCCGATCTGCTCGCCCACCCGGGCGAAGCCGTAGACGCGGTTGGTGATGTCGCCCAAGACGGTGCTCGGAGACATCCCGGCCATCAGCTCGGCAACCTGCCCGTTGGCGAGGCGCCGGGCCAGCTCCATCTGGGGCAGCCGGTCGGCCGCGTGCACGTAGCCTTCGGCGAGGATGGCGTCTTTGAGGGTCGTGGCCACGATGTGTGGAATGCCAGTGTCGTCACGCACGATGTGCACCGGGCCGTCGAGGCCCTCTATGTGCGAGAGCCTGTCGACCTGGACGCCCGGGAAAGGCGCTGGGGCGAAGTCCTCGGGGAGGGCCGTGTCCTTCTCCGTCGTGGGGCCCTCGTCCTTGCCCGGCCCCGAGCCGGGGTCCGAGACCGTCCCGGGGTCTGCCGCCGCTGGCACGTCGGTCTTGCCGGCGTCGGTCCCGGTCTCCTCGGCCTCGTGATCGCCACATGCCGCGGCGGCCAGCAGGGCCAGGGTCAAGAGAATCGTCCAGATGCTTCGTCCGAGGGTCATTCGCACGCCTCCGTTC
>CAZQPP010000251.1:0-11747 GCA_964594295.1 uncultured Myxococcales bacterium | reverse complement strand
CGCGTCGAGGGGCTGCGAGGCGTGGCCCCCGAGACCATCGCCGAGCGCGCGGGCGTGCCGCTGGCGGTTGCCGCGGCCGTAGCCGAGGCGCTGGCGGAGGGCTGAATCAGGCCTTGGCGGCCGGCTTCCGTGCCCGCGTGGTGGTCTTCTTCGCCGCCGCAGGCTTCGCCGGGGCCTTCTTCGCCGGGGCCTTCTTCGCCGGGGCCTTCTTCGCCGGGGCCTTCTTGGCGGGGGCCTTCGCGGCCGGGGCCTTGCGCGCGGTGGTGGTGCGGCGCGTGCGCGCGGCCGGCTTCTTGGCGGCCGCCTCGAGGGCGCCGATGCGGGTCTCGAGGTGATCCACCCGGTCCACTAGGGCCTCGAGCTCAGCAGCCTGGTCGCGCTGCTCGCGCCTCAGCCGCCCGACCTCCTCGTTGGTCACGAGGGACATGCTGCGGGCGGCCGTCTTGAGCTGCCCGTCGATCCACTCGCGGAAATCGGCGTTGGCATTCATCATCGTCAGGAAAGCGCGCTGCACCTGGGGGTTCGCCAGGAGCTTCATCGCGGCGGGGCTCGTCGCCATCTTGCTCGCGCCGTCGATGGCCTTCTGCTTCAAATCGTCAATGGTCATGCTTCCTCCGGATGCGAAGCCGGTGGGCTATAGCGACGACCGGCAGCGCAGTCAACGCGCGCGGGTCTCCGCACCTCGCGGCTGAGCCTGATCAACACAGAGGCACAGAGTGGAAGAGGCACAGAGGTTTTTGGAGGGCTTGGGCGGCGGCTACTGCCCGGTGACGGCTTCGTCGAGGAAGTCGAGGATCTTGCCCCACAGGAGCTGGTCCTTCTCGATGAGGGTGTAGCCGTGGTCCTCGCTCTCGGGCACGATCTCGACGGGGTGCGGCTCCTGGGCGAGGAGCTGGAGGTCCTCGCAGGTGGCCTTCTGGGTGCCGCCGCCGTCGTCCTCGCCGGCGATGCAGAGGACCGGCCCGAAGCTCAGGTCCTCCTTTCGGGTGACGCCCGCCAGGCTCAAGACGGTGCCTATCCTCGGCGAGATCGCCGCGGCGCCGCGGGCGGCGTCCTTCGACATGGCAACGAAGGCCAGGTTCGCTCCCAGGCCGGCGCCCACGATCCCGATCCTGTCGCCGTCCACCTCCGGGCGGGCCTCGAGCCACTCGAGTCCCGCGTCGACGTCTTGGGGCGCGGCATCCGGGTCGGTTTGGATGAGGGGTAGCGCGGGCTTCCCGTAGGGGTCGCTCCGCCCGTGACCCCTCAGGTCGATGCGCAGCACGTGGTAGCCGCGCTCACGCAGGCTCTCCACCGAGGCGTCCCACTGCTTCGAGTCCGCCATGTAGTCGTGGATCAGCAACACCGCGGGCCCGGCGGTGCTGCCCTCGGCGGGGTCGTAGACGGCCTGGATCCGTGTCTTGTCGGCGGCCCTGAGGGAGACGTCGCCCGAGACAGGCGGCGCGACCGTCCCTCCCGGGTCTTTCGCCGGCGTCGTGTCCGAGGCCGGTGTCCCCGACTCGTCCGTGCCCGGGGTGCCGCCGCCGGGATCGGTCGTGGATGTGCCCGTGTCCACCCCGGGCGTGGTGGCGTCGACACCCGGCGTGGCGCCGTCCGGCGCGGTGATGATGTCTCCCCCGTTCCCTCCGAGGGTGAGCGTACCGCCTTCGTCGCCGCAGGCGAGAGCCAAGAATAGCACGGCGGCCGGGGCGATTCGCGCGACCAGGGACATGGACACCTCCGCGGTCGAGGGCGAGCACCATAACATGTCCGATGAGGAGGTGCCCCACGATGGCCAGAATCCACCGGTCTTCGACCGGCGGCTTCAGCCGTTAGCCGTTAGCCGTTAGCCGTTAGCTGCTGAGTCTCCTGCCAACCTGCGTAACTGGTGGGTGTTGGCCCTGACTTCGCTAATAGCTAATGACTAATGGCCAACGGCTCGATCCGTCGCCACCAGGCGGCGGATCGCGGATGGTTGGGCGGCGCAGGCGTTTCGGCTACAAGAAACGCCTGCCCCGCAAAAAGGGAGGAGCCCTTGCGCCTGCTCACGGCCCTCACGCTCACCGTTGCCTTCGCTTCCTCTTCCGGCGCCGCCGCCGCCGAGCTCCAGGACTACAGCGACCTGTTGAGCCTCGACGTCACCGGCGCGGAAGCATTTCTGCGCGCCCACCCCAAGCAGGACGGGCGGGGAGTGGTGATCGCCGTGCTCGACACCGGCGTGGACCCGACCCTGCCGGGTCTCAGCGAGACCTCCGAAGGCAAGCCCAAGGTCGTGGCGGCGCGGGACTTCTCGGGTGAGGGTGACGTCAAGCTCACAGAGCTGCCAGTCACAAGCACCGAGAAGGGCTGGGAGGTAGAGCTCGACGACCGAAAGGTGTTCGTAGCGAAAGCGCACGCGGGCTCGGTCGTGGGAGGGCGCATCTGGGGCGCCGTGGTCTCCGAGGGCCTCTTCGCCGGCACCGCGATCCCGGACGTCAACGGCAACGGCAGCACCGAGGATCGTTTTCACTTCGTGGTCCTGCGCGATCGGGACGTCCCGGGCCAGCAGGCGTGGCGTGTCCTGACCGACACCGACGCCGACGGCGAGACCGACGGCCCCGGGGTGCGGCCCTTCGAGGTCGACAGGGAGGTGCTCTACCTGGCCCCGAGGGGCGCCCAGGCGAAGACCCCGCGCCTGCCGATCACCGTGCACGTGCGCCCCGAAGGCCCCAGCCTCGAGCTGCACTCCCCGGCTGGCTCCCACGGCACCCACGTGGCCGCGATCGCCGCCGGCCACCACATCCTCGGCCGCGAGGGCTTCGACGGCGTGGCCCCGGGGGCGCAGGTGATCTCGTTGAAGATCGGGCACAACTCCCTGGCCGGAGGCGCGACCACCTCGGACAGCATGCGCCGGGCCCTCGAGCACGCGGCCTGGTACTCGCGGGTGCACAAGGTGCCCGTGGTAGCCAACATCTCCTACGGCATCGGCTCGGAGACCGAGGGCAGCCACGAGATCGAGACTATCGCGGACGAGCTCATGGCGCGCACGCCGGCCCTGAGCGTGGTCACGAGCGCCGGCAACGAAGGCCCCGGCCTCTCGACGGTCGGCCAGCCTGCCGGAGCGCGCCTCGTCACATCCCTCGGCGCAGGCTTCACGGGGCGTCAGGCGGGCCCGCTGCTCGGCCACGACCGCGAGGGCGGGGTGCGCCCCTTCTTCTTCACCTCCCGCGGAGGAGAGCTGGCCAAGCCGGACCTGCTCGCGCCCGGCATCGCGCTCGCTTCGGTGCCCGACTACGACCCTTACCCGGTCAAGGCCGGCACCAGCATGGCGTCGCCCCTCGTGGCGGGCCTGAGCGCGCTGCTCTGGTCCCACGCGAAGGCGGAGCTCCTGCTCGCTCGCACCAACCACGCCGAGATCAAGGCCGCCCTCATGCTCTCGGCGCGGCCCGTCAAGGGGGAGCTCTACGCCACCCAGGGGGCGGGCGTGCCCGACCTCCCCAAGGCCGCCCGCATCCTGAAGAAGCGCTCGAAGGGCGCCGGCGACCGGCCCCTCGGCCTGGCCGTGGAGGTGGACGACCGCCGCCACCCCGAGCGCCCGGCCCAGGCCGTCTACTGGCGGCTCGCCGCCGACCCCGACCCCCGCGACGTGCTCGCCGTCAAGGTGCGAGCCATCCTGCCGGCCTGGTGGAGCGCGGAGAAGAAGGCACGCTACTTCAGCCGCCTGAAGCTCAGCGGCTTGCCGCGGTGGGCGTCTGCCGCGCGCAGCTCGGCCGGCCTGAAGGGCTCGGAGGCGACCGTCATCGCCCTGCGCCTTCTCAAGGGCCGCCTCCCTCGCAAGGCGACGGGCGAGGGTGGGGCGCTCGCCTGGCTCGAGACCGACGACGGTGTGAAGGCCCCGCTCCCCCTGCTCTGGGTGCGGCCGCACACCGACTCCTCCGGCCCCCTCCTGCACGGTCGCGTTGCGCCCCTCGAGGTGCTCCGTCGCTTCGTGGAGATCTTGCCGGGCGTGAGCGCGGTTGCCTTCGACGCCGAGCTCGAGGGCGCCATGCCCAAGCGCTCCAAGCGCGCCGGCGCCGCTACCCGCACGCAGCCTTCCGGCGTCGTCTACCTCCTCCTCCACGACCCCGAGGGACGGGCCATCGAGCACCGCTCCCACCGCCTCCGCTGGCCGGCCGCCCCGCGCGCCCGCCTCGAGATCCCCGCCGACGACCTCGTGCCGGGCATCTGGGAGCTCGACGTCTACGGCCACCACCGAAACGCCGCCAAGCTCCCGATCCGCGTGGACCTCGAGGTCTCCCGTGCCGAGCCTGTGCTCATCGAGGACGCCGTCCGGGACGGTGACGGCCCCCTGGAGCTCAGCTTCGACCTGCGCTCGGCCGAGGACCGCCCCCGCTGGCTGCGCCTCCTCGGCAGCGTCGACGGTGTGCTGCGCGAGGACCACCTCTCGGACGGCGGCGACCGCCTCACCTGGTCCTTCCGCACCATCTCCACACGCCCCGTCCGCCTCCGGTTCGACCTCAGCGAGGCCACGTGGTCACGCGTCACCGACGTCTCCGTCCGCGTGACCGGGCCCGGCGGCGGCGAGCCCGTGCTCTCGGACGCCCTGAGCCAGCGCCGCACGACCCTCGTCTTCACACCCGCCGCAGCCGGGGACCACGAGCTGGTCATGGACTTCGGCCTGAGCACCAAGGACGATCGCGGCGTCAGCACCGGGGTCGCCCTCTACCTCCCCTTCAAGGCGCCCATCCCCTTCGCGGCGACGGGCAAGGCCCTCGAGGCGCCGCTCTACCCCGGCGTCTCGCGCGAGATCACGGTCCGCAGCGAGGGCGCCCCGCCCGCCCCGGGCGACATCGGCCTGCTCTACGGGGAGATCCTCCTCGAGGACCGCACGACCGGGCGCCCATGGCACCGCATCGAGGTCAAGGTGCCGGCGCTGTAGGAGCGTGCGCGCTCTTAGCGCTCAACACTTTCAGCCTCGTAGTCGAAGGGGTCGCAGTTGAGCCCGCAGGCCTCGGTGGCGATTACCACGCACCCGACGCTCCAGCTCTCCGAGCAGCAAGAATCGTCGATGGCGCAGACGCAGCTGGAGACCTCGGCGCTGTCCTGGCAACCCGGTGTCTCGTGAGCCGTGCAGCAGCTGTCGCAGCCGGCGCCGCAGGTCGCGACGAGGACCACGCAGCTGCTGTCCCAGCCCTGCTCGCAGCAGTACTCGTCATGGTCGCAGACGCAGTCCTGGGCCTCGGGTATGGGATCGCAATCCAGGCCGCCTTCCTGGCAGCAGGGGACCGCCTCCACGACATCGCCCGGAGACCATCGCTCCGGCTGCCCGTCTCCCTCTCGCTCGTCGGCGGGGTCCTCTCGCCAGTGGTCCCTGTGCTCGGTCGGCTCGCCGCTCGAGTCCGCCTCGGCTCTCCCGTCGTCCGAGCCCGTGCCCGCACCAGCCGGGGAGGAGCCCTCGTCCTCCTGGCAGAGATCCATCGGATCGGGACAGGACGGCGGGCAGTCGACACCTTGCGTGCAGAGCATGTGGACACAGCCCAGCTTGGGGTGGCAGAGGTCCTTGGTGCAGGGAGACTGGTCGTCGCAGTCGAGGCCCGGACCGGGCTTGCATCCCAAGGAAGGGTCGCAGGTCTCGAAGCCGTTGCACACGTCCCCGTCGTTGCACTGGGTGAAAGAGGTCGTGACGCAGCCGACCTCGGGGTCGCAGCTCTCGATTCCGTTGCAGAGGTTCCCGTCATTGCAGGTCGGGGCCGGACCCGCGATGCAGCCGAGGGATGGGAGACAGACCTCCGTGCCGTTGCAGGCGTTGCCGTCGTTGCAGTTCAACAGGCCCGTGCTGAAGCACCCGATCACCGGGTGGCAGCTCTCGGCCCCGTTGCAGACGTTCCCGTCGTCGCAGACCGGCGCGATACCGTGCAGGCAGCCTTGCGTGGGGTGGCATATCTCGACGCCGTTGCAGGCGTTTCCGTCATCACACTCCCCGAGCACCTCCTCCACGACGCATCCCACGCCGACCTCGCAGAAGTCGATGCCGTTGCACATGTTCCCGTCGTCCAGGCAGACCATCGGTGAGCCAGGCAGGCACCCGACCTCCGGGTGGCACTGCTCGACACCATTGCAGGGATCGTCGTCCACGCAGACCGTGGGCTCGCCGGGCTGGCAGCCGAGCTGCGCGTCGCAGCTCTCGAGGCCGTTGCAGAGGTCTCCATCGTCGCAGCTGAGCACGGCGCCCGACTGGCAGCCGACGGCGGGGTCGCAGGTCTCGAGGCCGTTGCACACGTTCCCGTCGTCGCACTGCAGGGGTGCGCCGCCCACGCACCCGAGCTCGGGGTCGCACCACTCGATCCCGTTGCAGATGTCCCCGTCCAGGCATTGAGGGACCGGGCCGGGGTTGCAGCCGGTGTCGGGCAGGCAGTACTCCGAGCCGTTGCAGGCGTTCCCGTCGTCACACTGTAGGGGTGCGCCGCCCACGCAACCCTTCTCCGGATCGCAGGTCTCGAAGCCGTTGCAGATGTTCCAGTCGTTGCACTGGAGCGGGAGCCCGGGGCTGCACTTGCCCTCGGCGTCGCAGCTCTCGAGCCCGTTGCAGGCGTTTCCGTCGTCACAGTCGCCGTCGCTCTGGCAATCCGGCGTCGGGGGCATCCAGGGCGGAGGAGGCTGCGGCGGCTTCTTCGGATCGATGGGCGTGACGGGTTCCTGTCCGCTGGAGAAGCCCGTGCCGGGGCTCTCGTCCGGGCACTCGCCCTCGTCGAAGGCGCTCGCCCCCGGGGTGTCTTCGCAGTACGCCCGAGCGCCTGCGGGCACCGCCAGAGCGACCAGGCAGAGCATGGCTGCCAGGAGCGGCAGGAGTCCCTGAGGGGCTGGAGACCAGCGTTCGAGGATGTTGTTCATGGGGTGATGCTCCGCGCGAGGAAGGTGCGGCCCCCCATGGTGCAATGCACGTGCCGGCGCCGACGCGGCTATCTCTCCCCGCCTGGGACCTCGGGGCCTTGGCTGGGTTTCGGTTTGGATCCAAGCATTTGCGCTTGGGGCAGGGGAGCGCCGCCGCCACGCTCGGGCCCGCGGGACCACGCTGTCGGAGCTTGGCAGACACCGTGTCTCCTCCTCCAGACACGCGGGGCGCTCCAGCTGCGTTGGAGGTCTCCCGAACGCTGCTAGAATGCCGAGCGATGCTCCGCTCCGTGTCCTTCGGAATGCTCCTCGCCTGCGCCCTCTTCTCGACGAAGGCCTGCCTGGCGATCCCCGACATGCCGCCACTCGATCCGTCGCTGGACGCCGAGCTCGGGGATGCCGTCGCGGACACCCCGGCCCTTGACCCGGCCACGGACCCCGCCACGGACCCCGCCCCGGACCCTGGCACAGACCCGGCCACGGACCCCGCCCCGGACCCTGGCACAGACCCGGCCACGGACCCGGGCTCGGACCCCGGCACCGACCCGGCCACGGACCCGGGCTCGGACCCCGGCACTGACTCGGACCCACCAGCTCCCGACAGCGACCCCGGTCCGCCTCCCCTCGCGCTCAGCGCCGCTATCCTGACGCCGGCCGAGCCCGCAGACCCCGACTGCCTCCACGCAGACATCGGCCGCTTCGCCCCCCCCACGCAACCCGCCAACCCGGTCTGCTCCTTCCACCCCTTCGACCTCGAAGCGCAGGTGTCCGCCGACGGCGACGAGATCGGGGAAGGCCTCGCACGTCTGTGCTTCCCCGACGAGCTGCCGCTGCACGTGTGCAATACCCAGGACGCTGTGCAGGCCTTCGGCCCCGAGCGCGCAACGCTTCGCTGGCACCTCGATCCCGTCGCCTACGCGAGCGACCACGCGCCGCCGGGAGTCTACGGCTTGCGCGTGGTCGCCTCTCGCGGTGACGGCTCCGCGCCGCCCTCCTGCGCGGGCGAGGTCGACGCGAGGAGCGACGTGGAGCTCACCTTGGAGCGACCCGCCGAGCTGGTCATCACCTCCCTGAGCTTGCACCCCTCGTTTGCCCCCGGCGTCGGTGTCGCCCCGGTCGGCGGGCTCGTCTCGGTGAACGCCACGTTCGAGCCGCGGGGAGGGGCCTCCGAGCTCCCCTTGAGCGGGCTCTTCGAGGTCTGTCTCCTGTGGGAGGATGGAGCCTCCGACGACCTGACCCTCGTCGGCGCCGGCCCGCAGCCCCCTGGCCCCGGTGTGCAGGTCATCGCAGACACGAGCCTTGCCCCGTGGAAGCTCAGGTGGAGCTATGAGGTCGGCGGCGCCGCGGGCACCACCTGGACCGGCGAGCTGATGACCACGCTGGCCGCCACCGGCGACACCTGCGAGGGCGTGGTGCTCGACCGCAGCGCCGCGACCTTCGAGCTCGGGCTCAAGGCCCCAGAGACATGTCGGAAGGACGCCGCGCCGCAGTCGATCCTCGAGATCGAGGTGCTCTGTCCGGAGCGAGGCCAGGCAGGCTGTAGGTCGACCGGGTGCGGGGCTGCGGTCCCATGCGTGTCCGCGTTGGTGGGAGAGACGGTGGAGGTGAGCGCGCTGGCGCGTGGCTTCGATGGGGAACCGCTGGGCTGCTACGCACCCGGCATGCCGTGGGTGATCGACGCCCGCGGGGCTGACTCGACCCTGCGCCTCGGAGGCACGGCGATCGCTGACACGGGAGCCGCCCCGGCCACATTCGCTCCTGGCATCGCGACCGCTGAAGACGGCAGGATCCGCTTCACCGCCACCGCCGATGACGCATCGGGTCCCGTGCGCTTCCAGGTGAGCGAGGTGCACCCGGACAACGGGTCCACGCTGAGCACCGGCCTGTCGAGGGGCGTGATCTGGCGCCACGGGGTGGCGGATTCGTTGGAGGTCGTGGCGGCGACCGGCGACGCACCCTCCCGCTACCCGGTGCGGGTCGAGGTGC
The DNA here is from genome assembly GCA_964594295.1 of uncultured Myxococcales bacterium. GTDB lineage: Bacteria > Myxococcota_A > UBA9042 > UBA3505 > UBA3505 > CAZQPP01. Next base: position 2,912 of record CAZQPP010000251.1, on the reverse strand, counting down.
GCTTCTCGGACGAGTCGGGACGCCTCTTGCGCCACCACCCGCTTGGCGCGCCCCTCATGGTCGCCGTGCCCTCGCAGAGCGGAATCAAGGTCTGGGGTAGCGGTGAGGCCGGCGAGGGAGCACAGGTCGTGACCTTCGAGACGGGTCACAAGACCGACAGCAAAGGGAGCGTGCCCGTCTGGGTCTGCTGCGGAGGTCCGTTCATGGGGGTAGAGGTCTCCGCCAGCAGCGGCACCCTGCATGGCTCGAGCGCTCCCATCCGCTGGCGCCTGCCTTCGGCCCACGGTCTCCATGCGAGCCTGCCGGCCCGCGAAGCCCGGGTCGACGAGATGGTGGCGCTGCGCATCGCCTTCGTCGACGCCGAGGGTCTCCCCGTCCCCAACCACCGGACGCCGCCCGGGACCGTGCTGGAGATCCGGCCGTCGGGCGGCGTGGGCAGCCTGATCAGCTACCACGCGCCTGGGTTCTCGGTGCCGGTCGCGGCCGGCGCGTTGCCGGCCTACGCTCGCATCGGCCCGGGCCTCGAGCTCGGCGAAGACGGGGCCCTCACCGTGGTTGTTCAGAATGCCTGGCCGGAAGGCCCCGTCGGCTTCACGGTCCTCCTCGTGGACGACGACGGCAGCGTGCACGGCAGGGAACGCGCGCGGACCACGACCGAGGACAGGATCACATGGGTCGAGTGAGCGATCAGAAGCCTGTCCGCACCTCCGTGCCGCGCCTCGACCAGGGATCGCAGCCAGTTGGCGATCGGGGACGTTCTTGCGATCTTGCGGCCTGAGAACGTCCCCGACCTCACCGACCTCAGACGAGGGAGCAACGAAGATGGACACACCGGACGCAGCCGCACTCCACGCGCTCGCCGAGCAGGTGCGCATCGGCATCTCCCTCGTGCACGTGGCCGACCCCGACGATCCCGAGGGCTGGCGCATCGTCTTCAACAACGCGGCCGCCAGCGAGGCCGCACGCGCTGACGTGCAGCGCTTCGTTGGAATGGGCTTCCTGGAAGCCCTCCCCGCCGTCCGCGGCACGCCCGTCGTCGATCTCTACGCGCGTGCGGTTCGTGAGCAGACCGAGATCGAGCTCCCGGAGATCGTGTACGGCGACACGAATGTGCCCGAAGCAGCCTTTCGGGGCTGGCTGACACCGCTGCCCGGCAACCTCGTCATGGGGCAGTACCAGGACGTCACCGAGCAGAGGCGGGTGGAGGGAGAGCTCCGCCGCTCGAACGCGATCCTGGAGCGCTTCGCGTCCATCGTCTCCCACGACCTGCAGGCGCCGCTGCGGCGGCTGGTCGGCTACGTCGAGATGATGGCGGACGAGCAGCGCGACGGCCTCAGCGAGAAGGGAGAGATGCTCCAGGAGCGAGTCATCAACAACGCGACGCGCCTGCAGGCGCTCGTCCGCGACCTCCTCGACTACGCTCGCAACTCCACCTCCGACGTTCCCCCGCAGACGGTCGATCCCAAGGAGACGCTGGCGCTCGTGCTGGACGATCTCGGAGCACAGATCGAGGACGCCGCGGCCCGCGTGGAGGTGGGAGATCTCGCGCCGGTGCTCGTGAACCCTGAGGCCCTGGGCCTTGTGTTCCAGAACCTCGTCGAAAACGGCATCAGGTACCGTTCCTCCCGTCCGCCCGTCGTGACGGTGCAGAGCGTGGTGGAGGGTGACACGGTGCGTTTCACCGTGGCGGACAACGGGCTCGGCTTCGGCCCTCACGAGGCCGAGCGCCTCTTCGAGCTCGGCTACAGGGGCAACACCGGCATCAGGCAGCCGGGCTGCGGAATCGGCCTCGCCCTGGTCAAGCTGCTGGTGGAGGACTGGGGAGGGAGCGTCTGGGCCGAGTCCACGCCGGCGGCGGGGGCGCGCTTCCACTTCACGGTCTCGCGCGCCGAGTAGCGCGGCTGGTGCCCCGCATGACAAGATCTCGTCCCATGCCGACGCCCATCATCCTCGCACTCCTCCTCCTCATGACACCCCCTTCCGCGCCGGCTGCGGAGGTGCCGGGCGACGGCTGCGGGCCCGCAGACACCATCGAAGCCGCGGAGGCAGTCCTTCACCGCGCTCGCGATCGCGCGCTGGTGGGCGATGACGAGGGCACGCTCGAGGCCCTCGAGGATCTCCCCGAGGCGGCGCGCTCGAGCCCACACTACGTGCTCCGGGCAGGTGCCTGGCTCGAGAGGGCCGGCGCGACCGACGCGGCGAAGGAACACTGGGCGAAGGCTGCCGAGCTCGCGGGAGCTGAGGCAAGCGTGACCGGGAGGATCTACGAGGTCGCCGCCTTGCTGCGCCTCGGCCGCAAGGACGACGCCGGGGAAAAGCTCGACGCGGTCTCGTGGTTTGAGAAGGTTTATCGCACCCGAGCGTGCCATCTGATCGCGGTTGCGCAGGCCCTGTCGGCCACGGGAAGGCCGGCGGAGGCGGTGAAGCTGCTTCGGGCGGTGCGCAGCTCGAGGCCCGACGCCCGCTCGGTTCACGACGCCCTCGTCGGGGCCGCCTTCGACAGCCGCGACGACGAGGCGATCACCTCGTCGTTGAAGGAGGCGCGGGCCCGCTTTCCCAAGGACGTGGCCTTCGCCGTGCGCCAGGCGAACTACATCAAGACCCGCGGCAAGCGCGACGAGGCCCGCTCCCTCTTGGAAGAGCTCATGCTGGAAGGAGAGACGAGCCCCTATCTGCTCGGCGAGCTCCTCGGGCTGGTCAGCGGCAGCGACCGCGCCGAGCAGCACCTCCAGCGCTACGTCAAGTGGATGGACACCCACCCAGACCTGCCCACCATCCCGATGTTCATAGGCGTGATGCACCACTACATGGGCCATTTCGCCGAGTCGACCAAGCACCTCGAGCGCGCCAGCGACCTCATCGACAAGGAGCCCCGCGTGGCCATGTACCTGGCCATGAACTACTTCCGCCTC
>CAZQPP010000250.1:5798-11847 GCA_964594295.1 uncultured Myxococcales bacterium | reverse complement strand
GACCGCGCCCTCCAAACCACTGGCGCAGCGCATAGAAATCGGTAATCAATGCACACCATGGAATCGAAAGAAGCTGCCCACACACAGCCGGACCGGCGCCTGCTCCTCCTGGAGTTCGTCACCCACGAGCGCTGGGTCTTCGACAGCCGGTACTACCCCTTCATCAAGGGGGCCGCCGACAGCCTGGGCTACGAAACCCTGTGGCTCTGCTACGGCTCCCAGATCCAGACCGAGAAGACCGGCCCGACCAGCATCCGCCAGTTCATGCACCTCGACGAGGAGGAGATAGCCTTCCTCGTCGGCCACCTCGAGGAGCTGCGGCCGACCCACGTGGTCTTGAGCCACCCGGTCAGCGAGGAGGTCCTGCGCCACCTCAAGGCGACCGACGAGCAGGTGCAGATCCTGTGCACCTCGGACCACCCGAGCCCCGGGGTCGAGAGCATCATGGACTACCCGCGCAAGGTGCTCGACGCCATGGCCATGGAGCCGGGCTCCGAGGCCATGCTGGCCATGGCCCAGAAAGGCGGCACGACCTGGCTGCACTCGCGCTCGGACTGGCTCCTCACCTGGCTGGGCGCGGTCCCGGGGCTCTGCGACGACTTCGACGCTTACATCGTGGACGTGGTGACCCCCGCCTACGAGGCAACCCTGGCGAACGAGCGGGCCGTCGAGTACAAGCCGCACCTCCTGATGATGGGAGGGCTGGCCTGCGACCATCGTAAAGCCGTGAAGGCCAACCCCATCTACGAAGGTGTGGACCTCTCGGACTGCGAGCAGGACTTCGGCTGCTCCTACTGCACCTGGTACCGCGGCCCGACCAGCGACCTGAAAGGCGACATCGTCGACACGGCCGTCTCCCAGCTCAAGCGAGTTGTCGAGACCGCCGGTGAGGGGGGGCGATACTGCGGCGTCATCGACCTGCTCGACATCCGGGTGCTCAGCCGCATCGACCGCTTCGCCGAGGCCATGAAGGAGGTCCCCCTCCCGCCGGCGATCTTCTGCTTCGAGCCGCGCATCGACCGCGTGCTCCACGTCCAGAAGAAGCTCGACAAGGCCTTGACCTTGCTCGAGGAGCAGGGCCACTCCGTCTACCTGTTCCGAATGGGCCTCGAGAACCTCGTCGAGGAGGAGAACGAGTTCTTCAACAAGGAGCTGACCCTCGCCCAGATCGACAAGGGCAGCGTCGTCTTGGAGGAGCTCAAGCAGGCCCACCCCGAGAGCTTCGACTACGACCCCACCTGGGGCTACATCACCTGCTCTCCCTGGACGACCCTGGAGATGTTCGAGACCCAGGTGGAGCGCGGCATCGAGCGCAGCTACGACCCCCTCGGCGTATGGCTCTACACGCCCCTGCTCTTCTACAAGGGCGCCCCAATCGCCCGCCTCGCGGACAAAGAGGGCGGCATCCTCATCGACGAGTTCGAGGACCTCTCCTTCCTCTACGAGGCCGCCGTCAACGGGGTCCCCTTCAACTCGATCAACGCCTGGCGATTCAAAGACGAGCGCGCCGGCGTCGCCTTCGCCCTGATGGTGCGATTCTGCGCGGCGGCGCTCCGCGGCAAGTACCCCGACACGATCTTCGAGGGCGACGAGCTCTACTCCCGCCTGCTCGCCGAACAGGAGGACGGGGTGGACTACGACCGCCCGGACCTCTTCGCGCGCGAGGCCCTCGCGGTGGTCAAGGAGGCGGCGTCCCTGGAGGACCGGCTCCAGAACCTGCTGAAGTCCCTCGACGGGTATCGCGAGGTGATGGCGGAGCTGCCGACGCTCGTCACGACGGTAGACTCCCCGGGCGCAGACGGCTCGGGCCCGGACAAGCGCATCGTCGACCGCGAGCGCCACCGCGCCGACAAGACCCGCGAGGTCTTGGAGCAGCTCATCGAGCGCTACAAGACCCGCCTGCCGCCCGTCGAGGTCGTTGACGCGCGCGCCGTCGTCGACGAGGGCACCATCGCCTTGAAGGTCTCCATCGAGGGCACGCCCTACGAGCTGCGCCTCGACCGCGTCGACCCCGACGGCAGGTACTTCTTCTGCTCCGAGCACTTCGGAGTCAGCTACGTCCAGGACACGCCCCTCGAGTCGCCCGAGCACCAGAAGGTCGTCAAGGGGCTCGTCGCCATGCTCGAGCACGCCGCCGCCGGCGGGGTGACCGAGATCCTGCCCGGAGCGGTGGCCGGTTGACCCCGGAAGCGGACCACGAACGCCTGCTCGCCCACGAGGGCCCCGTCCTCATCTTGGAGTTCGTCAACGCCGACCAGTTCCCGGGTCGCATCAACTACCTCTTCCCGGTCGTCGCCGGGTACTTCGTAGCCCGCGGATGCCCGACGCGCTGGCTGCGCTTCGCGATCTCCACGACCAACATGATGGAGCACGGGCGAGACTCCATCACCCTGAGCGACGAAGAGGCCGCCCTGCTCCTGCAGGTGGCCGCCGAGCACCGCCCGAGCCTGCTCGTCGTGACCGATCCCCTGTACGAGCCGCAGCTTCAGGCGGCCTGCGAAGCGGCGGGGGACCCCTGGATCGTAGTCTCCGACGGAGACCCGGAGACGGACCTCATCGCCAAGTACGACCCCTCGATGATGGTCCCCACCGTCACGAAGATGATCCAGGAGCCGGGCATGCTCCCCCGCTACGACTGGGAGCCCGGCAACGAGGCGGCGCGGCAGCGGGAGATGGACAACATCTACCTGCTCTTCGCAGACAGCTGCGGCCACGTGCTCTCCATCGAGAAGAACCCTCTCTACTGCGGCATCACAGACGATCGCACGAGGGAGCGGCGAGGCTGCGCGTTCTGCACCTCGAGCCAGCTGGTCCTGCCTTCGACCGCGGAAGGAGCGGCCTGGAAAGGCATCGTCGCCCCGGCGGGCCAGGGAGACAGCACCAGGGTGTGGGTCGCCAGGCAGATCGAGGGCATGGCGAAGACGCGTGACACGCCCGAGCGTTTCCCCCACGCCATCCTCTTCGAGCAGCTCGCGAGCGACAGCGTGCTCGAGCAGACCATCAACAGCCTGCACGAGCACGGCCTGCAAGACCACGTGCAGCTCCTCTTCGCCATCCGGACAGACCAGGTCCCGCGCTTCAGGGCGCGACTGCACCGCCACTTCGCCGAGCGACCGGACTCCGGTCTCGTGTTCGGCGTATACGCCACCGGCATAGAGAGCCTGTCCGCGAGCGAGCTCGGGCTCTACAACAAGGGGACGACGCCCCTCGACGGCATCAGGGCGGTGAACGCGCTCAGGGAGCTCACCGACTGCTACCCGGAGAACTTCTGGTACACGGGCCTCTCCTTCTTGATGCACACGCCCTGGACGCGCCTCGAGACGCTCCACCTGAACTACGGCCTGATCCGCTTCCTGGGCCTCTCCCGGAAGGTCTCGGGCAACATGTTCATGTCGCGCCTGCGCATGCACCCCCACCTGCCGATCACGGCGCTGGCCGAGGCCGAGGGGCTGCGCGTCGAGGAGGAGAGCGATCCGACGGTCATCATGAACCGCCGCAAGCTCTTCGGCAGCGAGATGGCGTGGCGCTTCAAGGACCCGCGCATGCGCCCGGTGTCCAGGATCGTGCTGCGCTTCGACCTGCTCGAAGAGGAGCCCCTCGACCCCCTCGGGCAGAAGCTCAAGGACAACCTGCTCGAGCTCAACCCCGAGTGGACCCCGGGCGAGGACGACGACCTGCTCGACTTCGTGTGCTGCCTCGCCGAGGTCGCCTGCGCGAGCGAGGAGGTCGTCGAGGAGGAGGCGCTCCTCGGCGAGGCCCTCGACCTGCTGCGGCGGCGCCGTGGGGAAGAGGCCGCCCCGCCGGAGCCCGCCAGGTACCGCGTGGGCTCTGAGAAGCTGGAGCTGACCGGGCTCGTCGGGCGCCTCGAGCCCCTGCTCTCCCATGGCGAGAAGCCGATCGTCAGCGTCTCCGGCGTGCGCGCCGGGGATCTCGCCCCGGGGCTGACGCAGCTCCTCGCGAGGCACGGCCTGGAAGCACGCCTGGCCGAGCCCCCGGCCGCCGACGGCGAGGAGACAGGCGCCGGAGTGCTCTTCGTCGGCCGCGACCCGGAGGCCGTGGCGCGGCGAGCGGAGCTGCAGGCAGAGATCGCCGGCTGGACCAAGACCGCGGACGCCGTGGAGGCCTTCGTGGAGGCGGCGCGCCTCGAAGGCTGGCCCGAGTGCTGCGCCCGAGCAGGCGCCGAGCGCCACGGCGCGAGCTTGCCCGTCACTCCGTGGGCGGCGATGGGCTTCCGCGCCCAGGCGGACTGCCCGCTCCCGAGGCAGCTCAACCCCGTCCTGGTGCCCTCCCTCGCCCTCCTCCCCTGCGCTCCAGACTGCGCCGAAGCAGCGGCGACCTACGCGCGCTGGCTCGGCGCCGTCGAGGGCCTGCCGGCCGCGCTCGACGAGGACACGGCCTTCGTCTTCTCTCTCGACGGCGAAGGCGACGGCGACCTGGCCGCCCTGAAGGTCCTCGAGGACGGCGAGGACGGCATCCGCTACACCTCCGTCGAGGGCGGTGACGACGCGGGAGGGCTCGGCGAGCGCCTCCGCCGGGGTGACGAGCTGCAGGTCGCGGCCGGTCAGCTCCGCGTCTGCTCGGGCGGGCACGTCGTGGACTTCGTGACCGCCACCCACGGCCTCTGGTACCACGGACGAGCCTGGCGCTCGGCCGAGTGGTGCGAGCTCGCCAGGGCCGCCTCCGCCGGGACCCGCGCCCGCTGGCGTGAGCTGGGACGCTCCGCGGCGGCGGCAGGGCCCTTCCCGGAGAAAGACGACGAGCCGAGCCGGGGAGTCGAGGCAGGCGCGGACGCCACCTCGGGCACCGAGCGGGAGCGCAAGTGGCTGCAGCTCGTCGAGGCGGTGATCGCGCGCTTCGAGCGCCGCTTCGCCGAGGTATCGGTCCTGCGCGTGCAGGAGGAGCCCGAGCCGGGCACCCTGGGGCTGCGCCTCGCGGTGGCTGACACCGAGTACGAGCTGCGCCTGCACAACCGCCGGTCCGGCACACGCCACGTCTTCGCCTCAGATCACTTCGTCGCGACCCACCTCGAGGAGACGCCGCTGAGCACCCCCGAGCACGTGCAGATCCTGCGCGACCTTGTGCGTGCGGCCGACAAGACAGCCGCGCGCTACGCGCCGGAACTGCTGCCGGGAGACTGAGGGCGAGCATGATGCGCGCGGGCCCGGCGGTGCTTCTGCTCCTCTCCGGGCTCGTCGCCGGCTGCGGGCTGGAGGCCGTGGGCCACCCACTCGCGGTGGCCCGCGTAGATCCGGGCGGCATCTGCATCGGGGACGACCACCGCACGGTGCTGCACCTGAGCGCGCGCGGCTCCCTGCCGAGGGCGGTGCTCCCCGGCACACCGCAGGCCCCGGACGACTGCCTCGTCGAGCTGAGCTGGGAGGTCGAGGGCTCGCCCTACGAGGTGAAGGCCGGCGCCGAGCGCTGCCGCCCGGCGTGCCCCTGCGACGGAGACTGCTCCACCGACTGTCTGTTGGACATCAGCCTGCCGGGCGACCGGGCCGCGGTAGTCAGCCTGACGGTCGAGAACCAGCTCGGCGAGCGTGACCGGACCGAGGTGCCGGTGGCGCTCACCGAGCCGTCGAGCTGCCTTGGAGAGGAGGGCTGCTGCGGCGAGGAGGAACCCAAGCCGTGAGGACCGCCCCGGCCGTGCTCCTGCCGCTCCTCCTGCTCTGCGCGGCTCCCGCCCGCGCGAGCACCCCCGACCTCTTCGGCGTCGGCTCGCGGGCCAGCGCCATGGGCGGCGCCTTCACCGCCGTGGCCGACGACTTCTCGGCCGTCTACTACAACCCCGCCGGCCTCAACCAGGTGCGCCACGCCACGCTCAGCATCGCGCCAGTGCTCGGCTCCTTCGACGTGTGGGTGAAGGACCCGGGCGCCGCGCGCCGGAGCTTCGATCTCCCACCCCTGCGAGGCCTCTACGCAGGCCTGGTCGCGCCATTCGGGCGCCTCTTCGGAAACGACAACCTGTCGCTCGGAGTGCTGGTCTACGTGCCCTTCGACTACGTGATGCAGACCTACGTGCCGCCGCGGGCCGACTCACGATACCTGC
>CAZQPP010000250.1:0-5788 GCA_964594295.1 uncultured Myxococcales bacterium | reverse complement strand
TCCACGACGCCTACCGGCGCGCGGCCTTCAGCCTCGCCGCGGCCTACCGGGTGCTGCCCGAGCTCTCGGTGGGCATCGGCGTAGACCTCTTCATGGACCTGGCAGGCGGGAGCGTCATCACCTTCGGCGAGCGCACGACCGAGTGGGAGGAGCATTACGGTGTCGACATCGACGTCACCCGTGAGATCGAGCTGGACCCGGCGCTCCTCGCCGGCGTGCTCGCGAATCCCTGGCCGTGGCTCTCGGTCGGCGTCTCCTACCGGATGGAGGAGCGGGCGGACACGGCGCTGGTCCCCAACAGCTTCCTCATCGGCGGCTTCGACGTGGACCTGGCCATCCACTACGCCAACTTCTTCAGGCCGCACCAGGTCTCGGTGGGGGCGTGCCTTCGCGCCCCGGAATGGCTCGGGCTGAGCGCGGATGTGACGTGGTCGCGCTGGTCGAGCTACCTCGACCCGCACTCGGACACGGTCTCTCCGCCCTTCAGCGACACCTGGACGCCCCGCGCGGGCGTGGAGGCCCGGGTCGCGAAGATGCTCTCCTTGAGCGCCGGCGCCTTCTACGTGCCCTCGCCGGTGCCCGACCAGGTGGGAGTGTCGAGCTTCGTCGACGGCGATCGCCTCGGCGGCTCCCTCGGTGTCGCGTGGCTGCTCGACCTGATGCCCGAGCCCTGGCGCCTGCCGCTGACCCTGCGCGCCCACGTCCAGCTCCAACGCATGACCGAGCGCGAGACGGTCAAGGACGCCGCCAGGCTGCCCGACGCCGACGCCGACCGCGCCGGCAAGCAGATCGTCAACGCGGGCTACCCGGGCTTCAGCTCCGGCGGCTCGATCGTCGCCGGCGGCATCACCTTGAGCTGGGTGGTGCCATGATGCGGCCGGCACCCCACACTTCCACGTCCACGTGCACGTCCACGTCCACGTCCTCGTACTCGTGCACGTGCCCGTGCACCCCCGCCCTCCTCGTCCTCCCGCTCCTGCTCCTCTCCGGCACGCCTTCCGCCCTCGCGGCCGTCGAGAGCGACCTCGGCCTCGGCAGCCGCGCCACGGCCCTCGGCGGCGCGTTCACGGCCCTGGCCGACGACTTCAGCGCCGCCCACTACAACCCCGCCGGCATCGCCCTCGCCCCTGTCCGCGGCCGCGCCGGCCCGCACGGGGTGACGCTGCACCTCGGCTACCTCTGGTCCAGCCCCGACCTGTGGGTGCGCACGCGCCGCGAGTCGGGAGATAAGCAAGGCATCAGCTCCCTGGTCGAGCCCCGCGCCCCCAGCGACGGCCACGGCCCCGACATCGCACACCCCCTGCCCACAACGACCGGGCTGACCTTCGGCTGCACCTTCGACCTCGAGAGGGTAGCCGGCATCCCCCGCGCTCACCTCGGCCTCGCCCTCTACTTCCCGCTCAGGCGCTTCTTCCGCTGGGACATCATGAGCTCGGCCGAGCTCCAGTGGCCGGCCTACCTCGACCGCACCCAGCACATGTCGATCCTCCCCGTGCTCGCGTTCCGCATCCACGAGCGCCTGTCGGTGGGGGTCGGGGCGCGGGTGAGCGTGGCAGTGGAGACCAACACCGAGGCCCGGGTGCTCCCGCGGGCCGAAGGCGGCAGCGCCGGCGAGGTCGACGCCGAGATGGGCAACGAGGTGACCATCGGGGGTCGCGTCGCGCCCACGTTCGGGGTGCTCGCGAGGCCCACGGACTGGCTGCGCGTCGGCCTGGCCTGGCGAGGCGCCCTGTGGTCCGACGACTGGGGCTACGACGACGTGGACACGGAGGGACTGCCCGGTTTGAGCCTGGGCAGCTTCGGCTTCACCCACCGCTTCGCCCACTACTACCAGCCCATGGAGGTCGCAGCCGGAGCCGCGGCGGGGTGGCCCGGTCTGCTCATGCTGAGCGCGGACGTCACCTGGGCGGACTGGAGCGACTACCTCGACTCGAACCACGACGACCACGGCGGCGAGCTTCACAACGCCACGCTGACCCCGCGGGTGGGTCTCGCCCTGCAGGCGACTCCTACGACCGAGCTGCTCGCCGGCTACGCCTACGTGCCATCGCCCTTCGACAACGGAGGCGGCTGGACCAACTTCGTGGACAACGACAAGCACGTGGTGGCGATAGGCGGGCAGGTCGATCTCGCGCCCTGGATAGGCTGGTCGGGGCGGGCTCTGAGGATCGCGCTGCACGCCCAGCTCCACCTCCTGCGCGACCGAGTAGAGGTGAAGGATTGGCAGAGCTTCGCGAATGAGGCCGAGGCGGAGGCGAACCCGGGCTGGCCGGGGTGGCGCTCGGGGGGCAGGGCGCTGAGCCTCGGCGTTTCGCTGGACGCAGAGCTATGAGCCGCGCCGGCGCTGCGCTCGCACTGGCCACGGCGGCCCTGCTCTGGGGCTGCTCCGCCACGGGGCACGACCCCAGCTGGGAGGAGCCGCGCTGGGACCTGCCGGCCGATCCAGGCAAGCCCGACGAAGGGGCTTCCGACCTCGGGCAGGGCGACGCTGACGCCGCCGAGCCGCCCTGGGACGCCGATGGCGCGGGCCCGCTCTCGGGCTACTTCGCCGGTCTGGCGGTGATCAAGAGCACGGTCGCGGTGGCCACCTTCGAGTCCCACCAGATCCTGCTGCTGCGGCGAGGTCCTCGGTGAGCTCGAAGGTGCGCTGGAGCCTTACCTGCGATAGGTGGTTGGCCCTATCGAGGAGGTCCGCCTTGCTGACGAAGAGCGCGCTCTGTTCGTTGTTGATCGCCCTGTGCGCCGCCTGCACCGGATCCATGCTGGGAGAACCCGACCCGGCGAGCGAGGACGCCTACCCGCCCGCAAACGCAGCGCTGTCCTATGACTGCTCCGTCGAGCAGGGCTTCGACTTCAACAAGAACGCCCACACGGTCTCAGGCTTCATCAACAGCCTGAAGATCCGCGACAGGGAGATCCTCGCCGATCTGTCGGTGACGGACCCCACGGACCCCTCCGGTGATCGGATCCTGGTTTTCGGCGTGCTGTCAGCTACCTATTGGGATGGTGGGTACGGGGACCCGATCTCGTTGAGCGCCCAGGTCTCGGCCGACAACAGGGCGATCCTCGCGGAGATGGCGCGCCAGACCCTCGGCGCCACCGAGGTGGAGATCGAGTGGACCGTGTACGACCACGACGGCGCGGCCGGAGTCTTCTTCGAGGCCTTCCACACCAACGACCGGAAACTCGATGGCCTGATCGCCACGACGGGCGGCAAGACCGAGCTCCGCGTCGCCGCCGACCCCTCGGAGGAGGTGTGGATGCCAATGAACTTCAGCTTCCATATCCAGGTGATGCCCACCGAGGAGAGGGCGCAGTGGGTCTACGTCGCGACCAGCGCGGGAGAGCAGCTCGAGCGGAAATGGGGCACGGATACGGTCTACTGAGCTGGACCTTGCGCAAGACGAGCCCCCTGGCCCGCAACTCTCACCAGAAACGCAGACCCGCCCGGAAGGCCGCGTAGAAGGCGAGGTAGAAGAAGGCGTTGAAGCCCAGGAAGGCCGCCGGTCCGCGCCAGCTGAAGGCGCGCTCGGCGGGCGGGCTGCTCTCGTGCCGGTAGGGCCTCAGGATCGCCACGTAGACGGCCGCAACCAGGGGCAGGGCCGCCACCGCGTCGAGCACGTAGTGCTGCTTCATCGTCAGGATCGACGGGGTGATGGCCGCGACCATGATGAAAGCGAAGCTCCCGAAGAGGCGGCTCGCCATGAACGAGGAGATCGCAGCCACGAGGGCCACCGACATGTGCAGCGAGGGCAGGAGGTTCGCCGGCGGGTCGAGGGTGTAGCAGAGGTGCACGCCCCAGTTGTGGAAGACGCTGTCGTCGAGGGCCGAGATGTCCGGGCGGAGGTGCAGCGAGGTGACCGGGTAGAGCACGAAGCAGAGCAGGGAGACGCCCACCGTGACGGCATAGGCCAGGACCGTGCGGCGGAAGAGGCGGCCGCAGCGCACGACGAAGAGCGGGTAGAGCATGGCCGTGTAGACCAGGGCGTAGACGTATGCCGTCCAGGGCAGGAAGGGGACGGCCTCGTCCAATGGCGTTGCCACCGTGTGCGCGCTCTCCCGGTCCACCAGGTGGCCCATGGCGATGAGGCCGCCGAGGCCGCAGACGAAGACCAGCAGGGCCACCAGGGCCCGGAAGCTCAGGCGCTCCCAGTATGCAGGGAGCGGACTGGGGGCTACCGCCCGCACATCGCGGTTCGAGCGAAGCCGGCGGTCTCCTGGATCGCGGCCGTCGCCTGGGAGATGGCGCTCGTCTTCGCGACCTCGGCGTCGGAGAAGAGCGCGTAGGCGTCCACGGCGGAGACCACCGGGAAGCAGTCGTTGGCCAGGGTGCACGCCGTGTCGACCATGCCCGTCAGCGAGAGGCGGCCCACCATCCAGTCGCTCTGGTCCTCGTCCTCGGTGGAGCCGGCGAAAACCAGCCCCCCGAGTGCCGGGACGGCCACCGCCGCGTTGGCGAAGTCGCCCGGGACGCCGTAGCGCCGCGACCACTCCACGGCGCCTTCGTTGCTCATCTTGACCAGCCACGCCTCGCCGACGATCTCGCTGGGGTCGACGGGCACTCCGAAGGACTCGGTGCGCCCGACGGCGAGCAGGCCGCCGTCGATCTCGACGACCGAGTCGAAGGTGTCGTCGCGCGCGCCGCCATAAGCGCGCTGCCAGAGCACGTCGCCGGAGGTGGCGTGGATCTTGACCAGCCAGCCGTCGTGTCCCCCCGATCCGTATGACTTGGTGTTGCCGGCAATGAGCAGGCCGCCGTCGCTGGTCGGGACCACGCTCTCGGGGCGGTCGACGTCGGTGCCGCCCATGGACCACTGCCAGAGCAGCTCACCGTTGGAGGTCAGGCCGAGGACCCAGAGGTCGAGGTCCCCCACCGGACCCTTCACGTAGGAGCGCGTCTGGCCGACCACGACGAAGCCCGCGCCCGTCGGCGCCACGTCCATGGCCTCGTCCGCCTCGGAGCCACCTGCGCGGAGCTGCCACATGATCTGGTCTGTGGCGTCGAGGCGGGTCACCCAGACATCGGTGGGCGCTCCCTCCACGGTCGTCGAGCCCGCGAGCACGAGGTGCTCGCCGACCGCCGCGCCGCCCTGGACCGACTCCCACTCGGAGCTCCCCACGACCGTCTGCTTGAGCACCCGGCCGAGCACGTCCATGCGAACGACCCAGGCGCTCACCGGGCTGTCGCCGTGGGGCGGCCCCGTGTTGCCGACGACGGCGAAGCCGGAGGTCGTCTGAACGAGATCCTTGCCCTCGTCGGCGGAGGCTCCGCCGATCATTATCTGCCAGACCATGCCGCCGTCCTCGTCTATCTTCGCGACGCCTACCTGGCCCGGTGCCTCGCCGACGTTGGTGTCGCCGGCGACGATGACGCCGTCCGGCTGGGCCAGGATCCCGTGGATGGACTCGACCTTGCCCTGGTTGAACTTGGCGATCCAGGGCGGAGGTCCCTCGGGCCCCGCGTCGGTCTTGGCGTCGGTGTCCGCGGCAGCGCCCTCGTCGACGTTCCAGGGAGCGGTGTCGGCGGCCGGGCCCTCGTCGGTCGGTGTCACGGGCGGGACGGCCGTGTCGCTCTCGGAGCACGCGGCGGCAGCGCTGCCGAGGACGGCGACGAGCAACAACGCGGCGAGGTCGCGGCGACGCCGGAGGGCGCGGGCGAGGAGCCCGAGGGCGAGCAACCACGCGAGGGCACCGGCGGCCGGCCCTGCCCCTGCCGCGCAGCCGCCCGAGGCGCTGCGTGATCGCGTCGCCGCAGACACGCTGGGGCCTGCCGGTGCCGAGGCTGCGT
>CAZQPP010000249.1:0-11860 GCA_964594295.1 uncultured Myxococcales bacterium | reverse complement strand
GGCCAACCGCTGCACCCTGCACCGCCAGTTTCAGGATGCCAACGAACTAGCGACCCCCCAGCCTCTCCATCCCCTTGTAGAGCCCGGGCCTGGTCAGGCCGAGCTGCGCGGCGGCGCGGGTCATGTTCCCGCCCGCGTCCGCCACGGCGGCGGTGACCGCCTGCCGCTCGGCGCGCTCGACGACGGCCTTCAAGCTCTGCTCGTCTCCTGCCGGCGCCGCGACGGCGGAAACGGGCGCCCGCGCGGCCAGGCCCTCCGAGAAGGAGGTCGCCGCGACCGGCTCGCCCTCGGGGGCGAGCGCGACCGCCCTGACCAGCTCGTTCTCGCGCTCTCGGACGTTGCCCGGGAAGCTGTGCATCGACAAGGCCGCCAGGGCCTCGGGCGTGAAGCCGGGGACCTGCTTGTGGGCGAGCACACAGGCCCTGCCGAGGAGCGCGTGGGCGAGGAGGAGCACGTCTCCCTCGCGCTCCCTGAGCGGCGGGATGCCCACGGTGACCGCGTTCAGGCGGTACATGAGGTCCTCGCGGAAGGCTCCCTGCGCGACTCTCTCCTTGAGATCCCGGTTCGTCGCCGAGATGACCCGCACGTCCACCCGCACCGGGCGCGTGGAGCCGACCCGCCTGACCTCGCCGTCCTGGAGCACGCGCAGGAGCTTGGCCTGCATCGTCGGCGGCATCTCGCCGATCTCGTCTAGGAAGACCGTGCCGCCGTCCGCCTCCTCGAAGAGCCCCCGGCGCTCGTTCGAGGCGCCCGTGAAGGCACCCCGCACGTGCCCGAAGAGCTCGCTCTCGAGCAGGTTCTCGGGGAGGGCGGCGCAGTTCACCGCCACGAAGGGCTTCGCAGCGCGGCGGCTCCAGCGGTGCACCGCCCGGGCCAGCACCTCCTTTCCCGTGCCGGTCTCGCCCTGGAGCAGGACGGGCACGTTGGAAGGCGCAACCGTCTTCGCCAGGTCCCTGGCCTGGCAGAAGGCGGGCGAGGCGCCGACCGGGTCCACGTCCCAGCGCCCGTCCTTGCTCTCGACGAGGCGCGCGACCTCGTCCTCCAGCTCCCGCTGGCGCGCGCGGCCGGCCTGGCGAACGGCTATCTGGGCCGCCTGCAGAGCCACGAGCGAGGCCGCCACCGACAGGGGCTCGAGCGCCTCCGCAGCGAGGGCTGTCACTCCGGCCGGGCTCCACGCGGCCAGCACGCCGTGGAAGGTCTCTCCCGCCCGAAGCGGGGCGACCACGGCCGCCTGGATACCCGACGAGGCGATGCTCTCGGTCGCGGGCAGGGTGTCGGCCGAGGACTGGAGCAGCAGCACCTCCCGACCAAGCTCCGCCTGCTCTTGCAGGCCGCGCGGCACGCCCGCGCCGGCCTCAGCGCGGAAGCCCGAGCCGCACACGAGCACGCCGCGCGCCGCGGCGTCGGGGAAGACGCGGTCGAGATAGGCCATGGCCTCTGCCGCCAGCTCCGCCGGCTCCCCAGCGCTCATGGAGCGCCCGGCGAGCTCGACGAGGGCGTCCGGTGCGCCCTCGCGCAGGTCCGCCAGGGGCGCCCTCGCGACCACGGTGCGCTCGGGTGCCGCCGCCGCCGCGAAGGGAGCGGCCCCGGCCTCCACGAGGACTCGCACGGGCGCGTCCGCAGCGCCGAGAAGGAGCACGTCTCCCGGCCCCACGGGCACCGCGCTCCCTGCCGCGAGGACCTCCGGCTCGCCGTCGCTCCCGGCCCGCACGAGGGCCGAGCCGTTGCGGCTCTCGAGGTCGGTGTAGGTGTAGCCTGCCGCGCCACCCTTGAGCAGCCCGTGGCGCCCGCTCACCGTCTGGGCCTCGACAACGACGTCGCAGGACGCGTCGCGCCCTACGAGCGCGTCCACGCCGGCCAGCAGGATCTCTGCGGCCTCGCCCTCCCCGCCGGGGGGCTCGATCTTCAGCCTGAGGGTCACGTTCATGGCTGCAGCACCTCCCACCGGGCACGGCCCGGCCGAGCAGAACGCCTACCTGCTGCGGCGCCCGGGCTCAAGCTCGCACGATCAGGGCTGTGCGCCGAGCGGGAGGCGGTCGGCGAGGAAACGCGCCTTGGTCTCGTGGCCCGCCGGGCTGAGGTGGCAGTGGTCGACGAAGTCCTCGAAGGCGATGGCGCCCGCTCCCATGTCCAGGAAAAGCGCGCCCCGCTCGTGGGCGACCTCGCGCATTACCTCGACGTTCTTCTCGATGCCGGCGGCGACGGCGGGGAAGTAGGGCTTGAAGTAGGCCTCCTCCGGCGGGATGCGCTCGAGGATCGCGTCGGGTGCGAGCTCGAAGGCGAAGAGCACCGGCGTGGCGCCGTCGGCGAGGACGTTTCGAACGAGGAGCTCCACGTTGCGGCGGAACCCGACGGGCGCCGTGCGCCTCACGTTGGCGAGGGCCTGCGCGGGCGCCACCGTCTGCCAGGCGCGCACCTGCTCCACCATCACCGGGTGCGGCGGCGGAGCTCCGTCGAACCAGTGCGCGTAGAACAGGCGCGCGATGTTCGAGGTGGCGAGGAGGCTGCGCTCGCCGGGGCGCAGCATCACCACCGAGGGGGCCCACCCCGGGCGGAAGTGGAAGTACTCCGGAGAGTAGCCCGGGAAGGCCAGGGGCGCGGCGTCGTTGCCGCCCGTGTGCACGATGACGATGTCGGCGCCGAGGTGGCGGCCGCGCACCAGGTAGTGTGCGAGGAGCTCCGCGCTCGTGGCGTAGAGCAGACCACCGTTGAGCACCTCGACCGGACGGCCCAAACGCTCGCGCAGGATGCGCTCGAGCCGGGCGGGCCATGCGTCGACAGGATCGTTCACCTTGTAGCCGTAGGTGGTCGAGCCGCCCAGGGTCAGGATGCGCAGCGTGCCCTCGGCCGGCCTCGGCCCCACCTCGGCCCCGCGGTAGCCGAGGGCGTTGTGCTGGCGCAGCCCACCCTTCCGCCAGCCGGGCGTGTTCGCGTAGAGCATGTAGGGGTGGGGCTTGATCCGGGGCTGCCGGCGCGGTCCCTCTCCCAGCAGCATGGACAGGGTGTCGCGCCCGCCGGGCGGTGCCAGGCGCTCGTAGAGCGCTCCGACGGCGAGGTCGAGCAGCACCAGGAAGACGAGGGGCAGCGCCAGAGTGGCCAGCCACAGGAGGAGCCTGCGCCCAAGAGGGCGCCTGCTCGGCGCGCCGGTCGGTGGGCTGTCTTCGCTCATCTCGGGGGTGCCGGCATCAGGCGCGAGCGCGACGGGCGCGGCCGGTCAGGGCTTCGAGGCGGCGCCTCGCGATCATGGCCAGGGTGCGGGCGACGGTGCGCCCGATGCGCATCTTGCTCGCCGACTCCTTGCGGTCGTAGCGCAGGTGAAAGGGGATCTCCGCGAAACGCGGCCGATAGGGGCGAAGCGCCAGCAGCAGCTCCATGGATGACGCAAAACCGGGCTCCCGCAGGAGCCTCCCGTCGCAGTCGGCGATGGCGCGCTTGAGCAGGTCGGCGCGGTATGCGCGGTAGCCGCAGGTGTAGTCGCGCACCCCGGGCAGGCCGACCGCCAGGCGCGCCACGAGCTTCGCCGCCACGCTGAGGGCGTTGCGGTGCAGGGGGAGCCCCGAGGCCTGGGCGCCCTCCTGGTAGCGCGAGGCGATTACTATGTCGGCCCCGCCGTCGACGCGCCCGAGCATCTCCGCCACGTGAGCCGGCGGGTGGGTAGCGTCGGCGTCCATGGTGACCACGACGTCCCCGTCTGCTGCCTCTGCGGCGGCGGCGCGGATGCCGTCCACGAGGGTGCTGCCGAGGCCCTGGTTCTGCGCGTGGCGCTCGAGCCGCAGCGAGAGGCGCTCGGCCCACTGCGAGGCGATCGCGGCGGTCTCGTCGGCGCTGCCGTCGTCCACCACGACCACGCGGAGCGCGCCGCTCCAGCCGGCAGACGCCTCCTCGGCCTGCTCGAGCAGCTCACCGAGGCTCGCCTCCTCGTTGTAGGCGGGCAGCACCAGGAAGATCGTGCGCTTCTCACTCATGAGTGCTCCTCGAGGCGGCGCGCCACTACCTCGGCTATGCGCTCTCCGGCTCTGCCGTCTCCGAAGACGTCTACCGCCCGCGCCATCGCGGCGTAGGCCGCCTCGTCATTCAGCAGGAGGCTGCCGGCGGCGAAGATCTCGTCCGAGTCGTGGCCCACGAGCCTGGCCACGCCCGCGTCCACGGACTCCTGGCGATCGGTCGCGCGGCGAGTAACCAGCGCCGGCCGGCCGAGGGTGGCCGCCTCCTCCTGGACTCCCCCGGAGTCGGTGACCGTGAAGCGGCAGGAGTCGAGAGCCTTGACCATGGCCGGGTAGCCCAGGGGCTCGCAGAGCACCGCGTTGGGCTCATTGGACCAGGCGGCCCGGAGCGGCCCCGAGGCCGCCGGGTTGGGGTGCAGCGGGCACAAGAAGAGGGTGTCCGGAGAGGAGCGCATCAGACGCAGCAGCCCGCCGGCGATGCGCTCCATGGGCGGGCCCTGGGCCTCGCGCCGGTGCGCGGTGACGAGCACGAAGTCCCGGTCCTCGAGGCGCGTGAGCGCCGGGCCGAAGTCGCTCAGCGGGCGCCGGGCCACTCGCTCGCGGGTCTGGAGCAGGGCGTCGATGACGGTGTTTCCGACCTGGTGCACCCGCTCCTCGGCGACGCCCTCTCTCTCGAGCACGCCCACGGCACGCCCGGTGGGCGCGAAGTGATCGCGCGCCGCCAGGGTGACCATGCGCCGGTTGAGCTCCTCGGGGAAGGGGTGCTCCAGGCTCCCGCTGCGAAGCCCCGCCTCCACGTGGCCGAGGGGCAGGCGCCGCAGGAAGCAGACGAGCCCAGCCATGGCCACGGTCGAGGTGTCCCCCTGGGCGAGCACGTAGGCGGGGGCCTCACGCGTGAAGGCCTCGTCGAGGCCGCGGAGCGCGGCGGCACACAACGCGGGGAGGCCCTGGCCGGGGGCCATGATGCCGAGGTCCTCGGCGGCGACGAGCTCCATGTCAGCGAGGGCGAGGTCCAGGATCTCTCGGTGCTGGCCCGTGGACAACAGCTTGAGGGGAAGGCCGCGAGCGCGGCAGGCGCGCACCACCGGGGCCATCTTGATGACCTCGGGCCGGGTGCCGACGATGGCGACCGCGACCGCGGCGTCGCCGTGATCTTGTTTTGACGTGGTCAAGGGTGAGCCCTAGCCTCCGAAACAGGGTGTTTCGCTTGCGAAACACCCCGCGTAGGGGAGTTTCGCCTCGAAACTCCCGCCCCGCTAGCACGCCGAGCATCGGGAGACGGCCGCATCATGTCGCGCAGTGAAGAGCCCGCGCCCTCAGGAGCAGCGCTCGGCGCCGACCGCGCCCTGACCGCAGCCGCGTTGGCGGCGCTGGCGATCGGGGTGGCGTCGCGGGTGCTACGCATCGACGCCACCGAGCTGTGGCTCGACGAGATCTGCTCGGTCTTGCTGGCCGACCGCGACCTGCCGGAGCTGTGGGCGACTTTGCGGACATCGGAGAAGCATCCACCGCTCTTCTACCTGCTGCTGCGGGCGGCCGTCCAAAACATCGGGCGCGAGGCGGTGGCGGCTCGGCTCCCTTCGCTCGTGGCAGGGCTGGCCTGCCTCGGGGCCCTGTACGCGGCCGGGCGAGCCACGTGGGGCAGGCGGGCCGGCCTCTGGGCCGCGGCGCTGGCGGCGCTCACGCCTGTCGTCGTGCACTACTCGGCCGAGGCGCGGCACTACATGGTGGCGGCGCTCTTTGCCCTGCTCGCGACCGAGTGGCTGCGGCGGGCCCACGTACACGGGCGGGTGTCGTGGTGGGCGGGCTACGTGACGTGGACCGCGCTCGCGATGTCGACCCACTACTACGCATTCTTCTTGCTGCCGCTGCTGCCCCTGTCCTTCCTCTTGTACCCGCGCACGCGGAGGAACCTGGCTCTGGGAGCGACGGCGGGCGCGGTCCTGGCCGGCCTCGCGCTTGCCTACATCCTCGGCCTGATGGCGGGAGGCGGCGAGGTGTCGCGGGCCCTCGACCACTTCTGGCGCGACACGGGCCCGCTCGACGCGGGGCTTCGCTCGTTGGCCTTGATGGCCCCGGGCGGGGCGCTGCCCGACTACCTCGGCCACGTCGGGGCGCTTCGTCCTCCTCTCTGGGCCCAGGTCCTGTCGGCGGGGGTCGGGGCGTGCCTGCTCGTTGCTGCCCTTCGACCCGGCGCCTCCCCCGAGCGTGACGAACGCAGAGCCGTGTGGTTGTGGGCGATGCACCTGGCGCTGCCGATCGCCATCCCGCTTGCCCTCAGCGTGCTGGTTCGGCCGGTCTACCTCGTCGGCCGCTACGAGCTGCTGGCGTGGCCGGCGGCGCCCCTGCTGCTTGCATACGGTGCAACGGCGGGAGCGCCGCTCCGAGCGCGTCGTTGGCTTGGGTTGGCGGCGCTGCTGGTTTTCGCGGCTTGCGGCGCCACCGTCTTGGCACCCCTGGCGCAGATCGGCGACCCGCGCCACCGAACGAAGCTGGCAGAGACACTCGCGGGGGAGGCACGAGACGGTGACCTGGTGGTGCCGCTGAGCCTCACCGGACCCCTCGTGCGCTTCCACGCCGGGCGCCTCGGCCGGAGCTTCGACTACGCCTGGTTCCCTTCAGACCTCGAGCGCCACGGTTGCTGGCTGAACTACGCCGAGGCGGCCGCGGACGTAGGAGCGAGAGACAAGGACGCCGCCGCGGTCGTCGCGCGAGCGAAGGCAAGCTCGGCGAAGGGAGCAGCGACCTGGGTCGTGGTGCCCATGGACGACAAGCGCCGCACCGTGCACTCCTGGCCGCTGAACGGGCGGCTGCTCAAGGCGTTGGAGCAGGCTGGCTTCGTCGTCGGCCGGCGCGCGAGGGTCGGTGAGTACGCCGTGTTCGAGCAGAGGCTCCCGGCGGAGCGCTAGCCCCTGGCCTGGCTGCTCCGCTCGTTGCAGTCTCGACCCGCCCGTGGTTGAACCGCCCCGACGGAAGGCGCCATGAAAGTCATTCTTGCCGGCTACAACGTCGACGCGGAGATCCTCGAGAAGCTCAAGCAGGGGGAGAGGGTGCCGCCGGAGCGTGTGTCGCCCGAGTCGGTGCCGGCCGCCTACGCGCGCATCAGCCGCGACCCGAGACCCATCCCCGAGCTGCGCGCCGAGTCTCGCGAGGAGGTCGAGGCGGCCCGCAGGTCCAACAAGAACATCATCTTCGGCCTAGGCCACAAGTCCGTGGGAAACCACGCAAACTTCAACTTCGACGTCCTCGGCATCTCACGCCTCGCCGTGGAGCACCTCCAGGCGCGGCGTTTCGGCAGCGGCTACACCGAGAAGTCCCAGCGCTACATCACTCTCGAGGGCGACTACGTCGTCCCGGAGGAGTACTCGCCCGAGGACGCGGAGCGTTTTCGGGAGCTCGTGGAGGAGGTCCAGAACCGCTTCTACCTCGACAACGTCGACAGGCTCGTCGAGCACCACAAGGAGGCCAACCCCGAGCTGGCCGAGCGGGCGCGCGCGACGGCGGCCCGCGGGGTGCCCGACAAGCGCAACATGGCGCTCAGCACCATCGAAGGCTGGGGCAAGGAGGACGCGCGCTACGCCCTCGGCCTGGCGACCCAGGCGCAGGTAGGCACGACCTTCTCGGCCACGGCCCTCGAGCACGCCGTGCGCAACATGAAGTACGAGGAGCTCCACGAGGTCAGCGAGCTCGCGGCCCGGCTCTTCGAGGCGACGAAGGACATCGCGCCCTCGCTCATCCTCTACACCGACCCCGAGATCTTCCAGAAGAGCTTCAAGGGCAAGAGCCTCTACGACGGGCACTTCCAGGAGACGCCGGCGGCCATGAGCAGAGCCGCGGCGGAGGCGCTCGAAGGGGCCGGCGGCGGCACGTCTGCAGAGACGAGCTTCCAAACACTGGGCGACGTCACGCTCATCAGCTGCGCGGACGTGGACACGAACGTTATCGCCGGCATCGTTCACGCAAACAGCCGCGCCGGCGCCGCGCGCTGCTGGTCCGCGGCCGAGGCACTCAAGGCCGATCGCACACGCGGCCTCGCCTTCATGAAGCGGGTGCTCGAGCACGTCTCCGAGTTCGACGACCCGCCGAGGTGCTTCGAGCTCACAGACGGGCTGATCTTCGAGGTGGTCCTCAGCTCGAGCGCCTTCGCGCAGCTCAAGCGCCACCGCACCATGAGCCTGCTCTGGCAGGACTACGATCCGAGCCTCGGCCTCACGGTCCCGCCGTCCATCGTCGCGACCGGTCTCGCCGAAGAATTCGAGACGGTGTGCAGCAGGAGCGTGGAGCTCTACTTGGCCTTCCTCCCGCGCTACGGCGGGGCCGCCGAGTATTGCCTGACCAACGCCCACAGGCGTCGAGCGCTCGTGGCCACGAACCCGCGGCAGATGAGCCACTTCGCGCGTCTCCGCTGCGACGCCCACGCCCAGTGGGACATCCGCGGCATCGCCCACGACATGGTCGCCCTCGCCCGCGAGGTCGCGCCGCTCTCACACCTGGTCGCGGCGGGCAAGGACGGATTCGGCGCGCTCCGCGAGGAGCTCTACGGAGACGAGTAGGACCTGATGTGCCCGTGCGGTCACTCCGGGCGGGCTCCCGCATAGATCAACGAAGCTCCATTCGCGAGGACGACAGATGGTGACTCGAAGACTGGGGATCGCGCTCTTCGTGGCTTCTTGCGCAGCAGCGGCTGCTGGCTGCGGTGACGAGGCCGGTGACGAGGCGCAGCGCTCGGCCGAGGTCGTAGAGTCCGACGACGGCTCGACAGTCGACGCGGGGAGAGATGCCGCGGCGCCTGTAGATCCTGGCACCGCCGAGAACAGGGATACCGGTGCGGCCGGCATCGAAGACCCCGGCGCCGCCGAGATCTCCGATCCCGGTGCGTCGCAGGATCTCTCCCACGACGAGGGCGCTGGAGAGGACGCTCCGGCCGACCCTGGCGCGGACCCTGGCGCGGATCCTGGCGCGGATCCTGGCGCTCCCGCTCCACCGCTGTGCTTCTTCCCCGAGGGCACGCTCCATTTCGCGCCGGCGGCGCTCGGCGTGCCGGCGAGCACCAGCGCCTTCTCATTCGGCACGGTCATGGCGACGAACTGCAGCGGCTCCACGATCCGCCTGACCGACTACTCCCTGGCCGAGGACAGCGATCCCGAGATCGCGGTCGACTTCGCCCCCTTCGTCGGAGAGGGCGTCGACCTCGAGCCCAACGAAGCCATCAAGGTAGAGCTGCGTTTCGCGCCCGAGGAGGTGCGTGGCGACTACGCGGCGTCTCTCGTGCTCACGCTCGACGACGGCAGCTCGCAGCAGGTCGAGCTTCGCGGCCGCAGCATCGAAGACCCCGGGCACTGCCTGCTCGCGGTGGGCGCCTCCATCGTCGACCCCAGCGACCCGTCTCAATCGGCGACGTGGGTCGAGCCCGTCGAGGCCGGCAGCGACTTCAACGACAACTTCGTGATCGCAAACGTCGGCCGAGGGCCCTGCAACATCAGCTCGATCTCCCTCGACTCACCGACCGGGGCCTTCTCCTTCCCCTTCGAGAGCCAGGTCGAGACGCCGATGGAGCTCGCCTTCAGGCAGATGCGCGTCATCAACGTCACCCACGCGCCCGCGGCGCCCGGGGAAGACACGGCGACGCTGACGGTGGTCAGCGACGACGGCCTGAGCCCGACCCACACCATGATCATCCACGGGCGCGGCTTCTGATCGAGGCCGAAACCCGGACACGAGAGGTGCCGGAAGGCCCGATTCCCCTTGACAGGGTTGGGCGGCTCTGACCTACTCCGAAAACCTGATGGGATTCAGTGGTGCCGCAGGGGACATCTGATGGGACGTGGCGTGACCGCGCCAGGACGATGGGGAATTTGCGCTCTACCCGGCCGTGGGGAGGGACCTGA
This sequence comes from uncultured Myxococcales bacterium, assembly GCA_964594295.1. Lineage (GTDB taxonomy): Bacteria > Myxococcota_A > UBA9042 > UBA3505 > UBA3505 > CAZQPP01. Next base: position 2,028 of record CAZQPP010000249.1, on the reverse strand, counting down.
GGCCGGATCGGAGCCGAGCGGAGGTTGAGCTCAACGGCGACGCCGCGGTGACGCGGCTCCTCATCTGCTTCCACGCGGGCGCGCCCTAGCCAGGGCGAGGTTTCCAGATGCGAATGACGGTGATTCTTCTCGCCGTCGCCAGCGCAGTAGTGGGTTGCAGAGGCGCGGCGACGATGGCGACACCGGACGCAACCGCCGTGTCGGATGCGTCCGTCGTGGACGAATGCGAAGGCGCTCCGGACGGCTCTATGTGCGACGACGGCAAGCCGTGCACCGTGGACGACACGTGTGTGGCCGGCGTCTGCACGGGCCTGCCCGCGCCATACGCGATGGCATGCGACGACGGCGACCAGTGCACGGTGGGTGACGAGTGCCACGGCGACGTCTGCCGCGGCGACCTCGCCCCAAACGGGTTGCCTTGCGACGATGGCGACCTCTGCACGGTGGAGGACTCGTGCTCCTTCGGGGAGTGCGGAGGGGCGGCCATGGACTGCTCGGCGCTGGACTCGGCGTGCGCCAGGGGCAAGTGCCACTCGGGCGCGGGGGAGTGCGTCGCCGAGCTGTCGGGCGACGGCGTTGCCTGCGACGACGGGAACCCGTGCACGGACGGTGACTTCTGCCAGGATGGAAGCTGCGCCGGGGAGCCCATCGGCGCGCCCGCGGAGTGTGACGACGAGAACCCCTGCACCGTGGGCGACGCCTGTGCTGACGGGGCCTGCAAGGGCACGCCCATCACCTACCCGGCGGCCTGCGACGACGGAAACCGCTGCACCGAGCTGGACACCTGCGCCGGCGAGGTCTGCCGCGGGGCCCTGGCGCCCAACGGGCTGCCCTGCGACGACGGAGATGTGTGCACCGACGGCGACGCCTGCATGTGGGGCGAGTGCAAGGGCCCGCCGAAGGACTGCTCGGAGCTCGACAGCCCGTGTGAGGTGGGCTCCTGCGATGCGGAGACGGGGGAGTGCACCGCGTCTCCGCTGCCCGACGACACAGACTGCGACGACAGCGACGCCTGCACCGTTGACGACGCCTGCGCCGCGGGAGTGTGCACCGGAGACGCGGTGGACTGCTCGGACCTCGACGACCAGTGCAACACCGGTGAGTGCGACTCCGCGACAGGCGAGTGCGCGCCCGCGCCGCGCCCGGACGGGACGGAGTGCGAGGAGGGAGACCTGTGCACGCCCGAGGACGCCTGCACGGCGGGCGTCTGCGTCGCGGGCGGAGAGGTCGTGTGCCTCGCGGAAAACGGCGGCTGCGTCGCCGGCACGTGCGACCCCGACACGGGCGAATGCAAGGGCACGCCCCTCCCCAACGGCACCCCCTGCGACGACGGGGACGAGTGCACCGTGGACGAGCTGTGCGCGATGGGGAATTGCGTGGGGACCTCTATCTGCCCGTGCAAGGGCAAGGAGGACGGCACCGAGTGCGACGACGGCGAGGCCTGCACCTGGGACGATGCCTGCGCGAGCGAGGTGTGCGCCGGCCAGCCCGCCGACTGCTCGGGCTTGGACGACCAGTGCAACACGGGCGAGTGCGACCCGATGACCGGTGAGTGCGTGCCGATGCCCGTCCTGCCCGGGACGCCGTGCATGGACGAGAACCCCTGCACCCTCGACGACGCCTGCGACGCCGGGGCCTGCGTCGGGACACCCGTGGACTGCTCTAACCTCAACGACCTCTGCAACCAGGGCTTCTGCGACACGGTGGACGGCGCGTGCAAGGCGAGGCCCGTGGCCGACGGCCTGCCCTGTGACACCGGCACCAAGTGCACCGCCTACGAGACATGCACCGGGGGCGTCTGCGGCGGCGGCAGCAACGTCTGCGGCCCCTGCGAGCTCTTGGAGATCGGGGACCCCTGCGACGACGAGAACCTCTGCACCACAGATGACGCCTGCGCCCTCGTGGACGAGGAGAAGACCTGCGTCGGGGTAGAGGTCGACTGCTCCGGCCTCGACGAGCCCTGCAAGCAGGGGGTTGGACATACCCGCTGTCGCGGACCCGCCCGTAGCGTGACGGCCGGGTAGGCCG
>CAZQPP010000248.1:0-11926 GCA_964594295.1 uncultured Myxococcales bacterium | reverse complement strand
GAAACTCCCGCGGTAGGGGCGTTCTGCTTCAGAACGCCCGCCCCCGCTAACGCCCCCTCCTGCCCCCCTCTCGTGCTCCACATCTCCTCAGAAATCCAGGGAGTGATGCCGCAGCTCCAAGGCCAGCCCGAAGGAGTGGTGGCTCAGGTCCTGCTCGAGCCCCGAGATCTCGCTCCCCTGCAGCCTCGCCTTCCAGGAGAGCCCGAGCCAGACGCCCCAGAGCTCGCGGAGGTCGGTCAGGGGGAAGTCGATACCCAGGCCCGCCGTGTAGGCGAGCCCGAAGCCTCCTTCTCCTCCGGCGCTGCTGTGGGTGAGGCCGGCCCCGACCACCATGTGCGCGCCGGCCGCCACGATCCACGGACGGCTCGACCGTATGTGGACGATGGCGAGAGGGTGCAGGCGAGCCTCGAAGTCGGCCGCGTGCTGGGCGAGGGTCGCGCCGGGAAGGGGGGCGCGGTGGAATCGGTAGGCCAGGCCGAGGTCGAGGAGCTGAAGGATGGTCGACACGCGAGGTCCGGCGACGAAGGCTCCGCCCGCCCCGGAGAGATCGGTGCCGAGTCCGGCGAGGCTCGTGCATCCTTCTACACGGAAGCCGACGAAGGAGCCGTAGTAGCCGGGGAAAGGATCCTCCGCGCGCGCGCTGGGGGCTACCAGGACGAGCAGGAGGGCGATGGCGTAGGCGCGCCGCATTGCCCCCGGATCATAGGCCGCGTTGCGCCTCCGCCCAAGCGGGCGCTCCTGGCAGCTTTCTTCTCCTTGCTCGTGGCCGCCGGAGCGATGCTCGGACCCGGATGGGCGGACGCCAAGCCCAGCGCGCGCATGACCGTGAAAGAGGCGCTCAAGGTCATGCGCATGGGCGCGGCCTTCCTCGATCTCGGAGACGGCGAGCGATCGTGCAGGGAGTACGACCGAGTGCTCAAGGTCTTCCCGACCTGGTGGATGGCGCTCACCGGGCGCGTGCGCTGCGGGCTGCTGATGAAGGAGAAGCCCAAGGCGCTGGAGATCCTCGTGCAGCGTGCCGCCAAGTACGGGGCGCCGGCCGTGGAGGTGCGCGAGCTCATGGGGCGCGTGCTGCTGGCGGACGGCCAGCTCGACCGCGCATGCCAGCTAGCGCTCCCCATCGCGGCGGCAGGGGGAGACGTGGCGCCGCTCTCCCTGCAGTCCCTGTTCGCCTGCGCCTGGCGCCACGGCAAGCTGCGCGAGCTGTTGAAGATCACCGAGCGCATCATGAAGCAGCCGGAACGAAAGCTGCGCCTGGTCGAGCTTCGCCTGTGTGCCGAGGCCGGGCTGTTGTTGAGAGACGCCGAGGCCACCGATCGCTGCCTGCCGGCCCTGCTCGAGCAGCGCCCGGACCCGGTGCTGACGGTCCGCTACATCAAGGACCTCGAGCGACGGGGACGCGCCGAAGAGGCCCGCACCTGGCGCGAGCGATGGCGCTCGCAGATAGATTGGTAAGAGCCGACAAGGAGCGCGGTCGATGAGAGCTGGATTCACCCCCATTCTGGCCCTGTCGTTCACTCTCGCCCTGGCCGGCGCCGCGCTCCTCGCGTGCGGCGACGACGAAGGCGACGGCGAGACCGACGCGGGCAGCGTAGCGGACGTAGCCGCGGACACCGTCGAGGACAGCGGCTTCGGTACCGGCGCCGACGACGGCGCAGACCCCTCCGCGGCCGGAGACCAGTCGGCAGCCGACGCGAGCGCCGAGCCCCCCTTCTCCTACGAGGTCCCGCTGGCACCCGACAGCCCGTGGCCCAAGTTCCGCAGGGACGCACGCCAGTCAGGGCGCAGCCCCGTGCGGGCCGGCGATGGCGAGGGCGCGCTCTGGCGCTTCCAGACCGGCAAGGGCATCTTCTCGACCCCGGTCATCGACGCCGACGGCACGGTCTACGTCGGGTCCGCGGATCGTTTCTTCTACGCCCTCGACAAGGCCGGCGCGCTCCTGTGGAAGGTCGAGACGGGCGAGATCATCGACTCCTCGGCCCTGCTCGACGACAAGGGCCGCGTCTACTTCGGCTCCGGCGACGGCGTGCTCAGGGCGCTGGAGGCCGAGGACGGCGAGGCGTTCTGGCGCTTCGAGGCCGACGACCCCTCCGTGAACAAGGCCTTCATCCGCTGGTTCGAGGGCAACGTGGCCATGGGCGCGGACGGCACCCTCTACGTGCCCAACGACAACTACTTCGTCTACGCCATCGACCGAGACGACGGCGAGGTGCTGTGGCGCTTCAAGGTCGCCGAGCAGACCTGGTCCCTCCCGGCCGTCGACGTGCGAACCGGCAACATCTGCTTCGGCAACAACAACCTCCTGCCCGAGCTCGACGACAACACCTTCTGCGTCTCGGAGTCGGGCGGGGAGGTCTGGGCCGCATCGGTCAACGGCACCATCGCCGCGAGCCCCCTCATCGGAGAGGATCTGCTCTTCTTGGGCGGCTTCGACGGCTTCCTGCGCGCCTACGAGCTCGACGGGGGCAAGGAGAGCTGGTCCTTCGGCACGCGGGACCACATCTACGCCAGCCCGGCAGAGCTCTCGGACGGCACCATCGTGCAGCCTTCGGCCGACGGCACCGTCTACGCCCTCGACCCGGAGAAGGGCACGGTCATGTGGGCCTTCGACACCCTGGAGCCCATCCGCTCCTCCCCCGCCGTCGACGGCGACGACCGCATCTACTTCGGCTCGGGCGAGGGCCGCCTGTTCGTGCTCAACGGCGACGGCACCCTGCGTTGGGCCCTGCGCCTGATCGCCGGAGACCGCAACGACCTGAACGCCTCCCCGGCCCTCGGTCACGACTCCGTGGTCGTCGCCGGTGAGAGCGGCGAGATCTTCAGCGTTCCGCTGGACTACTGCCTCACGGAGGCGGGGGAGGCGGATGATCGTTGCCGCCCTGGGCCCGGCGAGGACCTGCCCGAGGACGGCGTGCACGTGCGCCTCCTGAGCAACTTCGGCACCCCGCTGGCCGAGCCTCCCGCGGCGATCCACCTCCACCAGCCCCTCGCCTTCGCCCTGCTCGTGCGCAAGGCGGGTGACACTGAGCTCGCCCTCATCGACGCCGACTCCCTCGAGGTGACGGTGGAGCCGGATGTCGAGATCAAGCTGGAGGTATCCGCCGACCGCCGCTTCTTCACCGTCGCGCCGGCCACCGCATTCTCGCTGCCGGCCGGTGGCGGCGACCTGCAGATCGTGGTGAAGGGGAAGTACCTCGTCGAGCCGGAGCGCGACGGCCTGGTCTTCAAGGGCGGCGAGGAGGGCGGCACCTTCGACGAGACCTTCGGCTTCGGCTCCGCCGAGAGCGTCACCGGCCCGCTGCCCCTGAACGCGCCGGGGGCTCCGGGCGAGCCGGGAGGAGCCTTCGAGCTGCACCGCCTCGCGGCTCCGCTCCCCACCATCCTGCCGAGCTACAACCAGATAGGCTTCGACTCCCTGCACTACGTGGTCGGCCTCGTCGAGACCGAGGAGGACAACGAGGGCGTGACCACCGGCGTCGCGTGGGTGGCCGGCGCGTCGCCTCGCGAGGGGAGCGGCCTCGTCGCCATAGACCCCGAGACGAAGGCGCTCTTCCCCGTCGAGCTGCGCCACGGCGAAGGACGCCTGACCCTGGTGAGCGAAGGCGGCTTCCGCCTCGAGGTGATGAACGCCAACCTCGCCTTCGACAGCTTCCGTGTAGGAGCCGCCATCAGCTCCGACGGCACGTCCTCCGAGCCCGCGGTGGTCCACGTCACCGCCTCTTGCGGCGACATCCCGCTCTTCGGCTCGTTCTTGAGGCGGCTGGGCTTCTGCAACCCCCAGACCGACGTGCTCAACGCCTACGGCGCCGTGCTCGTCCGCCCCTTCGACGCGGGCGAGAGCGCCGGCCCGGGCATCCTGCAGGCGCCCTCCGGTGTCGGGACGGTCGCGTTCACGCTCGAAGACGACGCCCTCGTCGCGACCCTCTCGGAGACCGAGCTGAAGGCCGGCGCGCATCGCTACGCCGCGCTCGCCATATCAGCCGACGACGGCTCGCCGCTCCTGCTCGACTACGGCCCGGCGACGACAGTGACGGCGGACGACCACGGCCTCCTGCAGCAGGTTCGTGTCTCGGTGGACAAGGCGAAGCTGCCGGAGAAGATGCGGGTCTGCCTGATGGTCGACGCCTACCCGGCGGCGAAGGGTGAGGTGGAGAAGTAGGCTGAAAGCCACTCTCGGCGGCAGAGCCGCCTGCCATGTCGGCGGCAGAGCCGCCTTCGGATGGCGGACGCCGACAGCATTGCCCGCCACAAGGGCCGATGCTAACTTCCCCATTCTGATCAGCGCCCTTCGAAGCCGGTCCTCCTTTGCCCCGACGACACCTCCCAACGACGCGAGCAGCGCTCTTCGCTCTGGGAGCCCTGTTGGCTGGCTTGGTGGCCTGCTCTGACGACGACGCGCGCGGCTCCGACCCACCTCCGGCGTCGTCCGACACGGGCCCGCAGGCCGGGACGCCGGACGGCGCTACTCCCGGCTCGGACGACGGCGCGCCTGCCTCCGACGAGGGCAGCGCCGCCGCCGACTCGGGCGCCTCATCCCCCAACGGGGCATCCGGGCCTCCCGCGAGCTACCCTCGCACCTGTCAGGAGGACGGCGACTGCACTAGCGGCGCGCAGAGCTGCGTCGAGAAGATCTGCGTGACCACCCCCACCGAGGAGTCATTCCTCACACACCCCGAGACCGAGTCCCGCACACAGGAACGCCCGGACCTGAGCTGCATCGGCGAGCTCCCGGAGCCCCCGGCCGAGCCCCTGCTCGTCCGGATGTGGGGCGTCGTCGACCGCTTCGGCGGGGGAAAGAAGACCTTCGGAGTCGAGGTCGCGGTGTTCCGCGCGCGCGACTTCAAGCCGGAGAGCTGCACCGGGGAGGACGAGGAGGAGCGCGAGGCCTGCATCCTCGAGCACGCGACTCCCGTCGGAGAGGCCGTGAGCGTCGATCCTGACGAGTGGCCGCCCAACGCCGACAAGGTCGCAGATCTCGACAACATCGAGTGCACGGAGAGCACCGAGTGCCCGCTGGGCTACGAGTGCGACGACCCGAAGGGCTTCAACGAGTGCGTGAAGCAGTACGGCATCTACGAGATCGAAGGCGTCGAGGCCGACGTGCCCCTCGTGGTGAGGGCCCTGCCAACCACCGACCGGCTCCACATGCGGGCTGGCTACGTGCACGAGGTGGTCCTGTTCTCCTCTCGGGCCTACGACGAATGGGCGGACCGGGCGACCATCCGCTTCGACCCCACCATCATCAGCGAGAGCCAGTGGGTGCAGGTGCCCAACACCTTCGGCAGCTCCATCCGAATCGCGGAAGGGAACACGGCCTTGGGGGGCCGCATCCGCGACTGCACGGTCGAGGGCCGCTACCCGGAGGTCTCCTACTTCATGGCGGGCGCCAACGTCGGCACCGGCAACGTCGCGACCAAGATCGGCTACTTCAACGACCGCGAGGACGACGCCTTGCCCCAGCCCGCCCAGACCAGCACCAACACACTGGGCCGCTACGCCGTCATCGACGTGCCGGCCGGGTGGAACCGCGTTGCGGCGGCCGCCCTGCTCCAGGGCCAGGTGACGAGCCTGGGCGCCCACGATATCTGGCTGGTCCCCGACGCGCTGAACATCCTGTCCTTCCCGGGGCGCATCTCTTTCGTGCGGCACTGATCCAATGGCTGCTATGCCTACCAAGCTTCTCTCTCTCTCCGCCGCCGCGGCCCTGCTCCTCGCCTTGCCCTCGTGCAAGCCGGAGCCCGTCCAGAGCCGGGGTGACGCCGGCGGCGCCGGACCCATCCAGGTCTTCCTGCCGCCGACCCCGGATCTGAACCGCCCCAGACCGCCGATTCACCTCCCCGACGGCGCGTACACCGTCCGCGGCGTCGTGGAGAGCGGAGGCTCCTTGCTCAACAGGACTGTGACCGTGCGCGGCCTCGTCTCGGAGATTCGTTCCTGCCGGGAAGATGATGAGCGCCTCTGCGCGTTGCCCACCCATGCGATCCTGGTCGACAGCCTCGCCGAGCCCACGCACAGGCTGACCGCGGTGGGTGCACGCCTGAAGACCATCTCCGGCATCGAGCCCGGCACCCGGGTCGAGCTGAGCGGCCGCGTGGACACCGTCAGCCTCGACGGGCGAATCGTCTCCCTGGAGGGCCTGCTGGTGCTCCCGGCGCCCGACGACGAAGAGAGCGTGATCGAGAAGAAGGAGAAGGAGCGAAAGTCGAAGCGACGGCGAACGAGGCGGCCGAGGAAGAGGGCGCCCAAGCTCGAGCTCTCCGTGCCGTGAGCGGCCGCCTCTCAGCCGTTGTCCTCGCTCTGGGGCTGGCCGCGGCCTGCGGCCTGGAGCGGCAGGTGTCGAGCTCTCCGACCCACGTGGTGTCCCGCCTCGCGGGGGCGGAGATCCGCTGCCCCGTGGGCGTCGGGGCAAGGGCCGGCACGGTGCGCTGCGAGCTGCGTCTGCCTGCCGCCCCTGGCGAGATCGCCGCGCTCACCGTCAGGAGCCGCACGGACGAGGTCTCGCTGGGCACCGTCGAGCCCGTCTCCGGGGCTCCCGAGGACGCGCCCGTCTCCACCCTGGAGCTGAGCTTCGAGGTGCCGGGGCCCGGACCCATGGCCTCCCTCCTCGAGCACACCGTGTCGCTGAGCTGGCAGACCTCCGGCCACCGCCTCGCCGAGCAGACCTCCCTGGCCCGTCTCATCGGCGTCGGCGACGTGATCGTGCTGCCCCCGCACCGGCCTCTCCCCGGTCGCACCGCCCACATCGTGATCGGCGGCACGGAAGCGGATCGGCTCGACGACCCCGCCCTGCAGTGCCGAACGGGCGGTGAGGAGGGCGAGAAGCTCGTCGCCGTGCTCTCGCCTCCGGCTGGCATGGCTCCGCGGACGGCCAGGATCGAGATCCCGGCTGCCCCGGGAGACGCACCCCTGGCCTGTACGCTCGAAGCCGATCTCAGGCGCGGGTGGCGGATCGAGGTCCCCTTCGAGCTCGAGGTCACCCGGGGCCTGGAGTCCACCCGCATCTGGTCGGACCAGGCGGTGTCGGTGCCCGACAACAAGGCTCGCGTGATGTTGGCCGAGCCCGACCCGGTGGAGGGGAAGGTCGAGCCCCTGAGCGACGCCGATGTCTCGGTCACCTGGGAGGACGGCCGCGGTGAGCAGGCGGCCAGGCCTCTCGCCGGTCCGACGAGCACGTGGCTGCACGAGGTGGACGTCCCGTCTCTCAAGTCCTCCGAGGGCAACCTCTACTACCGGGCTCGTTTCCCGAGGCCGGACAAGTCGATGGTCGAGCTGGACGTCCTGTCCGGAGCCCCAACGCGAGCTCCGGTGACCGCCCACTTCCTGTCCGCGACGCCGGTGGCTGGCCGCCGGGAGCACCTGCGCTACGACATGATCGCCCATCGCCACGACGGTCAGCCCCTCATCGACGAGGCGAGGATGACCATGGTCGTGTTCATCTCGGGCGTCGGCTGGGTTACCCGCTCGGTCATGCGCGACGTGCCCCTCACCGAGGAGGCGTGGGACCAGACCGTCACCCTCGAGGACGAGCTCCTCCGACACAAGCGAGTCGGCCCCATCTTGCGGGTGCTCGCGATGAGCTACATGTACTACCGGGAGCAGACGGGGTTCTCGGACTCCATCGCGTCGACCTTCGCGCCGAGCCGCTTCATAGGCTTCCTCGTAGATCGCGAGATGCTCGACCGGAGCGACGCGGCACCCGGGACGGTGAGCAGGCGTGCCTCCGAGGCGGAGCTCGCGGCCGTGGTCACGCAGGCGGACGGGCGAAAGGCCGAGGGGGTCGAGATTGCCCTCAAGGGCCCCGGCGGCGAGCGCCACGTCTGCTACCGCTCCGGGTCGGTGCTCTGGGCCTGCCCCGGTCCGCCGGCTTCGGCCGCGGCGACCCTGAAGCTCGTGGCTCGCCCGGTGGCCGACGAAGACGACCTCGACGTCTTCGACCCGAGGCCCGCGACGGTGCGGCCCAGCAACGTGCACATGCACCTCATCGAGCCCGTGGTGGACCGCGGAGAGCCGCTGAGAGTGAAGATTCGAATGGACCGCGGGGGTGAGGGTGCCTCCGCGCTCGGGGCCTCGGCGCCGGCCGGGCAGGTCTCCTGCAGCTACCCCTACCTCCTGCTGGGCTGGCCCCTCGGCCGAGCCCCGGTGCAGCGCGCCGGTTGTTTCGCCACCGCCGGCGAGGAGGTGATCGTCTCCCTGCCCGGGCTGACCGTCTTCCCGGGCCCGGTGGAGCTCCAGGCCTTCTGGTTCGGCGCGGGCGGGCGTTACCGGGAGTCGGTGGCGCGTGCCTTCGTCCGCCCAGCCGGCGGCATGGACCCAGTCGAGCTCGATACCCTCCCGGATCGGAAGGTCCGCGTGGCCCTGACGGAGCGCGCCGCAGAGGCCGACGTGAGCTTCGTCTGGTTGAGCAGCCGCGTCGACGTCGAGGAGCACGTCGTGCGTGCGGACCACCTCGCGGCCGCCGCAATGGGCGTGATGCCGCGACAGGGTTACACGCTCTGGTCGAGCCCCACCGCGACCGACGCGGGCGTGCTGACCCGCGCGCTCGCCCGGGAGATCGAGGGCAAGACCCTCGAGGCAGCGCTCGGCCTGGGCCAGCACGCCCACACGCCGGCGTGGGCGGAGCGGGGGCGGAGCGCCGGCCGGAGCGCCCTGACGGGCGAGCACGGGTCCTACCAGGGCGAGGTCCGGTCGTGGGTCGAGCACATCGGCCAGGCCTGGCTGGAGCTCTCTCCGAACCCGGGATCGCCGTCCCAGTGCATGGTTGAAGGGGCGGTCAGCGACTTCCAGGCCCACGCCGCCCTGCTCCTCATCGAGGGACGCGGCAAGCTCGACGTCCTGCTCTCGCCTCACGAGGGGGTGGCCGGCTACGACGGCCTCATAATGCAGTGGTTGGGGCCGGACGGCCTCTCCGACACGGCCGACGACATCCGCAGCTACTTCACCGTGGCCTGCGGCGGCCTCAAGCCCTGGGCAGAGCCCGAGGTGCACATGGAGGCGCCCGAGCCCGCCGGCTTCGAGATCCCCTACCGGCAGAACCGCCTGGTGCCGACCCAGTCGACCAAGGTCTGGTTGTCCGACGGCACGGGGCGCTCGCCGGGGCCGTGGACGAGCGAGCCCCTGCACCCCGGGCGCTGGTGGGTCCACGCCGTGGGCCTGAAGGACTCACGCCTGCACTACGCGGCCGTGCGTACGCTGGTGTTGCCCTTCCCCGCGGATCGCGAGGAGGACTACGCGAAGCGGCGCGACGCGGAGCGCGGGAGGGCCGGCTTGAACACCGGCCAGGCCCCGAGGGAGACCCGGGGGCCGCCTTCCCCGCCGCCTCCGCCGCCTGAGCAGAAGGTCTACGACCGGCCCGGAATCAGCCTCTCGGCCTTCGGGACGGCGCCGCCGGCCTCGGGAGGCGCGATCCTGGGGAGTGTCTCTGCCCCCGAGGCGTCCGCGGCCGGAGAGCAGGGAGCAGAGGCGCCGCCGGCGCCGGCGGTCTACGGGCCCCCGCTGCCTGAGGACCTGCGCGCACTCGAGCCGGATTCGCCAAAGAGACCCGCGGCTGGCGGCGAGGTCCGCGACTACATCCTGCCCAGCTTCGGCGTGGCGCCCAAGGAAGGTGATTGAGGGGGCGACCTCTCCGGGTCAGGGCCCCGCGGCGGGCATCGTGGCGATGAAGCCCGCCATCACTCCTGCGGCGAGGGACTCAGCGCCCTGGGGAACGTCCACGTAGACCTGGGTGATCAGCTCCAGAGAGCAGTCCCGTGCCACGCAGGCGTTGTATCCAAGAGCGATGCCGCCCGCCTCGAAGCCCCGCTCGTCTTCGGCAGGGTCGCCGCGGAACAGGGCGTCCGCCTCGAGCAGGAGCTGATGGGCGTCGCTGATGCTGTAGTAGGTCCCGAGCGTCACCTCGACCGGGACGGCCACCTCACGTGCCTGCTCGTGGTCGGCGACCTCGGCGGTGGCGATCTCACGGCTGTGGATCGGTGCGAGGATGCGGCTGTAGAGGCCCCACAGCCCGAGGTCGGGCACCAAGTCGTAGTTGATCTCGACGCCGGGGGCGATCTGGAGCTCCCCGAAGCCGCCGCCGCTGGAGCTGCAGTCGAGGATCAGGTCCAGGTCGAGGTGATCCGTGTCTACCGGCGTGCCGTAGAGCCCGAAGTAGAGCGTGGCGGCGCCGTTGGCGAGGCGTCCGTCCCCCTCGAGGGTAGTGCCGGCGTACGCGGACAGGCCGTCGACTACGCCGTAGCCCCACATGATGTCGCTGTAGACGCCGCGGTCCTCGTGGCGGAGACCGATGCCGTCGTAGCCCTGGTAGAAGTCGAGGTCGGTCGCGCCCAGGTCGAAGGGCTCCATCGTGTCTGCTGCGTGCGCGTAGCTGCCATGCGAGAGCAGGGTCAGGATGGTCAGCGAGAGGATGGGCAGGCTGGACTTGGAGTGCTTCGGCATCTCGAAATCTCCGTTGTCTGGCAGTGTGGGCCGCTCATCCGCGTCCCCGTTGAGGCCGACTCCAGGTGATGTCGCAGCGGGGTGTTGGCCGGCCGACTCGGCCAGCGTGCAGCTCGAGCACTCCTGGCTGCAGGTGTCGGAGCTCTCGGCAGGCGCGGTGAGCACGCGCGCGGCCCGGACGAATCGAAGACCCACCGCGACGCCGGCGGCGACGAGGACGATGGCGACCACGAGCACTTCCCAGATCATCGTGTGCTCCTCCTCAGACCATCAGGCGGCCGACCTGGTAGACGACCAGGGACACGAGGTAGGCGACCGCCGTGAGACCGAAGAACTGGAAGGCGGCCCACCTCCAGCTCCCGCTCTCCCGGCGTGTCACCGCGACGGTCGCCATGCAGGGCGTCGCGATGAGCATGAAGAGCATCAGGCTCAGCCCGACGGCGGGTGAGTAGTCGCGCGCCAGGGTGCCGCGCAGGCCTTCGCTCTCCTCGCCGGTCTCGCCGATGGAGTAGACGATGCCCATCTGGGCGACGAAGACCTCCTTGGCGGCGAAGGCCCCGATCATCGCCGTGCCGATCTTCCAGTCGAAGCCGAGGGGAGCGATGGCGGGCTCGAGGGCGGCGCCGATGCGGCCGGCCGCGGAGTGCCGCAGATCTTCGGCGGCGCGGGCCGCTTCCACCTGCTCGGCGCTCAACGTCGCGCCGGCCGCCACCGCGGCGTCGACCTCGTAGACGTCCTTCTTCGGGTAGGCGGTGAGGAACCAGAGCAGGAGCGACACCCCGAGGATCACGGTCCCGGCCTTGCGCAGGTAGACCCACGCGCGCTCACCCATCTTGGAGATGGCCGCGCCGAAGGTGGGCAGGCGATAGGGCGGAAGCTCCATCACGAAAGGAGCCTCCTCTCCGCGCAGCACCGACCGCCGCAGCATCAGAGCGAGGGCCAGCGCCAGGGCGATGCCCACCGCGTAGATCAGGAAGAGCATCGGGGCACGCAGGCTCGGGGCAAAGAAGGCCGGGATGAGCAGCATCCATATGGGCAGTCGGGCGCCGCAGGACATCAACGGCAAGACCATCATCGTCGTCAGCCGATCGCGCTCGTTCTCCAGGGTGCGGGTGGCCATGATGCCCGGGATCGAGCAGCCGAAGCCCGTCATCATCGGCACGAAGCTCTTGCCGTGCAGGCCGAAGCGGAACATCACGCGGTCCATCAGGAAGGCCGCGCGCGCCATGTAGCCCGTGTCCTCGAGCAGGGCGAGGCCCAAGAAGAGGAGCACGATGTTGGGCAGGAAGACGATGACGCCGCCCACGCCGCCTATGATGCCGTCGACGAGCAGGGAGCGCAGGGGAGAGTCCGATCCCTCCGGCCAGAGCGAGGAGACCCAGCCGCCGAGGACCTCGAAGCCGGCCTCGATCCACTGCATCGGCGGCTCGCCGGCGGTGAAGGTCACCCAGAAGATGGCGTACATCACCGCCGCGAAGACGGGCAGGCCGAGGAC
>CAZQPP010000247.1:0-11930 GCA_964594295.1 uncultured Myxococcales bacterium | reverse complement strand
CGCGGCCCACGGGGTTGGTGGAGCACGGGATGAGGGGGAAAGGCGAGTCGTCCTCCTCGGGAGGGGCGGGGGCTGGCTCGTCCTTGCTCTTGAGCTCCTCGTCCCAGTCCTCGTCGACCACCTGCTCCTCACCGGCGTCCGCCACCGAGAGGATCTTGGTGCCGCCCGGGCCGACCGCCTGCTTCGTGGCGGGCTCGGCGGTGGGCTTCTCCCCCGCGCTCTCCTCTTCCCCGGTGAGCTCCTCGACCGGCGTGTCCGGCGTCTCCTCTTCCTCCTCCTCGGGGGGCGGGGGAGCCACCGTCTTTCGCAGCTTGTCGGCGTCTTCGACCGCGCGCGCGTAGGCCTCGGGGTCGTCCGGGATGTAGCGCCCCTTGCCGCCGAAGGCGTACTCGTAGCGGAGCGGCACCTCGGCGACGGGGCTCGGGTCGCCGAAGAGCGGCGGCTTCGGGAGGCGTCTCTTGCCCTTGCGGCCGGCCTTGACGTAGCTGCAGCGCCTCGGGCCCACGACCCGCAGCGCCTTGGCCCACTCGCCGACCTGCAGGCTGACGTCCCAGGTGACCGCAGGCTCTCCCCCCGCCGCCCGCGCCGTGCCCACCATGAGCACGTCCTGGCGCTGCTTGAGGGGCTCCATGTCCGAGGGACGCAGCACGGACGCCGCGAAGGGGTCCTCGCCTTCTACGAGCTCGTCTATCAGGGCGAGCTCGGCGGGCTCCTCGTCGGGCACGCTCTTGCCTTCGACGGAGTCGACCTTGTACGAGCGCCCCACCACCACGCAGATGAAGCTGCTCTTCCCAAGCGAGGTCGGGAAGCGCGAGACGCGGTAGCCGTTGCTGATCTCCATGGGCGGTGGAATCTAGCACGAGCGCGCGGAGGCTGCGACGGGTAGGCCGACACCTCCGGCCGGGGCCGCGATTGCACGCGCGCTCCTCGGGCACTAAGCTGCGTCGATCGCCCGTGCTCCGGAGGCTCGAAATGAAAGCGCTAGCCATCTCCCTGCTCGTGTTGCTGCCTTTCGCGCTTGGGTGCAGCAAGGAAGGATCGGGAGGGACGACCTACCCCGTCTACCAGGACGGCGGAGGCACCCCGGCGAGCGACCCGGGTGTCCAGGTCGACCGCGGGCAGGTGGACCCCGGCCCCATTGGGCCGCAGCCGGACACGGGCCCGACCGTCGACTACGGCACACCCCAGGACATCCCGAGCGTGCCCCTGGACACCGGCCCGCCCAAGAGCATCGACTACGCCTGCGGGCTCAACCTGAAGACGAGCACGGGCACCAAGATGATCGGCGCCCCATGCACGGACCACAGCGAGTGCAAGACGGGCTACTGCTACGACGAGTGGTACCTGGGCTGGACCGGCGGCTTCCGCTTCTGCACCGTCGCCTGCAACGGCTGCCCCGTGGGAAAGCAGCACGCCTGCACCGACTTCAACGAGACCGCGACTGGGGGGCCGTCCTACAAGTGCCTGATCTTGAAGAACACCTGCCACGTCAACAACTTCGGTGACTTCGACGTCGAGGGCATCTGCGTGCCCGACTGCGGGAAGAACATGGACAACTGCAACAACTGGTTCGGCACCTCCTACAGCGAGTGCATCGTGCCGAGGATCAAGACCGGCAGCTGCGGCACCATCGGCGTGTCCTTCACCTGCTTCGTGTCCGAGCCGTGAACGGCGTCGCGTTGCGCCGGGGCCTGCTCGTCGGGGTTGCCCTCGTCGCGCTGAGCTCCTGCGGTCGGGGCTGCGGGTGCAAGGGTCCCGCCGGGGCTTCGCCGGAGGGTGCCCCCGGCACCGGAGCTGGGGAGGCCTCCACGCGGTCGGCCGACATCGAGACGGTGAAGAAGGCCTGGCGCGAGGCCGAGCGCTCCCTCCAGGCCGTCGAGACCCTCGCGATGAACACCGGCTCCTACCAGGCGACCCTGGCCAAGCACAGCCGGAACTTCGCCGGCGTGGGTGCCTTCAGGCGGGTCCCCCGGGAGCCGGCGGTCGACGAGCTCAAGGGCCGGCTGGAAGAGGTCGCGAAGGCCGCCGGCCTCGCGCTCTCGAGCTTCGAGGCGGAGGGGGCGGACTCGCCGCCGCCGCGGGAGCTACCCGCCATGCACGACGGCCCCGAGGCCTTCAAGTTCGAAGACTCGGACCTCCTCCTGAGCCTGCAGCTGCGTTTTCGCCTGGAGCCCCTCGACGCCGGCAAGATCGAGGCCTTCGCCAGGGCCCTGCCCAAGGCCGTCGAGCGTGTCGTCGTGCTGCGCTCGGTGAAGCTCGGGCCCGGAGGGGCCGACGTGGAGGCGAAGGCCTACTCCTTCAGGAAGGTGCGCGCGCCCGTGATGCGCTTCGTGCCGCCGCGGGCGTCCAAGGCCTACGAGAAGGCCGGTCTCCCGAGCGCTGGCCCGGACTGCGCCGGCGACCAGCGCTGCCTGGGCTTCGTGCAGAAGATCGAGAAGCGCATGGCAGCGGTGGAGAAGCTCCGGATCGACGCCGAGAAGTCGATGCGCCTCCTCGCCGAGGGGCACCTCTGGGACGCGCGCATGGCCGCCTTCCGGCGGGTGCTCGAGGAGGCGTCGGAGCTCCGCTACTCGGAGATCCTCAAGTAGGCCTCGTCTCTCAGGACTCCTCCCCGACCGGCCACAGCCTTATCTCGAAGCGCGTGCCCCCTTCCTCCGGGGGCTCGGCGGAGATCTCGCCGCCGTAGGCGGTCACGAGGTGCCGGCACACGAACAGCCCGAGGCCCGTGCCCTTGCCCTTCTCCTTGGTGGTGACGAAGGGCTCGAAGATGTGCTCCGCGAGGGCCGCGGGGATGCCGGGGCCGTTGTCCTCGACACGGATACGGACCGGGATGCCGTCCCGCTCGGCTCTGACCCTCACCTCACCTCCCTCGTCGAGGGCGTCCGCCGCGTTGATGAGGAGGTTCAACACGACCTGCTCGAGGCGCGGGGCGGGCATGCTGACGCGCGGCAGCCCGTCCTCGATGTAGATGTCTATCGAGATGCGCTTCTTCCTGAAGCTGTCCTGCGGCCGGACGAGCTCCGCGACGTGCTCGACGACCGTGCGCACCGCCGAGTCCGGCGGGGCGTCGTCGGCGTCGCGGCGGGAGAAGTCGAGCAGGTTGCGAAGGACTCCCTGGATGCGCGTGAGGGCGCCGCGCATGTGGCTGACGTAGCGGCGGCGCTCCTCCTCGGTGACGTCGTCCTCACCGAGCAGATCGGCGTAGCCGCTGATGATGCCCATCGGGTTCCCGACCTCGTGGGCGACGCCGGCGGCGAGCACCCCGACCTGGGCGAGCTGCTCGGAGCGCACGAGGCTGTCTCGGGTGTTCTTCAGCTCTCCGTGGGCTCTCTGGAGCTCCTCGAGCTGGAAGCGAATGTGGTCTCGGGCTCGCTCCTGCCTGCGGACCATGTCGTTGAAGGCGCGGGCTATGGCCTGGAACTCCAACGCGCCGGCGAGCTCGAGACGTGCTCGGTTGCTGATGCCGGTGCGCTCCATGGCGCGGACCACCCGCCACAGGGGACGCACGAAGCCGAGGGCGAAGGCCATGTAGCCTCCGACGCCCAGGAAGAGCCACGCCACCGCCGCGATGCCGCCGATGAGGCGCAGGTGCTGGGAGGGGTCGGAGAGCAGGAGCTCACCCACGGTCACGACCATGACCTGGTCGCCCGTCCCAGGGACCGCCACGCGGCACATCACCGGGCCGTCGCCGGCGTACCCTGTCGGCTCACAGATCGGCGCCTCGTGGGTCAGCTCGGCGAACCACCGGGTTAGCTGCGCCTTGTTCAGCGAGCGGGCGTCTCGGGCCGGCTCGACCGAGGGCTCCTCGTCCTCGTCGGGCCGGTAGACGATCCACACGGGCTCTCGCACGAGCTGGCGCATCACCAGGGCGAGCTCCTCGAGGTCGCCGTCGGCCTGCACGTTGCCGCGCAGGCTGTAGGTGGAGGCGGAGATCATGTCCATGAAGCGCTCCTCGCGCAGCCTCTCCTCCACGTCGACGAGCACGACGACCGAGATCTGCACGAGCAGCGCGAAGGCCCCCCCGAGGAGGACCATGAGCAGGAGCAGCACTCGCAGCCGGGCGCCAATCACGTCCGGCCCTCCTCGCTGCGTATGCCAGCGACCCGAGACATCGCGGCGAAGCTAGCACTCGACGGCGCGCGGTGCGAGTCCTGTTTTTCGCCCCGTCAGAAGATGGGGAACCAGCGCTCGATCAGGTCGCTGAGGAGGTACCACTCGAAGGCGCCGAGAGCGAGGAATGGCCCAAACGGCACCGGCGTCGTCGACAAGCCGGCCGGCTCGCCCACGTCCACGTCCACGTCCTCGTCCTCGTGCACGTGCACACCCTCCTCCTCCTCGTCCTCCCCGTTCTCCACGTCCACGATCCTCTCCCCCTCCATCGACCCCGGCCGCAGCCGCCGCAGCACGAGCCACACCACCGCCAGCAAGATACCCTGCACCGCCGCCGCGAAGATCGTGAAGGGCAGGGCGCGAAGCCCCACGAAGGCGCCGAGGGTCGCCATGAGCTTCACGTCGCCCATGCCCATGCCCTCCCTGCGCCGCACGAGGCGGTAGCCCTCGGCGACGAGGAGCAGGAAGAGTGCCCCGACGAAGGCGCCGACCGCCGCCTCTTGCCAGCGCACGCCGGTCGCCGGCCCCGCCACGAAGGAGATGAGGATTCCGACGATGGCGCCCGGGAGGGAGAGGGCGTCCGGGATGATCATGTGGTCGAGGTCGATGACGCTGATGGCGAGGAGGAGCGAGCCGAGCACGACCCCGTGCAGGGCGGCGAGGAAGAAGAGGTCGGGGTGCCCCGGCAGCAGGTGCCTCACCTTCAAGAAGACGAGCAGGAAGATCAGCCCCGTGCAGACCTCGATCATCGGGTAGCGGATCGGGATGGGCCAGCGGCACGTGCGGCAGCGGCCGCGCAGCACCAGCCAGCTCAGCAGCGGGATGTTGTCGAGGGCCCGGATCGGTGTCTCGCAAGAGGGGCAGCGTGAGCGCGGGTGCACGACGCTCATGCCCGCCGGGAGTCGCGCGATGACCACGTTCAGGAAGGAGCCCACCACCATCCCGCAGGCGACGAAGAAGGTCGCCGGCAGCACCGGCGGCACGAGGGCGACCTGCTCGAGCACCGCGCTCACAGCACAGTGAAGATCGCGACGCGCACCCGGTTGTGCCCGTCGTGCTCGACGGTGTTCTTGTCGAAGTCGCTGACCCGCAGCCGCATGCCGCTGTTGGGCTCGTAGAGGCCCATCCAGATGTGCTGCGGGCCCGACGGGGTGCCGAGGGGGACCTTGATGTCGAAGGAGTCGACGACCACGTCACCCTTGAGCCACTCGTTGGTCTTCAGGCAGCCGACGCAGGTCTTCTGGTTGTCGTGGCCGGGCAGGTTCAAGACCCAGTGATCGACCCCGATGCGGTGGGAGGTGCCCGGGCGGTCGATGTGGATGAAGATCTTGTAGGAGCGGGCGACCCCGGCCTTCACGCGGAAGTAGAAGGCCGCCTTCACGGTTCCGCCGCGGCGGACGACGCTCTCCGAGAGCGAGACGCCTTCCAGGATGAGCTTGTCGTCGAAGGCGGTCATGGACGGCTGGAAGCTCTCGATCTGCTTCATCTCCTGCTCGGTGATGACGGCCTTCGAGATCCAGTTCATGTCGTCTTCGCCCGGCTGCAGGAAGGAGGAGAGCAGCACCAGGCGGCTGGAGCGGTCGTCGAGCACGGGGATGTGGAGTCCTTTGTTGCGGCGCCGAAAGGCGAAGTTGAGGGCGCTGAAGCTGGTCTTGGGGAGCACGACGAAGGCGCGCTTCGGCTCCATGGCCGTGGCCAGGTGGTTCGTGGCCTTCTTGGAGTCGAGGCGGTACTCCGTGTCGGGGCTCCCCGCGCGTTTGCGCCACGGCGGGGTCGCGAAACGGATCTCGGTCTCGGTGTTGGACAGGACCTCGTGGGCGCGCCCGGAGGGGTCCACGACCACGGCGCCCTTCCACTCGTCGGGCTTCCAGCGCCTCTCCTTGCTCACGAGGAGCGTGCCCTCGACCGAGTCGGCCAGGCCCGCCTCGGCCGGCCAGTCGCGGCGTCCGTCGCCGTCGTTGTCGTTGGCGGCGTCGAAGGCGCGGAAGACGACGTGCTCGGGGAGGTCTAGGAAGGGCGAGTCGGTCAGGCGCAGTGAGGTGTCCTTCTTCGCCGCGAGCAGGTCGAGGACGGTGCTCTGGGAGGAGACCTCCGGGATGGAGTGGATGTAGAAGTTGTGATCGCTGCCCGCCGAGGAGGAGAAGCGCCCGTGGCGGAAGATGTCCTGGCCCACGTCGGCGCGCGCCTCGGCCTGCCGGTAGGTGTCCAGGATGTGCTTCTGAGAGACGTGGTAGCTCAGCTCCGGCACGAACTTGAAGATGGTCATGCCCGACAGCACCAGCGAGAGGACCGCGATGCCGGCGACGAGGACCCGAGGCGCTTCGGCGTAGCGGAGCATGCGGAAGAACCACTCCGAGATGGCGTGGCTGCCGCGCCAGCGCGCCCTGACGATGGCGAGGAGATCGACCGCGATCGCGAGCAGGGGGAGCCAGCAGAGGGCCCGCGAGAGCCTGGCCGCGCCCTCCGGGACCTGGATGCTGGGTGCCAGGAACATGGCCGCGGCCGCGATGACCGCGCAGCCGGCGATGAGGAGGTGGAGCAGCGCCTTGCCGACCCTCGCCTCCATCTTCTCGAGGCGCCAGGCCCAGCCGGTCGCCGCCCACACGGCCAGCAGGCCGGCGATGACGAAGACGTCGGGGGAGCCGAAGCCGAGGCGGTCGAGGTAGCCCACCGCGTCGGGCAAGCGCGCGCGGGGCACGAGCAGCTCGTGCTGGATGGCCATGGGGGCCAGCAGGGACAGGCCCAAGACGAGCAGGACCGCGAGCTGGAAGATGCGCGCGCGCAGCGCCTCGGCGCGGAGGTAGGGGCCGAGCCTCGCGAGTACGAAGAGCGCCGGGACCAGGACCAGGACGAAGGACAGCGGGCCGAAGAGGCCGGCGGCGCGGGCCGCGCGGGCCGCTACGTAGAGCCACCACAGCGCGGCGCCGAGCACGATGGGGCGGGGCAGGTCCCGGCGCCACGTGCGCACGAGCGCGAAGATCCAGGCGGCCGCTCCCACAATCGCGAGGGGGTCGAGGAAGGCCACCATGAGCGAGGAGGGCTCCTTCGCCATGGCGAGACCGAAGAGCAGGCCGAGGGCGCAGAGCAGGACGCCCACCGCTCCGATGAGGTCGAGGCGGCCGGTGTAGCGGCCGGTCTCGAGGACGCGGAGCCCCGTGTCGGTGCTGCCGAGGGGGATGCCGGGGGCGCGAGGCTTCGTGCTCCGGTGGCGGCGCGGCTTGATGCCCATCAGGGCGAGCAGCCGGACCAGCCCGCGAGCAGCGAGGCTCTTGGGCTTGACCAGGACGTCCCGGATAAAGGGCAGGTCGACGATGGCGCCGGCGAGGCTCCAGAGCAGGGCAACGTAGAGCACCCAGTGCTCCGGGCGCGCCCAGGCCAGGCGGTTGAGCTTGTGGATCTCGGTGGCGGGGATGGCGCGGCCGCTCGTGATGACGAGGCTCTGGATGCGGAGCCCGAGGGAGACCGCCAGGTCCAAGAAGAGCACCGCCGCGAGGATGAAGAGCCCGCCGTAGAACGCGCGCGGCCTGCGAGCCGCGCGCCTGATGGTGTCGACGATGTCTGCGCCCTTGATCCACGAGTAGACGATCCAGAGCAGCACGGCGTAGCCCAGCAGGCGCATCGCCGACGGCACCTTCACGACCTCGGGGAAGAGCACCCCCTTGTGGATCTCCTTGAACTCGAAGACGAAAGGCGGATCCCAGGTCACGGTCCCGACGAGAGGGTGAGGTGAGAGCTTCAGCTCGCCTACGAGCAGGAGCAGGGCCAGCGCAACGAAGAGAGCGCGCAGCGGCCATGGGCGTTCGTCATCGCCCATGCGCACCGCGAAGACCGCGAGGGCTACCGCCATCGCGGTCCCGGCCGGGAACACACAGTGGGAGAAGTGCAGGAGGGTGGCCGCGAGGGCGACGAAGGGCACCACGACCCACAGCAGCACGAGGCCGCGCAGCGGCGAGCCTTCGTCATCCGCGTCGAACCAGCCTGTCGCGAGCTCGGTGAGCGCGAAGGGCACGAGCACGATCCAGGGCAGCAGGCCGAAGCCCGCCTGCAGCACGAAGAAGTCGAAGCTGCGGTCCGCGTTCCCCGGCCCACCCTCGAAGGGGTGGTTCATCATGCGGAAGTGCGAGAGGAAGGACCAGCCCTCGGGGAGGAGGACCAGCGCCGCCATGACGCCCAGCGCCGCGCCCGAGGCCACCACCAGCGCCCCCAGGACCTTGTGGCGGCGCAGCTCGAAGATCGCGAGGGAGAGCACGAGGAGGAAGCCCACCAGCAGGCCGAAGAGTCCCTTCTCCAAGAAGAGCAGGGCAAGCGCGCCCAGCCACAGGACGCTGCCCAGGACGGCGCGCCCGCGCAGGAGCGTCGCCAGGCCCACCACGCCCAGCGTCAGGTAGGCGACGAAGCCCACCTCGCCGGCGATGCTCCTCGCCTGGACGGGCAGGTAGGGCGTGCCCAGCAGGATGAGCGACGCGAGCAGCCCGGCCCATGGACCCGCGAGCCAGTGGGCGACGAGGAAGGTCATCAAGACGACGGCCACGCCGAGGAGCGCGCCGGGCGCGCGGGTCGCCAGCTCGTTGAAGCCCAGGACGCGGTAGGAGAACGCCGCGAGCCAGTAACGCAGCGGGGGGACGCCGTAGACCCCGTCCGAGGTGTGCACCCTCAGCAGGCGCGGCGGCAGCGAGGCCAGCTCCTCGAGGAGCTCCTCGACCTCCGCGGCGTCGGTGGCGGTGCGCAGGGGGACGGCCCCGGGGTCGAGCGCGGCGGCGGCGGTTTCGGCTTCGGGACCCAACAGCACCATGAAGGAGCCCGGGAGCTCCGCGGACACCTGCCGCGCCAGCTCGCTCCAGGCGGCGCGGTAGCCGCCGTCCTGGGCGACGTCCGTCTTCGGGGCCGGGATGACGACGGCGTGGAAGTCTCGCTCGTCGATGGAGCTGCGCGCTCGGCGCAGATCCGCCGCGGCCCCGGCCGCGTTGCTCCTCGCGGTGCGCCGCTCCGAGAGCCAGTGGATGGAGGCGCGCCCGGTGGAGGCCGTGACGGGTTCGAGCAGCCCGGAGATCTCCCTGTCGCCGCGCCCCCCGGCCACGTAGATGAGCGGCCTCGAGGCCGCGAGGCGCGCGAGGTAGGCCGGGTTCATCTCCCACGGATCGGAGAGTCCGGGCCCGCCGAGCCCGGAGAAGAGGACCAGCGCCGCGAGGAGCCCCGCGAAGAGGGCGAGAATGCGCGCGAGCCGGCCCTGCGCGCGGCGTGTCTGAGTGGGCATCGTCGCCCGCATTGCACCTCCCGACGTAGATCTAGCGCTCAAGAGCGCCGGACCCTATGTTTTTGGGGCGCACGGCGCAACGGCAAGCGCGCTGTGCACGCTCCAACCCAGAGACCTTGCGCCACTCCACTCTTTTGCTTGTCTCGGGCGCACCGTTTTTGACAGGATGCGCCCCTTCCATCAACGTGGGACTGATGCGTCTTCTCCTCAACTGGTTGGCTCCCCTGCTCTTCGGGGTGCTGCTGGTCGCCGGGCCGGCGTTGCCGGCCGGTGCAGCTCCGGCCGCGGGCGACGCGGCCGAGGTGAGCGACGCCAAGGGGAAGAAGAAGAAGTCCAAGAAGAGCAAGAAGAAGCGCAAGAAGAAGAAGCGCAAGAAGCACGTCCAGTGGCACCTGATCCTGCCCGGCGAGACCCTCGGCAGCATCGCCGACCTCTACGGCGTCAAGGTCTCGGACGTGCGCCGCTGGAACAAGCTGAGCTCGGACTTCATCCGGGCGGGCAAGAAGCTCAAGATCCTCCCGCGCTTCCCGGTGAGGCAGCGGCGCCGCATCAACTACCTCGTGCGGCGCGGAGACTCGCTGGGCAAGCTCGCCAAGCGTTTCGACTTGAGCATCAAGCAGATCAAGCGCATCAACGGCCTGAAGAGCAACCTGATCATCGCCGGTCAGGAGCTGACGATCTACGCCGCCAAGGGGAGCGCCCTGGCGATGCCGGTGGGCAAGCACAACGGCGGCCGACTGGTCAACGGCGAGCGAATGCCGCCCGGGCCCGGCTACGTCGTGCGCAACCCGAGGGAGTCCTACGGCGCGTCCAGCACCATCGACCACCTCCTGCGCTGCTTCAAGAAGCTCAGGAAGCGTGATCGGGGCAACCCTCCCTTCGTCGTCGGAGACATCAGCCGCAAGCGCGGCGGTCACTTCCCGCCCCACGCCTCTCACCAGAACGGCCTCGACGTGGACATGGGCTACGTGCCCTCCAACCGGAAGAACTACGGCCGCTTCTTCAAGGCCACCCGCGGGGGGATCGACGCGCGACGCACCTTCCGCATGATGAAGTGCTTCATCGACACCGGCGAGGTTGAGTACATCTTCGCCGACACCGCGATCCAGCGTCGCCTCTACAACTACGCGAAGCGTCACTACTCGAAAGCCCAGCTCGGCAAGCTCTTCCAGTACCCGCGCAGCCGCCACCACCGCGTCGGCATCATCCGGCACTCGAAGGGCCACGACCACCACTTCCACCTGCGCTTTCGTACCCCGCGTCAGGTAGCTCGCGCTCGGTAGCACGCGCCGCCAGGCGCGTGCGGACGCCCGTGCCCGTGCCCGTGCCCTTGCCCTTGCCCGAGACCCCCTCTCCGAGGCGTTCCCGGCAGGCCCTCGAATAAACCCAGCTCACCTCCGTCGTAGGGCTGTCCCCACCCACCGCGAGCCGGTGAGGCCGCGCCCCATGACGAGGTGAGCACAATGATACCGAGAGCCCCACACCTGCTGCTGCTCGCTGCCATCGGGCTGCTGGCTTCCCCCGACGCCATGGCCGCCACCGGTACGACCGGCGTAGCCGCCAAGGGCGAGACCGCCGAGTCTTCGACCAAGGCCGTCCACCGCCGGCCGGCCAAGCGCCAGCGCCGCATCGTCGCCCGGCGAGATCGTCGCCGTCGCAAGAAGGTTGTCCGCAAGGTCGTGGTCCACAGGCGCCGCCCCGCCCGCGCCCGCACGGTCGTCGTCCACCGCCGCTCGCCTCCCCCCGTGGTCGTGGTCCACCAGCCCCGGCCCGCGCCGGTGGTCGTCGAGCGCACCCGCACCGTGGTGGTCGAGACCCCGAGCACCGCTGCCTCCGACGGCGGCGGCGCCGAGGCCGAGGAGACCTCCTACTGGAGCGACCGCCAGCTCCTCGGGGTCGGCCTGCGAATGAACGGGGTCGCCCTCGAAGGCCAGAAGATCCACCTCTCCACCCTCGAGAACCCCGTCATGTGGGGACCCGGCCTGACTTTCAGCGGCCGCGTCGCCCCGCGCTGGGACCTCGAGCTCGGCGCCGACTTCCTGAGCGGCCGGAGCGAGGACTTCAGCCAGCGCACCGTGCCCGTGACCCTGTCCGGCCTCTTCCTCCTCCTCCCCGATTCCGCCATCACGCCCTACGGCGTCATCGGCGGCGGCGTGCACTTCACGCAGCTCAGCTACGGCAACGGCCGCTTCGTGCACGACATCACCGAGTTCGGCGGCCACATCGGCGGCGGCATCAAGCTCCGCCTCGGCAGGGACTTCGCCCTCGGCGCCGACGTGCGCGGCAACGCCGTCTACAAGGACCTCGGCAGCACGACCAGCGTCGCCCAGCGCTGCCTCGACGCCGGCGCCTGCGGCCGCATCGACGCGGTCACCCCGCAGGACAAGTTCGACACCGGCGTGACCTTCCAGGCGGGGGCCATCTTCTACTTCTAGAGATCTCCCGAGACCCGATCCCGCCCAGGCCCGGCGTGGGGGGCAAGCCGTCCCTCGCGTCGGGCCGTTTAGCGTTAGCGGGGTCAGGTGTCCCCATTTGACACTTAGCGCCGCGGCGCTAAGTGTCAAAT
>CAZQPP010000246.1:0-11931 GCA_964594295.1 uncultured Myxococcales bacterium | reverse complement strand
AAGGCGCGAGCAGAGACGCAGCCGCAAGTGCGCAGGGTTTCAGGCTAACCGCTAATCGCTGCATCCTGAAACGCGAGTTTCAGGATGCACACGAGCTAGATCAAAGCCTAGTCCAGTAGCTCCGCCACGTACCTGACGAAGTCCGACTCGGTGAGGATTCCCACGAGGTGGTTGCCCTCCACCACGGGCAGGCAGCCGAACTTGTACTCGAGCAGGGTCTCGGCCGCGTCGCTCAGGTCCTGATCAGGCGACACCGTCTCGAGGTCGTCCTTCATGATCTCGCTGACGGTGATGGTGCTCAGCAGGTCGCGCTGCTCGGCAACAGGCAGATCACCTATCTCCCGGAGCGCGCCGCCAAGCAGGTCGCGGTGCGAGACGAGGCCCATCAGCTCGTCATCGTCGTCGACGACCGGGAGATGGCGGCAGTGGTTGTCGTGCATCAGGTCGTAGACGTCAGCCAGGCTGCAGTCTGGGTCGATCGTAATGACGTCGGTGGTCATCAGATCGCGGACGAGCATCTTGGGGGGCATGGTCTTGCTCCGGAGTCGACACGATCCCTCAACCAGATCGGCGCGCCTCTATCAACTCTCCTTGCGCCGCAGCCACAGCGACACCCGGGTCTCGCCGAGGGCCGACACGGCTGTCTCCACCTCACCACGGTCTACACGGAGCACCCGCTCGGCGACCGCGAGGAGGGTGCCAAGCTCGGCCGCCCGCGGGTGCGGGGTCGCAGGCGGCTGCCCCGTCGCGTCGCCGGCACGGAGAGGGCCGTCGTGCCGCACGTGCAGCCCGACCCGCCGCAAGCCCATGGTCGCGTTCACCCTCACAACCCCCCCGGGGGTGCTGGCCCAGATGGCGTTCCTGCCGAGGCAGAGCAGGGCGTGACGCAGGCGGCGGCGGCCCGCCCAGGCCGCGGCCTCCGCTGGGATCTCCGGGCTCTTGAGCTCGACGCCGGCCCGGACGAGCTCCGGGCCCAGGATTCGGCAGCAGTCCGAGACGGTCCTCGCGATGTCCACCACCGAGGGCTCCTCGTGGCTGGGAGCCACGCTCTCAACCGCCGCGGCGATGGAGCTCTCCACACGCCTGAGCGCGTCCTTCATCAAGCCGAAGTACCGCTCCGAGACCGACGAGTCCCGGTCGCCGCCCTGCAGCCTCTCCAACGAGGCCTGGAGGCCCGCGAGGGGGTTCCGGATCTCGTGCGCGAGGTGGCCGACCGTGAGCTCCGCGAGGACCCTCAGGTCGGCCAGCACGAGCAGGTTGGGAGCTTCGCCGTGCGTCGGGTCGAGGCGGCGTGGGAGCGCTGGAGGCTCCAGCGCCTCGGCGGCGCTCTCTGCGGGTGACATCCCCTCGGCGGGCGCGTCGGTCGAGGAGAGCGGCAGGCGCAACGTGAAGACGCTGCCTCCACCCTCCGGGCACTCCAGCTCCACGCTGCCGCCGTGGGCGTCCACGATGCGGCGAACGATGGACAGGCCCAGCCCCGAGCCCAGGTGGCGAGTGGTGAAGAAGGGCTCAAAGATGCGCTGCCTGAGGTCCGTGGGGATGCCGGGGCCCGTGTCGGCGACGACGACGCGGACCTCTTCGCCCGACCGGTAGGCGCGAAGCCGCACCTCGCCCGCCCCCGACATGGCCTGGGCCGCGTTCAACACGAGGTTCAAGACGGCAGCCCCCAGCAGGGCGGGATCACCAACCAGGACGTGGTTCTCCGCGTGGGTGCGGAGTGCCACCGATCCGAAACGGGGATCCCTCTCGGCTTCCTCCTGCACGCCCGTGACCAGGGCGGCCAGCTCCACCCTCTCGAAAGACGGCAGGTGCGGCCGGGCGTAGAGGAGCAGGTCGTCCATGGTCTCGTGCAGGGTCTCGATGCGCTCCAGGATGCTCGCGATGACCTGCCTCTCCTGCTGCCCCTCGGGCATCCTCTTCTGCACGATCTCCAGGGACCCGGCGATTCCGGTGAGGGGGTTGCGCACCTCGTGGGCCACGACCGCCGCCATCGAGCCCAGACGGGTAAGCGCGGTCTGCTCCCGCAGGCGCTCTTCGCGTATGCGCTGGTCCTCCGCGCGGGCGGCCACGCGCGCCTCGCTCGCCGCGTGTGACCAGACAACGGTCAGCGCCGCCGCCCAGATGCCGAGGATCGCCAGGAGGTGGTTGGAGACAACGAGCCATGTGGGAGCCGCACCGAGCGATCTCAAGGCCATGCCGACGAGGGCGACCGCGGTGCAGCCCGCGGCGACCCAGAGCGTCTCGCGGACGTTGCCCTCCCGCACCGTCAGGAGCACGACCAGGATGAGAGGCACGTCCCCCGCCACCCCGAGGGGGAGGAGCGCATCGACCGCCAGGGCGAGCAGCGCCGCCGCCGTGTAGAGGCCATGACGCATGACAGCTCTGCGCTGGCGGCCCTCGACCGGTGGGCCTTCCTCTGTCGGCCGCGCGACGCGCACGGAGGTCTCCCTCAGCATGGAATGACAGTGGAGCTGCAAATGCCTGGCGGCTGCCGGCACGTCAATGGGTCGAGCCTTCTTTTTTTTGAGATCGGGGAGATCGGCACGGGCATTGCTTCGTGAAACCTGTGCCTCGACCTGTGAAACACAACCCGTGACCGAGCTAGAGCCCAACAAGAGCCTGACGAACGGCGCGCCGAAGGTGCTCGTCGTGGAGGACGAGCTCCTTATCCGCTGGTCGCTGCGTGAGGCTCTCGCCGAGGAAGGCTTCGCGGTCCTCGAGGCAGACTCGGCCGCCCAGGCCCGGTCGCGCTTTGCGGAGTCGCCCGACGCCGCCATCTTGGACCTCCGCCTCCCCGACGCGGAGGGCACGGCCCTGTTGCGCGAGCTTTGCGCCGCCTCCACGAAGAAGATCGCGGCCCTGATGATCTCGGCCTACGCGACCCCAGAGATGGTAGAGGCTGCGAAGAGCGCCGGCGCCGTGGACCTGGTCACCAAGCCCTTCAAGGTCGAGCGGGTGATAGAGGCGCTCCGAGAGGCGCTGGCAGCGGCTCGCGGCGACAGCCAGCCCTGATCACTGCTCTCGACAGCCGGTCGCGCGCAGGAATACAAGTCGGGCAACAAGCCTTGCCTCCCAACAGTCGCGCTGTTACGATTTGGTAACACCGCCCGCTGGGCGGCCGGTGGCCCTTCGCGGCGAAGGCCCCGGCGAGACGACTGTTTGCGCGGAAAGGCGGCAACCGACCCATGCAGCTCAAAGCACTGGTCCTCGAGGACGAGCCGACGCTTAGGGTCCCGCTCTGCGACCAGATCGCAGAGCTCGGCCACGAGGTGATCGAGGCCGAAGACGGCGTGCGGGGGCTCGAGCTCGCCCTCCACGAGCTGCCCGACATCGTGCTCTGCGACGTAAGGCTGCCGCGACTGAACGGGCTCGAGGTCTTCCGCCGCGTGCACACGGCGCAGCCGCAGGTCCGCTTCGTGCTCATGACCGCCTACGGCTCGGTCACCGACGCCGTCGACGCCCTCAAAGAGGGTGCCTACGACTACCTGACCAAGCCCTTCGAGATGGCGCGCGTGGCGAGCCTGCTCAGGCGGGTGTCGGAGGAGGCCAGCCTCCGCGACGAGCTCCACAAGGCCAGAGACGCCATCCGGGAGGCCGACACCTACCGCAAGGCCCTCGTCGGGAACTCGCCGGCGATGCGGCACATCGTCGACCGCGTTCGCCTCGCCGCGGGCGCTGACATCCCCATCCTCCTGACCGGTGAGAGCGGGACCGGGAAGAGCGTGCTCGCGCAGCTCGTGCACAAGCTGTCGGCGAGGCGAAAGGGCCCCGTCGTCGAGCTCAACTGCGCCACCATCCCCGAGAACCTCTTCGAGAGCGAGCTCTTCGGCCACGAGCGCGGAGCCTTCACCGGGGCGGTCCGAAAGCACCTCGGCAAGGTCGCGAGGGCCAACGGCGGCACCCTCTTCTTGGACGAGATCGGCGAGATGCCGCTGGTCACCCAGCCCAAGCTCCTCCGCTTCCTCGACCGGGGCCGCTACGAGCCGGTCGGCGGCGACCGCGAGGAGCACTCCGACATCCGCCTGGTCGCGGCCACGAACCAGGACCTCTACAAGAAGGTCGAAGAGGGACGCTTCCGCGAGGATCTCTACTACCGCGTGAACGCGATGGAGGTCCCGCTGCCCGCCCTCCGCGAGCGGCCCGACGACATCCCGCTCCTGATTCAGCACTTCATCGACCAGAGCGTACGAGAAGGCCTGCCGGCCCCGACCAGCTTCTCTCCCATGGCCTGGGACCTCCTGCTCCACCACAGCTACCCGGGAAACGTCAGGGAGCTTCGCAACGTGGTTCAGCACGTGATGGTGGTCGCCCAGGGCGGGCTCGTGCGGCCCGAACACCTCCCGGGACGCCTCCGCCAGGAGGACGGCGAGGAGCTGCCTCCGAACGGAGACCAGGACAGAGCGCCGCTCGAGCTCTCCACCTCGGTGGCGCGCTTCGAGGCGCAGCACATCCGGCGTGTGCTGACCGCCACCTCCGGCAACCGCACCGAGGCGGCCCAGCTTCTCGGCATCAGCCGCAAGAACCTCTGGGAGAAGATGAAGCGGCTGAGCATCGACGGGTTTTGAGGTAGCTACACGCCATGCCAGGACAGCCAGCAGCCCCCTCCTATGACGAGCTCATCAAGCGCTACCTGCGCCCGGTGCCGCGCTACACGAGCTACCCCACCGCGGCGGACTTCGCGCCTGGGCCGGACTCCGACGTGGCCTGCCGCCTGCTCGAGCAGGTCGGCGGCGAGGCCGAGCGCGGGCCGCTCGGCGTCTACGTGCACCTCCCCTTCTGCCTCAGCATCTGCACCTTCTGCGGGTGCAGCTCCATCGCGACGCCTCGCAAGGACGCGATCGCCAACTACCTCGAGCACCTGCACCGGGAGATCGCCCTCGTGCGCAAGGTGCTCGGCGACGGGCGGGCCCTCGGCCACGTGCACTGGGGGGGCGGCACCCCCAACACCCTGAGCGACGTGCAGATCCGCCACCTCCACGAGACCATCTCCGGGGCCTTCTCCCTGCTCGAGGGGGCGGAGATCAGCATCGAGCTCGATCCCAGGACGACCACGGCGGCGCAGCTCGATCTGCTCGCCGGCGTCGGCTTCACGCGGATCTCGTTCGGCGTGCAGGACTTCGACCCGCGGGTACAGGAGGCCATCGCGCGCCTGCAGCCCTTCGACATGGTCGCCGGGCTCCACCACCACGCCCGAGCGCTGGGCTTCCGCTCGGTGAACTTCGACCTCGTCTACGGGCTCCCGCACCAGACCATGGAGACATGGGACGAGACCCTCGACCGCGTCGTCGAGCTGCGCCCGGACCGCCTCGCGGTCTACGCCTTCGCCTACGTGCCCTGGATGAAGCGCAACCAGAAGAAGCTGGACCAGGACGCCTTCCCGGGGGCGACCGAGCGCCTGCAGATGTTCCTGAATATCCGCGACCGCCTGCTCGGGGTCGGCTACGAGTGGATCGGCATGGACCACTTCGTGCTCCCCGACGACAAGCTCGCCGTGGCGGCCAGGGAGAAACGACTGCACCGAGACTTCCAGGGCTACACCACTCGTCGCACCAGGGACCTGCTCTCCTTCGGCATCACGGCCATCAGCGAGGTCGGCGGCACCTTCTTGCAGAACGAGAAGAAGCTCGGCCCCTACTACAGAGCAATCGACGCCGGCCGCCTGCCGGTGACCCGAGGGCTCGCCCGCGCCGGGGACGACGAGCTCCGCAGCGAGGCCATCGAGTCTCTGATGTGCAACTTCGAGCTCGACCTCGACGCCTTCTGCGAGGCTCACGGCCTCGACCCCGTGGCCGACTTCGGCACCGAGCTCAAAGAGCTCGAGGCGCTCCAAGAGGACGGCCTCTGCGAGCTCAGGGGCCACCGGATCAGCGTCACGGAGACGGGCAGGCTCTTCGTGCGCAACGTCGCCTGCGTCTTCGATCGGCGCTTGCGCGAAAGGCTCGCAAACGCCACGCTCACGGAAGCGCCGCGACGCCACGCCCAATCCGTCTGAACCAAGAACCGAGGCCGCCATGCGAGTCCTGCTCCCCGTCGACTTCTCAGAGCCCGCACGAAGCGCCTTCCGTGTGGCGCAGGCCTTCGCGGCCAGCTCGGCTCCGTCCGTCGTGCGGCTCCTGCACGTCGTGGACCGCGTGATCTACGAGTCGGCATACCCCTACGTCGCCCTCGACGAGCACCAGGCCCGCCTGCGCGAGGCGGCCGAGAAGAACCTCGAGGACGCCGCACAGGCCCTCCGCGACATGGGCTCGATCGAGGTGGAGACGAGCTTCCAGCTCGGGCGCCCCTACGACGAGACCATCAAGGCGGCCGAGTCCTGGGGTGCCGACATCATCGCGATGTCCACCCACGGCCGGGGCGGCTTCGAGCGCTTCGTGCTCGGCAGCGTCACCGAGGCCGTGCTGCGCCGCTCCCTCACGCCCGTGGTCATCGCCCACTTCCCGGACGAGCAGAAGAGGGGCGCCACCCCGGAGATCCCGAGCGAGCCCTACGTCGTAAAGCGCATCCTCTACCCCACCGACCTGCGGCCCCTGAGCCTGAACGGCCTCACCGAGGGCGTCAGGCTGGCCAAGCGCTTCGGGGCGGTGCTGCACATCCTCTTCGTGCACCGCCTCCCGCCGGTCGAGACCTTCACCGAGTGCGAGCACATCAAGCCGGACCGCAGCCGCGGCTGGCGCGAGCACGAGGCTGAGCTCCGGCGCAGCCTCTCCGAAGCCGTCGGCGACATCGGCGAGAGCCCGGTCACCATCGAGGAGGAGGTCGTCATGGACGCCTCGGTGAACAAGGCCATTCGCCAGGTGGCCGAGTCTTCCGAGGCGGACCTGATCGTGGTCCCATCCCATGGCCGTCACGGCCTCCACCACTTCCTGCTCGGAAGCGTGGCCGAGAAGGTCGCGCGGCGGGCGAGCATTCCGGTCTACGTGTTCCGGCCCGAGGATCCGGAGGTCGAGGAAGGCTGAGGGGGCGGGGTCAGGTGTGCGCATTTGACACCTGGCCCGCGGCTAAGTGTCAAATGTGCACACCTGACCCCGCTGAGTTGACGTTCTAGCCCTCTCGGGTACGGTCCCACGACTCCTATCCAAGAGGTCAGCACATGGCATTCGGCCGGCAGATCTTCGACCCCCCGCCGATCCAGGTCCCCGGTGAAGGGCAGCTCCGGATCCGCATAGAGACCAACCACGGCACCATCAACGGCGTGCTCTTCGAGAAGGAGGCCCCCAAGACGGTGGCCAACTTCGTCGGGCTCGCGACCGGAGCCATCGGCGACAAGCCCTACTACGACGGCCTCGTCTTCCACCGGGTCATCCCCCAGTTCATGATCCAGGGCGGCTGCCCGCAGGGCTCCGGCACGGGCGGCCCCGGCTACTGCATCGCCGACGAGTTCGGCCCCGGCCTGAAGCACGACAAGCCCGGCCTCTTCTCCATGGCCAACGCCGGCCCGAACACCGGCGGCAGCCAGTTCTTCCTGACCGAGGTCCCGACGCCCTGGCTGGACGGCAAGCACGCCATCTTCGGCCAGGTAGACGGCCCCTCGGTCGAGCTCGTCAAGAAGATCTCGGGCGTACAGCGCGGCGCGGGCGATCGCCCGGTCTCACCGGTGGTTATGGAGAAGGTGACCATCTACCGGGGCTGATCTGAACAGACCCGGCTCGCTGCCACGGGGTCTACGATGGACCTAGCCGAACGCACGGCCGACCACTTCGAGACCTTGCTCGGGCGCTCGCCCACCCTGGTGGCCCACGCCCCCGGGCGGGTGAACGTGATCGGCGAGCACACAGACTACAACGGCGGCTACGTGCTGCCGGCGGCTCTGGGGCTCGGAACGATCGTGGCCGCGCGGCGGCGCTTCGACGGGCGCCTCCGCGTGCTGGCCCTCCGGCGCGACGACGCCGACAACGCCGAGATGGGCGAGGAGCCCGACGAGGAGACGCCGGACTGGGCGCGCTACGTCAGGGGCATGGCGGCGGAGCTCTTCGAGGAGGACCTGGCGCCGCCCGGCGCAGACCTGGTCATCGACGGTGACCTGCCGCTCAGCTCCGGGCTCTCCTCCTCCGCCTCCTTGGAGATCGCCGTGGGCACTGCGCTCACCGCCCTCGCCGGGGAGGAGCTGGACCCTGTGGAGCTCGCCCGCATCGGACAGCGGGTCGAGCACCAGTACGCCGGCGTGCGCTGCGGCATCATGGACCAGCTCGCGTCCGCCGCGGGGCGTGAGGGGCACCTGCTCCAGATCGACTGCCGCAGGCTCTGCTTCGAGGCGGTCCCCTTCCCCGACGACCTGCGCCTCCTCGTGCTCGACAGCGGCGTGCCCCGCGACCTCGCCTCCTCCGCCTACAACGAGCGCCGCGCCGAGTGCGAAGCGGCCGTCGCCAAGCTCCAGAGCTTGCGCTCGGGACTGCTCTCGCTCCGAGACGCCGACCTCGAGCTGCTCGACGCCGCCCGCGACGTCCTGAGCCCCGTGGAGCGGAAGCGCGCCCGCCACGTCGTCACCGAGAACGAGCGCGTGCAGCGGACCGCGGCCGCGCTGCGTGAGGGCGACGGGCGCCACGCGGGACGCCTGCTCAAGGAGTCCCACGACAGCCTGCGCGAGGACTACGAGGTGAGCGGCAAGGAGCTCGACCTCCTCGTAGACATCGCCATGGAGCAGGCCGGTGTCTTCGGCGCCCGCCTGACCGGAGCAGGCTTCGGCGGCTGCGTCGTGGCCCTCGTCATGGCCGTGGTCGCCGAGCGGGAGCGCGACGCCATCATGCGCTGGTTCCGCCGGAGCACGGGGCGCGAAGGGCTCGCCTACATATGCTCTCCCGGGCCGGGAGCGAGGATCTTGTGAACGACACCCCGGTGGACCTCGAGGTCTTGAACACCGGCCCCGGCGCCGAGGGCCGCTGCGAAGGCTTCGAGCCCGGAAGCGGGTTTGGGATGGTCTGCGTCGAGTCCGCCAACGCCGGGCCCGACGTCATCCGCCTCGAGCCGGGGCAGGTGCACGTGCTCGGGACCAGCCTGTCAGTGGAGTAGAGGCGGCGACGGCGCCCTATTCAGCGGCTCTGAGCTTCTGGTCGGCCTTCATGAACAGAGCCATGAGCTCCCGGCGATCGGGGTCATCCCCCGCGGCGTTCTCCAAGAGGTGCTTGATGACCCCGAGGTCGTCGTTGCTGCCGTGGGGGCTCTCCTTGAGGATCTCTGCGAAGGCGGCGATGGCGGCGGCCCAGCGAAAGTCCTCGTCGGCGTCGTAGAGCTCGCCTGAGGCCACTTCGGCTGCGAGCCTCGCGCTGACCTCCATGGCGGCATCCTCCTCGCCGGCGCCCACCGCCTTGTAGCGAATGCGCACCACGCAGAGATCCTCCGCGGCGGCGGTGCGATCGCCCTCGTAGGGGTCACCGTCCTCCACCTCCGGCGCCCCTGCGGGCTTGGGGATGCCCGCCTCGGTCAGCGCCAGCTCGTAGAGGGCCGTCACGGTGTGGCCCGCCCCGATCTCGCCGGCGTCGACCCTGTCGTCCCTGAACTGGTCGTCCTCGATGGCGCGGTTCTCGTAGCCGAGCAGGCGATAGGCGGCCACCTGCTCCGGGTTGAGCTCGACCTGTATCTTCACGTCCTGGGCGATGAGCGTGATGGTTGAGAGCATGCGCCTCTGCGCGTAGAGCACCGCCTGGTCCTCGTCCGAGATCACCGAGTAGATGCCGTTTCCGGCGTTGCTCACCCACTCCATCATCTCGTCGTTGAGGTTGCCGGTGCCGAAGCCAACGACCGTCAGCGTGATGCCGGTCTTCCGCTTCTCGACGATGAAGTCGACGAGCTCGTCGGTGTCGGAGATGCCGACGTTGAAGTCGCCGTCGGTGCAGAGGAGCACGTGGTTGACGCCGCCGTTGACAAAGCCTGCCTGTGCCTGCTCGTAGGCCATGTTGATGCCCGCGGCGCCGGCCGTGGAGCCGCTCGCGTTGAGCTTCCTGATCTCCCCCTCGATGGTGCCGCGCTCCGACACGGGCGTGGGCACGAGGGGCACGTCCTCCCTGCTCGCATAAGTGACGATGGAGACCGTGTCGTCCGGGTCGAGCACGTCGAGGGTCTCGAGCAGGAGGGTCTGGACCAGGGGGAGCTTGTCAGAGGAGGCCATGCTCCCGGACACGTCCACGAGGAAGACGAGGTTGGCCGGCTTCTTCTCCTCGGGTGGGGGCACGCGGCCCTTGATGCCCACCCTCAGGAGGCTCGTCTCGTCGAGGAAGGGACCGACGGCGGCCGAGAGGGAGATGGAGAAGGGCACCTCGTCATCGTAGCTCGGGGCCTCGTAACCATAGGGGAAGGCGTTGACGTACTCCTCGAGGCGCACGCTGTCGGGCTGCGGCAGGCGGCCGTCGTTGATGTCGCGCCGGAAGATGTCGTAGCTCGCCGTGTCCACGTCCGCCGCGAAGGTGCTCAGCGGGTCGTGGGCGGTCATCGTGAAAGGGTTTGTGCCGGGGCTGCGGTACCTGTCGCCCGGGGGGGTCGAAGCCTGGGCGTCGTCGCTGAAGTCCTCCGGCGAGATGGGCTTCCTCGGCGGCTTCGTGCCGCCGGAAGTGCTGAAAGCGGCTTCCTGACGCGCGGGGACGTCGGTGCTGCAGGCAGCAGCGAGCAGGATCAGCAGAGAGCACACGGCTGCGCAGGCCAAACCCCTCATGGCGAGCTCCTCCGTTGGGACAGGGAGTACGGCTGTGCACCTCAAGCTAGAGATACACGATGACATGATCAAGGTCCGCGCCCAACGAGGATCGCGGTCTCCCCTGCGCCGGCTTTACGTGGCCGGCCGGTGGCGCTACAGGCGATCCATGAGCCTCACCTGGCGACACACCCTGACCGCCTTCGCTTTCGCCGTGACCCTGGTCGCGCCGCAGGCCGCGCAGGCCTCCATCTTCTCGCGGGCCGACGACACGCGGCCCCTGCCGCCCGAGCGTTGGCCGGGCTGGAAGAGCCACGGCTGGGAGCTGCGCCTCGGAGGCGCCATGCGGCGCGGCAACGTCGAGCAGCTCCAGGTCAACGCATCGACGGCGCTGAAGCTCCAGCTCGCTTCCCAGCACTCCTTCTTCCTGGCCGGCGAGGGCACCTACGCCACCTTCGGCGGCGACGTGATGCTCGACAAGTCGACGGGGTCGGCGCTCTACGCCTTCGCCGTGCACCCCAGCTGGAACGTCTTCGTCTACACCACCCACGCCCACAACCGCTTCTTGAAGCTCGACTACCGCATGACGAACAGCGTCGGGCTGTGTCTGCACAGCTTCTGGCCGGAGGCCTTCGATCTGATCCTCGTCAGCCTGGGCATCACGCCGGAGCACGAGTGGCCGGCGGACGGTGGTCTGGAGCGGACGCTGCGCGCCACCTTGCGCCTGAACCTGGGCATGGACCTCGGCGAGCGCTCGGAGATCGGCGCCGACATCTGGTACGCGCCCGCGGTGGCGCAGCCGAGCGATTTTCGCGTCTTCGGGGGCTTGTACGTCGACGTCGAGATCTGGGGCCCGGTCGGCGTCCGGCTCGCGTTGACCGACGAATTCGACTCCGAGCCGCGGCCGGGCGTGAGGAAAAACGACGTGGAGATGGTCCCCTATCTGGTATTGAGGGTCGGAGAGTAGACGGAGGTGCTCATCATGGAGTGGCGGGGCGTCGTTTCCATCGTCGCGGCCGCCGCTCTGGCGGTGGGTTGCTCCCAGACCTCGGAGAGCGGGACCTCGGCGACGCCCGTGGAGAGCCCGGATGTGCCGAGCTTGTCAGACTCCGCCCCCCCCTCCTCGGACACGGTCCCGGACACCGCCACCGACACGGTCCCGGACACCGCCACCGACACGGCCCCGGACACCGCCACCGACACGGTCCCCGACACCGCCACCGACACGGCCTCCGACATTGTCCCAGACACGACCACCCAAGACGGCACCGCCGCCGATGGAGAAACCCACCCCAGCAGCGAGCCCGCCC
>CAZQPP010000245.1:0-11937 GCA_964594295.1 uncultured Myxococcales bacterium | reverse complement strand
GCGTGCCTTCTACGCGCTCGGCAGGACGTGGCCGCCGACCCTGGTCGGCACTGTCGTGACCCTCGCCTCGGTCCCCCTCTACGTCTGGGGAGGAGAGGCCCACGGGACGGCAGGCCTCGCCGTCGCCAGCAGCTGTGCGATCAGCGTTCACGTCTTCACCATGATCCTGCTCATGCGTCGGGCCTACCCCGGGGTCGAAGATCGGCTGGGCCGTTTCGCCCTTCGCGCCGCCCCGGCGACTGCCTTGGGGATCGGCGCCGGGTTCCTCGCCCAGCGCCTCCTGGCGATCGAGCACGCCCTCCTCCGCGGCTTCCTGTTCGCCGCTGTCGGAGGGCTGGTCTACGTCGCGGCGGCATGGATCCTGCGAGTCCCGGAGGCCCGCGATACCTTGGCGGCGGTCGCGAAGAAGCTCGCCTTCAGGCGATCCGGCCGCGGGGGTTGACACACCCGATTTCCTTTACCCCCCCACCCCCCCGAGCTACTAACGACACGATGAAACGCTTCCTCTTCACCGGCGGCGGCACCGGCGGTCACGTCGCACCGAACCTCGCCGTCGCCACCGAGCTCTGCAAGCGCGTCCCGGACGCGGAGCTGCTCTATGTCGGGGCCCGCGGAAAGGCGGAGGAGGCCATGGTCCCCAGGGCCTGGGAACTCCCCGCTCCGTGGACGCGGCGCCCCGGTCGCTCCATGGTGCCGGTGCGTTGCCGCGCGTTCAACCTGGGCAACCCGGTCGCCGCGCTGCGCGTGCTCGTGGATCTCGGCGTGGGCGTGCTCCAGGCCATGTTGATCCTGCTGCGTTTTCGCCCCGACGCCGTGATGGCTACCGGGGCCTTCGTCTCGGCCCCGATCCTGCTCGCCGCGAAGGTGCTCCGCGCGATCCGGCTCCTGAAGCCGCGTGTCGTGATCCACGAGGCCAACGCGGTCCCCGGCCGCATGGTCCGTGCGGCCATGAGCTTCGCCGACTCGGTCGCCGTCACCGGTCCCGGAGTGCGGGTGCCGCGAGAGCACCGGAGCAAGGTGCGCGTTGTCGGCTTCCCCGTGCGCGACGGCCTGGCCTCGGGCGATCCCGCCGCTGCCAGGGAGGCGCTGGGAATCCCGGCGGAGGCCAAGGTCGTGTTCGCCTTCGGAGGCAGCCAGGGCGCACGTACCATCAACAGGGCGATCGTGGACGCCCTGCCGCGCCTGCTCGCCCGCGACGACGTGTGGGTCCTGCTCGGCACGGGGAGGCCTCCGGCGGGCGGCTCATACGACGGGAGCG
The DNA here is from genome assembly GCA_964594295.1 of uncultured Myxococcales bacterium. GTDB lineage: Bacteria > Myxococcota_A > UBA9042 > UBA3505 > UBA3505 > CAZQPP01. The sequence continues at coordinate 10,679 of CAZQPP010000245.1, read as the reverse complement.
CAGACGTCGAGGAGCGCCTCGCCGCGACCCGCTCCAAAATCCCCGAAGGCGCGGAGGAGCGCTTCAAGAGAGAGCGCTTCATCCACGACATGGCCTCATGGTACGCGGCCGCGGACCTTGTCGTGTGCCGCGCCGGGGCGGGGACGCTGACCGAGGTGTGCGCCGCAGGTCGACCCGCCCTGGTCATCCCCAAGTCCGGTGTGGCCGGGGACCACCAGGCCGCGAACGCGGTCCAGCTCGAGCGCTGCGGCGCGGTGTCGGTGATCTACGAGCGCATCGACCCGCTCGGCCGGGACGGCGTCCCGTCGGTGGGCGGGGAGGAGCTGGCGACCCTGGTCCTGGCTCTCCTCGGCGACGCGCAGGGGCTGCCTGGCATGCGGGAGGCCGCGCGCGACTCATACCTGCCGCGTTCGGATGAGCTCCTCGTGGACCTCCTGACCGGGCGGCAGGACCATGGAGGCGCGGAGCCGGAGCCGCCTGGAGCCCCTCCGGCGCCGGACAACGTGCTGGCGTGGGACTCGTCGTTGCTCCTTCGCAAGCTCGGCCAGCTCCGCTCCGAGCTCAACGCTGTCGCCGAGGGCTTCGGCGGAGACGGGGAAGCCCTGGCGGCTCGCCTCGACGAGGAGCGCGCGGCGCGCCTCGGCGACCAGGCCCTGGCGCGCATCCACTACAAGATAGACGAGCTGCTCGCCGCACCCGGCTTCGTCTTCCCCGCCCGCGGCTGTCGAGCGGCCGGCCTCGCGCGTTACCGCGCGCGGGCGCCCGTCCTCCTGGCTTTCGCCTGCGGCTTGAACGGCCGGAGCAGCTACCGCTGCAAGCCCATCGTCCGTCGCGACGCCTACGTCGGCCTCGGCCTGCTCGGGCGCTTCGACGAGGAGCTGCGCGACGCGCTCTGCGCGGGCCTGGAAGACCCGTACTTCGAGTCGCGAGCCGCCGCCGCCCAGGCGGTGGGACGCCTCGGCCGCGATCCCGTCTGCGCGAGCCTCGGCTCCGACGCCGGGCTGACCGAAGCCCTCCTCCCGCGGGTCGGCGATCGCCACCACGAGGTCAGGGAGCGCGCGGTGGAGGCCCTCGGGATTCTCACCCCCGCCTCCCACGCCGCCGCCACCGTGGAGGCCTTCCGCGGCGTCTACCTCGATCGTGTCTGGAAGGTGCGTTACCAGGTTGTGCTGGCTCTGGGGCGGCTGCACGCGCGCTCCCTGCTCGGGGGAGAGGAGGTGCTCGAGGAGCTGAGCAACATCCTCCCGACGAGCGGCGGCTTCACCCCTCACTTCTCGCTGAAGAAGGCCCTCTCGGACGTGGGCGCGTCGGCCGCGGGAGAGGAGGACTAGGCGATGCTCCAGTGGCTCGCAGAGATCCTCCAGGCGGCAGGCGGCCCTTCGGCCTTCCAGTATGTCACCTTCCGGGCGGCCGCGGCCTTCGTGACCGCGTTCATCCTCGGCCTCGTCTACGGCCGCCGGGTCATCCACTTCCTCTTCCGCAAGGGTATCGCCTCTCCGGAGCGCGACTACGGCTCCATCGACGCGAGCAGCAAGAGGGGAACGCCCACCATGGGCGGGCTGGTTCTCCTCGGCGCCTCTCTGCTCTCGGTCGCCCTTTGGTGCGACCTGACAAACCCCTTCGTGCACTGGCTCGTCGCGGCGGCGCTCTACTTCGCGGCCGTCGGCGGCGTCGACGACATCCTGAAGGTCCGGGGAGGCCACTCAGACAAGGGCCTGTCGTCGGGAGCCAAGTACGTGCTCCAGACTCTCTTCGCGGTGGCCTTCGCGGTCTGCATAGTGCACCCGGCGACGAGCCCGCTGCACCCGGACATCGCCACCAAGATCTACATCCCCTTCGTGAAGAGCCCCCTGCTGGATCTGGGTTGGGGCTACGGGGTCTTCATCGTCTTCGTGATCGTCGCCTTCGCCAACGCCGCCAACTTCGCAGACGGCCTCGACGGCATGCTCTCGGTGCCGGCCATGCTCCTCCTCGCGGTGATCGCCGTCTTCGCCTACGTGCACGCCCACGCCCTGTTCGCCAGGTACCTTTTCTACCCGCACATACCCGGCGCCTGGGAGGTCACCGTCGTCGCGGCGGCCCTATGCGGAGGCTGCCTGGCTTACCTCTGGTTCAACGCGAACCCCGCCGAGGTGTTCATGGGAGACCTGGGCTCCATGAGCCTCGGCGCGATCGTCGGCGTCGCGGCGGTGCTGCTCAAAGAGGAGTTCATCTGCGCCCTCGCGGGCGGGGTGTTCGTGGCCCAGGTCGGCTCGAGCTTCGTACAGCGATACTACGGCCTCCGAGCGGCAGGAGCCCGAGTGATCACACGAGCGCCGCTTCATCACGTCTTCGAGCACCGCGGCACCGCGGAGAACAAGATAGTCGTCCGATACTGGATCGTCAGCGCCCTCCTCGCCGTGACGGCGCTGGCGACTCTCAAATTGCGGTAGCCAACCCTCCTCTCTGTGCCTCTGTGCCTCTGTGCCTCTGTGTTGAAAGCGGTCGGCCTCGGAGGACTGTGGCATTGGTGCCCCGGCGCCGTTGACAGCGAACAGAGACCGCCATAGGGTCTGCGACTCGCTCCAAAGGGAGGACGACTTGTACGCCATCCGCATCTCGACGCTATTGACTCTCCTCCTTCTGCTGTGCCTCTCGGGGTGCAAGAAGGAGAGCACCGCTCCGACGAAGAAGGCCCCCGAGGCCGCCAAGCCGGCCGAGACGGCCAAGCCGACCGAGGCCGCCAAGCCGACCGAGGCCGCCACGCCGACCGAGGCCGCCAAGCCGACCGAGGCGGCGCAGCCCTCGAAGCCCCTCGCCGAGCTCGGCCCGCCCATCAAGAACAACCTCTTGATGACCGCCGTGGACCTCAAGTGCGCCGAGGCCACCAAGACCCCCGCCGAGGTCAAGGCGATGAAGGACGGCCGGCTCCAGCAGCACAAGTGGAGCGCGACCGACTACGACGCCTGGATCGCGGAGCTCTTGAAGGACGCCAGCTTCAAGGCTCGCTACGAGGCGCAGATCAAGAACTGCCCGCCCGACAAGGTCGAGCCCGAGGTTCAGGCCAAGGCCGAGGCGATCTACGTCGATCTCGTCTGCCTGACCAAGAAGGGCCTCCCCCGCGAAGAGGTCGCCAAGCAGGTCCCCGAGATCTACAAGAAGCACGGCCTGACAGGCCCCGAGTACAGCCGCTCGATGCGCGCGCTCCTCAAGGATCGCAGCTTCGGCCAGGCCCTGGCCAAGAAGATCCAGGAGACCTGCCCGGGCCCGGCAAAGAAGCCCGCCGAGCAGAAGAAGGAAGGAGCGGCCGCCGGCCCCGACGGCACCTTCAAGGGCAAGGCCAAGGGCCTCAAGGGCTTCTCGGCCTCCATCACGCTCAACTTCAAGCAGGGCAAGCTCAACCGCGGAGTCGCCAACGTCGGCGGCGCAGCCTGGCCCCTGAGCGGCAGCCTGAAGGGCAACAAGCTGACCGTCATCGGCAAGCGCGGCAACGACCTCCTGAACTTGAAGGGCACCCTGAGCGGCAAGCGCTTCACCGGCAACTTCACCGGCACGGTGGGCGGCGCGAAGCAGCAGGGGACCTGGCAGGCGAGCAAGTAGAAGCGACTGGTTGACCGTCCCGGGGCTGGCGCCTCGGGACGGCGGCCGTCAGCTGTCAGCTGTCAGCTGTTAGCTGTTAGCTACTAGCCCAGCTCGCTGACGAACTCGTCCCAGCGGGCGGTGTACTCGGGCTTCTCGGCGTCCCACAGGGTGCCGACGACGATCTTCTGATTGGCGGCCCGCTGCTCGGGGGGGAGGGCGGCGAGGTCGGTGCGGGAGATGGTGTTCTCCCGGTACCACTCCCAGTTGGCCGTGGCCTCCTTCAGGTCGTTCTCCTTGCCGTAGCCGGTGGGGCAGGGGGCGAGGAGCTCTACGAAGGAGAAGCCCTTCTTCCGCAGGGCGGCCTCGACGGTCTGGATCGTCTCGTAGGGGAACCCGACGGTCCAGCGCGCCACGAAAGGAGCGCCCGCGCCGATGGCGAGGCGGCAGAGGTCGAAGGGCTCTTCGAGGTTGCCGTACGGCGTGGTCGTCGTCAGGCCTCCCGAGGGAGTCGTCGGCGAGACCTGGCCGCCGGTCATGCCGTAGTTGTAGTTGTTGACGCAGATGACCGTCAGGTCGACGTTCCGGCGCGCGGCGTGGATGAAGTGGTTGCCGCCGATTCCGGCGAGGTCGCCGTCTCCGGTGAAGACCACTACCGACAGCTCGGGCGCGGAGAGCTTCACCCCGGTCGCAAAGGCGATGGCGCGCCCGTGAGTGGTGTGCAGGCCGTCCGCGTCGATGTATCCGGGCATGCGCGAGGAGCAGCCGATGCCGGAGGCGAACACCGTCTTGTCGATGTCGAGGCCCACGCCTTCGACCGCGCGCAGTGTGTAGCCGATGATGTTCCCGATCCCACAGCCCTGGCAGAAGATGCTCGGCCACATCTCCTCGCGGAGGTACTTCTCGCGGATCTTCTGAGCTTGGTTGAACACCTTTGACTCCTTGGCGAAGCGTAAGGCTTGTTGCGGCCCTGCTCTGGCTAGGCTGAGGCGCTCACGGCGCGGACGATCTCCTCGGGGGTGATCAGCTCCCCGCCGATCTTGGAGAGCGGCTCCACCGCCGCGGCTCCTTCGAGGGCCTCTCGCACGCAGTGGTAGATCTGGCCGAGGTTGAGCTCGGGCACGACGACGCGCTCGAGAGTCGAGGCGAAGTCCCTGACGGCCTTCTCCGGGAAGGGGAAGACGTTGACGAGGCGCATCACCGAGACCTTCTCTCCCCGCTCCCGGAGCAGCCGCGCCGCCCCGGCGGCCGAGCGGGCCGAGATGCCGTAGGAGAGGATGCCGACCCGGGCTCCCTCGTCAGCGTCGACCTCGACCCGGGTGAGCTTGTCGACGTCGTTGGCGATCTTGTCGCAGAGCCTCTTGACGAGGCGGGTGTGCTCGTCGGCGTCGTCGGTCGAAGGGAGGCCGTTCTCCTTGTGCGTCAGCCCCGTGACGTAGGTGTGGTAGCCGGAGCCGAAGGGCGCCATCTCGGGCACCATGCCCCGGGCCGCCTTGAAGGGGAGGTAGCTGCCGGGGGGCGCGCTGGGCGCCGGCCTGCGGTGCTCGGCGAGGTGCGCCAGGACCTCCTCCTTCGAGGGCAGCACGATCTTCTCGCGCATGTGCCCGACCTCGCCGTCGGTCATCACGAGCACGGGGTTTCGGTAGGCGTCGGCGAGGTCGAAGGCCTCGCGGGTCAGGTCGACGCACTCCTGCACCGTGGCGGGCGCGAGCGCGATGATCTCGTGGTCGCCGTGGGTGCCCCAGCGCGCCTGGAGCATGTCGCCCTGCGCGGGCTCGGTCGGCTGCCCGGTCGAGGGCCCTGATCTCTGCACGTCCACGATGACGCACGGGGCCTCGCACATGCACGCGTAGCCGAGGCCCTCCTGCATCAAGGAGAAACCCGGGCCGCTCGTCGCGGTCATGGCGCGGCTCCCCGTCCAGGACGCGCCGATGATCGCCGAGAGGGAGGCTATCTCGTCCTCCATCTGGATCACGGCGCCGCCCGCCTTCGGCAGGAGCTGTGCGATCGCCTCGGCGACCTCGGTGGCGGGGGTGATGGGGTAGCCCGCGAAGAAGTCGCACCCGGCGAGCAGCGCGCCATAGGCGCACGCTACGTCGCCCTGCGCGAACTGCTCTCCGGGCCCGAGGGCCTCCATCAGCTTGTCGTAGTCGAGCTTCTTCGCCACGGCGCTGCCTATGCTGCTTGCTTTGCGTAGAGTTCCTCGCCGGCCAGGATGGCCTTGCGGTTGAGCTCCTCGGTCCCCTTCGGGACCTTGGCGAGGACGGTCTCCTCCAGGATCTCGCGAGGGAAGATGTCGAGCAGGGCTCGGAGGTAGCCGAGCATCACGATGTTCGTGACTATCTGGTGCCCGACCTTCTCGGCGGCCTTGGTGAAGGGCGCGGAGATAGCGGAGCCTCCAGCCTCTACGAGGTCCTTGTCCACCACCACGATGCCGCCCTCGCGGAGGTCGCCGCCGTACTTGTCAAAGGCCGTCTGGGAGAGAGCCACGATGGCGTCGGCGCAGGTCACCCGCGGGTAGTCGATGGGCGCCGAGGAGATGACGACCTCGGAGCGCGCGGCGCCGCCCCTCGACTCAGGCCCGTAGGACTGGGTCTGGACAGCGGAGTGCCCCGCTCGCACGGCGGCCTCGCCGAAGACGACGCCGGCGAGGATGATCCCCTGGCCGCCGAAGCCGCAGAAGCGGATCTCCTTTCTCATTGTTGCACCTGAGTCTCTTCCCCGGCGCGGCGTTGGGCTGCCATCTGCACGCCCTTCTCCACCGCCGCCTGGTTCTTGTCCTCGGTCCCCTTCGGCACCAACTCACGCACGGTCCGCACCAGGGACTCGTGGGACACGATGCCCACGGTCTCGTTGAGGAAACCCATCATGATCATGTTCGCCATGATCTTGCGCCCGAAGTCCTTGAAGGCCATGTCCGTGGCGGCCATGCCGTGGGCCCGCCCCTTCAGCTCGTCGCCGATCTCCACCATGTCGGATTCGTAGACGATCCGGCCCTCGGGGCCGAGGTTCTCGGCGTAGTGGTCGTAGGCCTCCTGGGACATCAGCACGAGGGCGTCGAACTCCTCGTAGGTCAGGTCGTAGATCTCACCCGACTCGATGCAGACGTCGCTCTTGGTCAGGCCTCCTCGCGAGGCGCTGCCATAGGCCTGGGTCTGGACGGCGCGCTTGCCGTCGAGCATGGCTGCGCGGCCGAAGATCACTCCACAGAGCACGACCCCCTGGCCGCCGAAGCCGGCGAATCGGACCTTCATGCTCCGGCTCCGTCGCCCCAAAGGGCCCTCAGCTCCGCTGCCCTCAGGGCGTTGAGCTCCCGCAGCCCACGGGTGAGCTCGCCGCGGCTGCGCTCGACCAGCTTGCCGACCACGATCCTCCCCTCGAGCTCCTCCTCGCTCATCTCCCTCGCCTCGTCGATGTGCACCGAGCCGTCCCTGAAGCCCTCGAGGGCGGTGACGGCGTCCTTCTGGCCCGCGTGCTTGCCGTAGCTCACGGGGCACTGGCTCATGATCTCGACGAAGCTGAAGCCCTCTCTCTTGATGGCGTTCTGCATCGACTCCATGAGCTGGAAGGCGTGGAAGGTGGTCCAGCGCGCGACGTAGGAGCCGCCCGCGGCGGCGACGAGCTCGGCGATCTTGAAGGGGTGCTCGACGTTCTTGTAGGGCGTCGTCGTGGTCGGGATGCCGGCCGGGGTGGTCGGGGAGACCTGGCCGCCGGTCATGCCGTAGATGAAGTTGTTGACCAGGAACACCGAGATGTCGATGTTGCGGCGCGCGGCGTGGATCAGGTGGTTGCCGCCGATGCCCGCGAGATCGCCGTCCCCCGCGATGATGATCACCTTCATGTCCGGCTTCATCACCTTCACGCCCGACGCGAAGGCGACGGCCCGCCCGTGGGTCGTGTGGAGGGTGTCGCAGAGGAAGTAGGGGCTCGGGATCCACGAGGAGCAGCCGATGCCCGTCACGCAGACGATCTGCTTGGGGTCCAAGCCCATCTCGTCGATGGCGTGGGCGAAGCAGTTGAGCACCGTCCCGCCGCCGCAGCCCACGCAGAAGGTCGTGGGCATGATCTCCTGGCGCAGGTACTTCAGGAGCCGGTGCTTGAAAGGCCGCCTGCGCTCTTCCGGCTGGTCGTACTGCAGGCCCGCCAGCGGATCCGTCACGCCGTAGGTCGGTTTCCCGAGCGTGGCGGTCTCACCCAGCAGGGCCCCGCGCATCGCCAGGGAGTACTCGGGCTCGTTCAGCTCCTTGAGCAATCGGCTCATGCGCCCGCCTCGACGATCGCTTCGTGAATGTCTTGGGACGTGTGGAGCACGCCGCCGATCCTGGACATGCGGACGACCTCGCAGTCGACGTAGCGCTCGACCTCCCGCGCGAGCTGTCCGAGGTTCAGCTCCGGCACGATCAGGCGGCGGAGCCCCTTGCAGGCCTTCTGGATCTCGTGGCTCGGGAAGGGCCAGATCGTTATGGGGCGGCAGAAGTTGACCTTGAGCCCCTCTTCCCGCGCCCGCAGCACGGCGCCCATGGCCGGCCGCGCGGTAGCGCCGTAGGCGAGCACGCCGACCTCTGCGCCCTCGTCCAGCTCGAGGTCCACCCGCGCGAGCTTCTCCCGCGCGTCTTCGATCTTCTTGACCAGCCGCCGCACCAGCTTGTCGTGGACCTCCTGGGTGCGGACGTCCCTCATGCCGTTGGGCTTGTGGGTGGAGCCGGTCACGTGCAGGAAGTTCCCATCTCCGAACTCGCCCATGGGCGGCACGAGGCTCCCGCCGAAGGCGGTCTCCTCACGGGAGCTGACCTTCGGGCGGTGTCTCCTCGAGATCTCGCTCGGGTGCGGGAGCCGCACCTGCTCCCGCATGTGGCCGATCTCCCCGTCCATCAGGAAGATCACCGGGTTGCGGTACTCCTCGGCGAGGTTGAAGCACTCCGCGGCGAGGTCGAAGCACTCCTGCACGCTCATGGGCGAGAGCGCGATCATCTCGTGGTCGCCGTGGGTGCCCCAGCGGGCCTGCATGATGTCGCCCTGGGCCGGCAGGGTCGCCTGCCCGGTCGACGGGCCCGAGCGCTGCACGTCCACGATCACGCAGGGAGTCTCGGTCATGCAGGCGTAGCCTATGGCTTCCTGCATCAGCGAGAAGCCGGGGCCGCTCGTGGCGGTCATCGCCTTCGCGCCGGCCCAGACGGCGCCGATCACCGCGGAGATCGAGGCGATCTCGTCCTCGAACTGCACGTAGTAGCCGCCGACGTTGGGCAGCTCCCGCGCCACGACCTCGGCGATCTCGGATGCCGGCGTGATCGGGTAGCCCCCGAAGAAGGTGCAGCCGGCGAAGATCGAGCCGAGGGCGGCCGCCTCGTCGCCCTGCAGGAAGTAGTCCTTGCCGCCGAGGGTCTCGAGGTAACGATCCCGCAGGTCCGCGTCTCGCACGACGTCACTCATTGACGATGAAGATCGCGAACTCGGAGCAGAGGAGCTCGCACAGCCGGCAGCCGTGGCATTCGCGCTCCCGCTCCACGAGCGGTGGGTAGTAGCCTTTCCTGTTCAGGGTGTCGGACATCTCGAGCACCCTGGTGGGGCAGAACTCCACGCAGACCTTGCAGCCTTTGCAGAACTCTTCGTCGATGACGATCATGCGTGACCTGAAGCGTGGCCTGGCAGTTTGCGGGGCGGGTGTTTCGAGGCGAAACACCCCTACGCGGGGCGCTTCCTTCCGGAAACGCCTCGTTTGGGGAGACTACCCCTGCCTACGACACAGCGCGTTGTCAAGGGGTTGCTTCAGCGTTTCGCCGGCGAGCTGTCCAGCAGGCGCGCGAGGTCGTCGAGGTCGTCGAGCTGGACCCCGTAGCCTTCGAGCCCCTCCCGCAGCCGCTGCTGGGTCTCCTCGAAGAAGGCGTCGGTGGCCGCCCACTCCAGGCCGTGCTCGGCGTAGCGCGGGCCCATCAGGTCCATGCGGTGCATCCGGTCGATGCGCACCGAGCCGGCGATAGGGCCGAGGCGTCTCACGAGGGCGTCGGTGTCCATGGGCAGCATGGGCTGGATGACCGCCAGCGTGCTCAGCCCGCGCTCGTGGCAGCGCTCGAGAGCCTCTATCCGGGCGTCGATGGGGTCGGCGCCGGGCTCGAAGAGCGCCCGCATGCGGTCGTCGTCGGTGGGGATCGAGAAGCCCACCGCTGCGCGCTCGAAGCTGGCGAGCAGGTCGAGGTCGTCGAGGACCCTCGCGGCCCTGGTCAGGACCACGGGCGCGAACTGGTGCTCGAGGAGCACCTCGAGGCACTGCCTCGTTATGTGGTAGCGCCGCTCGGGACCCTGGTAGGGGTCGGTAAGGATAGGACCGAGGCGCACGATGCCGGGGGGGAAACGTCTTACCTCCTCGGCGAGGACCTCGGCGGCGTTGACCTTGACGTCGACCCATCGCCCCCAGGGCATCTTGGGCAGGCCCTCCATGCGCCTGCTGAGGTCGGCCCGCTCCATGACGTAGCAGAACTCGCAGCCGATGAGGCAGCCGACGTAGGGGTTGATGTAGTAATGACCGGCGCCCTCGGGCACCAGCATGCGGTCCACCAGGATCTCCCTGACGGCCATGGAGCGGCCCGTGCTGGGCCGGGGTGGGTCGGGGAGGATGTGCTCGCGGCGGCGGACCGTCTCGACGATGGCGGCCACGAGGCGCCGGTCCGCGTCGTCGAGGTCGGCTGCGGCGTCGAACTGGCAGCGCGCCGAGACGTTGAAGCGGGCGGTCCGCGCGCTGCAGTCGAGCTCCTCGTTCCGGTCCTCGAACTCCAGCAGCAGCACACGGCCGCGGTGCTCCACGAAGATCTGAAGGCCCTGCTCGCTGTCCGTGCCCAGCACGCTGAAGCTACGGCCGGAGTGTTTGGTCAACGGCGCAAACAGCTCCGCCACAAGCCGATCGAGGTAGCGTCGCACGGGTTTCACGCGCCAAGCATAGCAAGGCGTTTCGCCCAGCGAAACGCCCCGCGTAGGGGTGTTTCGCCTGCGAAACGCCCGCCCCGCCCAAGGCGTTTCGCCCAGCGAAACGCCCCGCGTAGGGGTGTTTCGCCTGCGAAACGCCCGCCCCGCCCAAGGCGTTTCGCCCAGCGAAACGCCCCGCGTAGGGGTGTTTCGCCTGCGAAACG
>CAZQPP010000244.1:10458-11998 GCA_964594295.1 uncultured Myxococcales bacterium | reverse complement strand
GTAGGTGTAGATCTCGGGCTTGAGCCAGTTGCCGGCCCGGGCGTCGAGCCAGGCTATGCGGCGGCCCCAGATGGCCGGCGAGGTCTGCTCGTGGGGGGTCTCGGTGACGTTGACCGGGCCGATGTCGTCTGCGCTGCCGAACAAGAGGTCCGGGCCGAAGTCCACGAGGTAGACGTCCTCCTCCCTGGTGCAGCCCCCGTCCTCGCTGCTGTGGGGCTCGCCGTACCAGACCACGCGCGCGCGTCCGCTCTCGTCCACGTAGACATCGGGGGCGGTCTGGTCACAGGGGTTGGAGCTCAGGCGCAGCTCGCCGGCGTCGTCGGCGGTGCCGAAGCGCAGATCCCGGCCCATGTCGTAGGCGTAGATGTCGCCGTTGATCGGACCCGTCATGTGGCGGTCGTCGCGCCACGCGACGAGGTGGCGGTGGAGCCGCGCCCCGTACTGGTCGTGGGGATGGGTGGTGACCTGGTGCTCCTCGCCGCTGATGAGGTCATAGAGGTAGACGTCCTTGTTGCGGTCGTCCGCGACGTTGCGCATGTCGACCCAGATCACGTTCTGGCCTGAGATCTTGGGGGCGGATTGTGCCCTGGCGCGATCCGTGAGCTGACCCATGGCCATGGCGTGCAGGTCGTAGATGAAGACGTCGTCGCTGTTGACGCCCTCCTGGTCAGTGGCCCACACGACCTGGTGGCCCGACACGCTCGGGAGGGAGCTGTAGGTCCCGGCGGCCGTGGGGATGCGCATCTCACCGTAGACCTTGATGTGGTGGGGTGCGTTGGGGCCGGTGTCCGGGTGGGCCAGCGCGCAGGCGGCCTCCCCGGCCGTGAGGTAGTAAGCCATGCCGGCGAAGCTGAGGGCCTCCTTGGGGATGACGGCCTCCCTCGCCCCGCCCGCGGCAGGCTGGGCCACGACCTCGGTCCAGGGCTCGCCCTCGATGCGCCTGCGGTAGAAGAGGGCCACGTCCGCTCCCTCGGGTACGCCCGCGCTGATCGTGACGGGCCCCGCCGCGATGTCGGCCTCGACGACCGGCTCGTGCTCGATGGCCCACGGGCAGGCGGGCGCGCCGAGGTCTACCGGCGCCGCCCCTGGATCGACCGGGCCGGTGCCCGGATCGCTCGGCGTCCCCCCCGGGTCCGTGCCCGCGTTGTCAGAGGGCTGCTGCGAGGCGTCAGGCGTCGGAGCGCCGGTGTCGCTCTTGCCCGCCGCCGTGTCGGCTGGCTGGGCAGCCCCCGGATCCGACAGCCCGGCCGAGGTCTCGCGCTCCGGGCCGAGATCCTTCGAGGCGGGCGCGCCGCCGTCGGAGTCACCGCCGGCCGCGGCATCCGGCGCGCCGCTGCCGGTGGCGCTCCTAACGTCGCTGGAGCAAGCCGGGGCGACGCAGGCGATGAGCAGGAAGAAGGCGGGGAGGAAGCTGGCGCATCTGGACATGGCGGCGCAGGCTATTTCCCCTCCGCGACCATGGCAAACGGCGAGCGCTCACAGTCTCGCGGGGCGTTTCCCTAGTGAAACGCCTCATTTGGCGGGGCAGGCGCTTCGCAAG
>CAZQPP010000244.1:0-10358 GCA_964594295.1 uncultured Myxococcales bacterium | reverse complement strand
CTTCGCAAGCGAAGCGCCTCTACGCGGGGCGTTTCCCTAGTGAAACGCCTCATTTAACATCGCCTCGCCGAAGGTCCGCGCGAGACCCATGATGGTGTGCTGGGGGTTGACGCCGAGGTTCGTCGGGATGACCGAGGCGTCGGCGACCACGAGGCCGTCGTAGCCGTGGACGCGCCCGAGGCCGTCGCAGACGCTGCGCGAGGGGTCGGAGCCCATCACGCAGCCTCCGAAGATGTGCGAGCTGATGCCGATCCAGGCCCCTGGATCCAGGGAGGACTGCTCGAGCAGGTGCAGCTCGTCCTCCTTGAGCTTGAAAGGCACGCCGTGCACGCCGGGCACGACCGCCTTCGCGCCGGCCGCGAAGTGCATCTTCGCCACCATGACGGCCCCCTGGCGCCAGACCTCCATGTCGCGGCGGTTGAGGTCGTAGAGCACCATGGGCTGGCGCATGAAGTTGCGGGTGATCCTGCCCACCGACTCCGCCCGCAGGGCAAAGCACCACATTGCCATGTAGGGGTACTCGCGGATGCGCTCGGGGAGGATCTTGCCGGCCCCCTTGAAGCGGCTCGTCACGAGCTCGACGGGGAGGCTCAGGGTCTCGAGCTTGAAGCCCGGGTCGTTTCGGTACTTGACGCTCGCCCAGCCCTGGGTCGCGCCCTTCTCCATGTCCACGGGCTCGTCGTAGAGGCCGAAGATGCCCGTGCCGGGGTGGGCGCGGAAGTTCTGGTTGAGGGCTGGCGAGCGCACTCCGGAGTCCTGCAGGAGGAGGGAGCTCCGGGTGACCGAGGCCGCCATGACGACGCCCTTGCGGGCGCGCACGAAGAAGTCGGCGCCCTTGCGCCGGTCGACCGGGTGCCGGAAGCGGCCCTCGACGCCGATGGCGCGACGCCCCTCGAAGAGGACCTTGCGCGCCGGCGCGCAGGAGAGGACGTGGCCGCCGAGCTCGACGACCTCGGGGATGTAGTTGAGGTTCGTGCTCCGCTTGAAGCCACCCGGGCAGCCCTGCAGGCAGAGGCCGTCGCCACGGCAATTCTCGATGTTCCTGCGGGTGAGCTCTCCGCCGAGGTCGAGCGCCTTGTCCGCTTTCAGGGCGAGCATGTTGCTGCGACCGAGGGCCTCGTCCGAGGGAATGGTGACGCAGAGCTCCTCCTCGATGTCTTCCTGGTGACGCCAGACCTCGTCTCGGAGGGTGTCACCGCCGACGCCGTGCTCCCGCTCCCACTGCTCGAAGATGTCGGCCGGAGTGCGGACCACGATGGCCGAGTTGATCACCGTGGTCCCGCCCACCGCGCTGCCCTGGACGATGGGCCAGTAGGAGCTGCCCTTGGCGACGGTAGTGCCCCAGTCGAGCAGGAAGTCGCGGGTCACACCCAGCATGCTGTGCGGGTAGTCCTTCGGGTCGCGCCAGGCTCCCGCCTCTATGACGCAAACCTTCGCCCCTCCGCGGGCGAGGGTGACGGCGATGCACGAGCCCCCTGCCCCGCTGCCGACCACGGCATAGTCGCAGTCGACCTCGAAGCGCGCTCCGGGCGGCTGGTAGGCGGTGTGCTTCAAAACGACTCCCGGAAGGTGCCCGGATCGGGGGGCATGGGGCGGAGGCCGATGCGGCGCCGGACCTCCGGGTCGGCGCCCCAGCAGAAGCCCGCGGCGAACTTCAGCAGCAAGATGACCTGCCGGATGAGGTAGAAGCGATGGTTGGCGGCGCGGCTGACGTGGGCCTCACGCCAGGAGGCCGGCAGCAGGAAGGCCGGGAGCGGCACGAAGATGGTCGCGAAGGGGAGAAAGACGAAGGCAAGCGCGGCCCCGTACACCCCGAGCTTCATCATCGGGTGGGCCTGGCGGGCGTAGGTGTCGAGGAAGCCGTCGAGGTCCGTGTCCGCGATACCGGGCAAATGCTCGGTCCGGGGAAGGACGCATGCAAGGGCGAATTTGACTAACCAGCGCAGCGGTCCGCTCCCGAGGTTTGCGCGCTTAGGGTATGCCCGCGGCCGCGGGGCCGCAAGCGGAGATCGCGGCTCCAAAGGATTGTTGACTCCGGCGCCCGCTCCCGGTCAGATAGGGGACACTTGTGCAGCACAGGGGGCGTACATGGCGGCGGTGGCAAGAAACGAGCCCTGTCCTTGCGGCAGCGGCAAGAAGTACAAGCAGTGCTGCATCCACAAGGAGGCCCACCGGGTCAACTTCGACAAGAACGTCGCGATCATGGTCGCCGGCGCGGCCGTGCTCGTGGGCATGGTCGTCGTGTTCCTCCGCGACAGCACCGAGGACGGGCTGCTGGCCGGCCTCGCCACGGCCTTGTGTGTGGGTGTCTACTTCACCGTCTTCAAGCCGCCTCCAGGGAGGGGCGGTAAGGGAGACGCGGCCGGGATCAGCTTCGGGAGGAAGTGACCGAGGGGACAGTCCCCAGATTAACGCCTGCCCCACATCGGAACCGGGCCCGGGCCCAGCAGCGGGTGTCGCCTGGCCTTCGGGCGGCCGAGCAGGACCTGCATCACGAGGGCGTCCGCGGCCGTGACCTCGGCCGGCCGCGAGGCAGCCGAGGCGGCGGTCGCCCCTCGCTCGCGCTCGCGCATTCGCCTGGGGTATCGCCCGCGCATCGCGTCGAGGACCAGCGCGAGGCGGCGCTCGTCGGCGACCGGGTCGGGGGTCTGGTCGAGGAGGCCCGCGAAGACCGCGAGGGCTGCCCTGGCCGAGGGGCGACGACGCGGTAGCGGAGCCCGCTCCGAGGAGAGAGCGGCCGTAACGGCGGAGGCCAGCCCGGTCTCCGCTGTCGACCAGGGATCGCTCAGGCGGTGAAGGCTCGGACCGCTCTCGGCGGGCCCCACCGCGACGGCGCGGAGCGACACCGCGAGGGCCTCCACCACCAGCGGCCACGGGTCGACCGCCTCCTCGTCCTCGTCTTCGTCCCGGCTCGCGGGGGGACCTTCCACCACGCGGCGCGCTATCGCCATGCGCAGCGCACCCCTGGCCCCCTTCGAGCGCCGGCGCGAGCGCTGCTCCACCCGGAGCATCAGGGGGCCCGTGTGCTCCGCCACGGTCAGGGCGACGAAGGACTCCAGCAGGAGGGTCGGGCCCTCCTCGGCCCGGAAGATGTCGAGCAGGACCTGGCCCAGGATCGACCCCGCCTGCAGCTCGCTCAGCATCTGGTCGCGGAGGTGCTCGAGCAGGGCCTGGAGGGTCTCCTCGTCGGCGAGCAGGACCTGCGAGAGGCCCTGCTCCAAGGTCCACAGGGCGGCCGCCGGATCACGGGTCGAGCGGGGCACCGCGGTGGCGAACAGGCCCGCCTCGAGGGCAAGATCGGCGACCTGCGAGTCGGTGTCTCCTACCTGCGGCAGGACGTCTCTCAGGTTCGCCCCGAAGCCGGCGCTGGTCGCGCCCAGGATCGGACGGAGAAGGTCCGACAGGGCCTCCGCGCAAAGCCGAGGCATGCCGCCGGCGGCCCCGGACAGACGATCCGCGGCGCGCGCGACGGTCGCCGCCAACTCGGCGGCCTGGGCGTCGGAGTCGGCCGGCCAGGGGCGCTGGTGCATGCCCCCGTCGACACCGGCGATCGCGGCCTCCACCACGGCCCGGGTGCGCACCTCGCCGAGCACGGGCATGGCCGCCTTCTTCCAGCGAGCCAGCGCGGCCGTGAGGGCGTCACGCCCTGCTGTGGGCGCAGGCGCCTCTACAGCCACGGGCTCGGGCTCGACCGGCTCCGGCAGGGGCTCCGGCTCCGGCTCGTATGGGAGGGGCTCCGGCTCCGGCTCTGGTTGCTGCTGCTGCGCTGGTCGCCTTTTGCGCGTCGCGAGGATGGCGACGATGGCGACTATCAGCTGGACGGCGATCTCTAAGATGTCGGCCAGGTCTGCGCGCAGCGGTCCGAAGGCCACCTCTCACCCCTCCCTGCGCGGGGTCTCGCCCGCGGGCCCCACGCGGCGCGGGCGGAGATCCCAGCGCCGGTCGAGGTCGAGCAGATCGGCGAGGACGAAGACCTCGCTCAGGCGCCGCCGGGCCCCGGGCCGCCCCTCCCGGACCTCCCGGAGGAAGTCGAGGACGCGGCGCGGGTCAGCGGCGTCGGGGCGGACTTCGCCCGTCAACGTCCGCTCTCACCGGGGTCGGTGGGCTTCTTGTCTCCCTGAGGGCTGCCGAGGGTCTCGCGGAGCGAGGTGTCGGCGTCGATGTTCTTCAGGTTGTAGTAGTCGAAGACGCCGAGCTTGCCCTCGCGGAGCGCCGTGGCGAGGGCCAGCGGCACCTCGGCCTCGGCCTCGACGACCTTGGCCTGCATCTCCTGGACGCGCGCCTTCATCTCCTGCTCGGCGGCAATGGCCATGGCCCGCCGGCTCTCGGCCCGCGCCTGGGCGACCTGCTTGTCGGCCTCGGCCTGCTCGGTCTGGAGCTTGGCGCCGATGTTCTCGCCCACGTCCACGTCGGCGATGTCGATGGAGAGGATCTCGAAGGCCGTGCCCGCGTCGAGACCCTTGCCGAGCACGGTGTGGGAGATGGTGTCCGGGTTCTCGAGCACGTCCTCGTAGCCCTTGGCGGAGCCGATTGTGGTGACGATGCCCTCTCCGATCCGGGCGAGGATGGTCTCCTCGCCCGCGCCGCCGACGAGCTTCTCGATGTTGGCGCGAACGGTGACGCGGCTGACGGCGATTACCTGGATGCCGTCCTTGGCGACGGCGGCGACCCGCGGGGTCGTGATGACCTTCGGGTTGACGCTCATCTGCACGGCCTCGAAGACGTCACGGCCGGCGAGGTCGATGGCGGCGGCCCGGTCGAAGGTGAGCGGGATGTTTGCCTTCTGGGCGCTGATGAGGGCGTTGACCACGCTCATGACGCGCCCGCCGGCGAGGTAGTGGCTCTCGAGCTGGTTCGTGCTCAGCTTCAGGCCGGCCTTGTGCGCGCTGATCAGCGGGTCGATGACCGCCGACGGCGTGACCCGGCGCAGGCGCATGCCGATCAGGGTGCCGAGGCCCACGGGCACGTTGCTGGACGCGGCCGCGATCCAGAGACGCACCGGGATGAAGTAGACGAAGAGAACGAAGAGCGCGAAGACCCCAAGGGCCATCAAGATCAATCCGACGTCCATCGCTCAGGCCTCCAGTTCCTGCTCAGTCTTGTGTGTCGTCGCCTTCTACCGGCTCGAGCACGATTTGGCCATGCTCGCTGCCCACGACCCGGGCTCGCGTGCCGCGCTCCAGAAAGTTCCCGTCCTTCAGGACCCCGTCGTAGCGCTCCCCGTCGATCTCCACGATGCCGCTCGGGCGCAGGGGGGAGATCACATTCGCCTCCCTCCCGAGGAGAGGCTCGAGGCGCTCGACTCCGGTCGCGATGCCGCTGACCTCCTGCTCGAGCACCAGCTTTCGAGCCCGCTTCGATCGCACGAAGAACCACACCATGAGGACCGAGAGCGCGAGGCTCCCGAGCACCCCGATGGCGCCGGCGAAGGGGCCTGCGGCCAGCCAGAGCACGTAGCACCCGCCTCCCAGGGCGCCGAGCCCGAGCAGGCCGATGACACCGAAGCCGGGGACCAGCACGACCTCCACGCCCATGAGGAGGAAGCCGATGACCAGCAGGCCGATGGCGAGGATGAGGTCGTCAGGCATTCGCGGGCTCCTCTCCCGGGCCCTCTTCGCTCTCCCCTTCGGCCTCTCGGACCACCAGCGCGGAGCCGCGGGTGCCGCGCACCTCGACACGCGCGCCCTTGGTGATGCCCTCCCCACCGGTGATGGCGTCGTACGTGCCTCCCGCCACGCGGACCTTGCCCGAGGGCCTGAGGTCGGTGCGGGCGACGCCGAAGGATCCCGGCGGGGGTGCCTCTCCGGCCGCGGCGCTCTCCGGCCGGGGCTCACCGTCTTGAGCTTGGGGCCCGCCGAAGCCGACGGCCCTGCCCGTGACGGCGTCCGCGAGGACCAGGCGCCTGAAAGCGCCCCAACCTCCCAGCTTCTTGCCCAGGACGACGGCCATGACGATGGTGGCGGCGAGCGAGACCATCACCCGCACAAACGCGCTCGCAAGCTCACCGGTGTCGAAGGACACGTCGATGGGCAGCGCGATGAGAGACAAGACCAGCCCCGCCAGCACCAGCCCGAGGCCGGCCGCCCCGAGCAGGCCGAAGCCAGGTGTGACGAATAGCTCCACGGCCAGCAGGGCCAGGCCGAGCAGGAACATGCCCAGCTCCTCGAGGCCCGCGAGGCGCACCACGTAGTGGCCGAAGAAGAAGAGGAACAGGCAGGTCAGGCCGATGGCGCCGGTGACCCCGAAGCCCGGAGAGTAGAACTCCATCAGCAGGCCCAGGAAGCCGAAGGTCATCAACAGACCGCTCACGACCGGGTGGGTGAGCACCCGCGCGATTCGCTCGGCCCAGTTCGAGACCACGCGCACCACCTTCTGACCGGCGAGCCCGGTCTCCTTCATCATGGCTTCCTCGTCATCGAGGAGGAGGTCCGCGACCCCCCAGGCGTGGGCCTCCATGGCGCTCATGGTCAGGAGCTTGCCCTTGGGAGCCAGCTTGGGCACGACCTTGTCCTTGTCGACCATGGCCTCGGCCACGGCGGGATCCCTGTCCTTCGCCTCGGCGGTGGCCCTGAAGACCCCGCGCACGTAGCTGACCATCTTCTCACCGACGGCCTGCGCCTCGCCTCCGCCTGCCATCTGGATAGGCGTCGCGGCGCCGATGGTCCCGCCCGGGACGATGACGATGTAGTCGTGGGCGAGCGCGATGAGAGCGCCGGCGCTGATGGCCTCGCTCTCGATGAGCGCGATGGTCGGCACCTTGGAGCGAAGGAGCGCGTCGCGGATCCGCACCGCCGCGTCCACGCGGCCGCCCGGGGTGTGGATGTGGCTCAGCACGGCCACGGCCTTGGGATCCTTGGCCGCGCGCTCGAGGGATCTCTCGACGAAGGGTGCGAGGCCGAGGTCGATGACGTCCTCTATCTCTATCCTGTAGACGACCCCGCCGTCCTTGGTCTGGATGCGGACCTCCTTGGGCTTGCGGGGCTTCGGCAGGTCCTCCTCGTCCCCATCGCCGTCATCCTCTTTCGCCTCTGCTCCCTCCTCCTCCTTGCCCTCCTCGGCGCCGTCCTTCTTCGCCCCCTGCTCCCTGGTGGAGGGAGAGGGCTTGCCCTCCTTCTCCGCCTCGGCCGGAGCGGTGCCGGCGGCGGTGTCCGGGGATGTAGGCTCTGCCACCGCATCCGCCGGCGGGGCGGCCCCGGCGCCGTCCGGTGGAGCGGCGCCTGCATCGGGGGCCTGGTCGGCGTGGGCGTGCAGGCCCAGCCCTACGCACAGCGCAGCGGCGAAGAGGAAGACGCGCGGCCTTGGAGCCCTCCGGTTCATGCTCCGGGGATTACCACAACTGCGCGGTGAAGGCGCGCACCCGGTGCGCGTTGATGGCGCGCGCTCAAGCCGGCCGCCCGGCTGCCGATGAAGTCATAGAGCGGAGCAGCACAAAGTGTCAGCCCCAGATCGTCGCAGACTACCGACAGCACCGGAGATCGTGTGCCCCTGCTGCGCGACCAAGTCGCCCGCCAAGAAGCTGCGTTGCACCGCGTGCGGGCAGATACTCCCGCGGCGCAAGCCGCCGGCGGCGTCGGGCGCCAGGACCAGGGGCATCCACCCCGCCGATGAGCGCGGAGCCGGCGCGTCGACGGCGCGCCCCGTCGAGCGGGAGGTCGAGTCCTTCGTGGGCCAGGCCACCCCGTCACCCGTGGCGCCCGATCCCGAGACCGATCCGGACAGCCGCGTCCGGCGCTGGGACAAGCTCGACGGCGGCTTCGTCATAGAGGTGGAGGCCGATCTGAGACCGGGCTTCAACATCGAGTTCGAGAGCGAGACCAGCGAGGAGACCGAGCCGCCACGCTCCGTGGACGAGACCGCCTCGAGCGCTCTCGACGCATCCCGCCCCGCTCCGGACCCGGACGAGGACCTCCCCGAGACGCGCACCTACTTCGGCGCCGAGCCGGCGCCCCGGGTCGAGGAGGAGGAGGAAGAGGAGCTCGACGAGACCCGGACCTACGCCGCCGCCGAGGCAGCCGCCAAGGACGTCGAGCCCGAGCCAGAGCCCGCAGAGCAGCCTTCGGTCCTCGAGCGGTGGGTCCGCCCTACGCGCTCCGGGGACGACGAGGAGGATGAGGAGGTAGAGCAGGTCAGCGGGATGTTCGGCATAACGGCTGGGTCGCCGCAGGCGAAGCACTTCTGCGAGAGCACCAAGAGGGGATATTGAGCGACGGCTGGACCGACGTCGAGAAGGCGGTAGCGGAGCTCGCCACGCGCGACATCACGCCGGTGGAGGCGTGTGCGGACCTCGGGCGTGCTGTCGGACACCGCGCGGCGCCCCCCGACACCGGCGCCCTCGTCTGCCTCGACCCGCCGGAGGAGGGCAAAGCCTTCCCCCTCGACTGCTTCGAGACCATCGTCGGCCGCGCCTCCAAGTGCGAGGTCACGATCGACCACGACTCCATCTCGAGGCGCCACCTGCGCCTGCGCTGGACCGAGAACGGCCCGCTGGCCGTGGATCTCGAGAGCAAGAACGGGCTCTTCATCAACGGGGAGCGAGAGATGGTCGCCCTCGTCAAGGACGGCGACATCATCCGAGCCGGCGCCATCCGCTTCCGCTACCAGCGCAGGCAGCCCTAGTGCTTGACTAGCCCCAAGACAAGCGATTAGCCATTAGCCGTTAGCCATTAGCTCAGGCATTCCCGTTGCTTCGGCGAAGTGGGCACTTCGCCTGAAACGCGAAGGCGTGAGCGGAGACGCAGCCGCAAGTGCGCAGGGTTTCTGGCTAACCGCTAACAGCTAACAGCTAACAGCTAGATCAAAGACTAGCAGCGCCGGCGCCTCCGGCGCGGCAACACGCAGAGCAAGGCACCGAGGAGCCACGTGGCCCCCGGCAACGCCGGGCCGGCGCCGCACCCGCCGCCGCCTTCGGCCGTGCGCCTGCGCCCCGGCGACGGGTAGCTGGGGGCCGCCGGGCTCGAGCCGGTCGCCTCGGGCGGGACCAGGACACCCGGCACGCCCCGGCCGTCGGAGCCCTCGGTCGCCCCCACGCCGTCCGCGGGCGGAGCGGCGTCTTCGGGCGCCGCCGCCGTATCGGCCGTCGCCCCCGGATCGGTGCCGGTCGGGGGCTCGGAGTCGGTTGGCGCGGCAGCATCGGCGCCCGGCGCGGGTCCGGCATCCGCCGGGACGGGGTCGTCGTCACAGGCGTCGCCCAGGCCGTCGCCGTCCGTGTCCACCTGGTCGCCGTTGGGGACGGCCTCGCAGTTGTCCGCGGCGTCCGGCACCCCGTCGCCGTCCGCGTCCTGGACCGGAGGCTCGTCCGGGATCGTGGTCACGAGCACGTCGTCGAACCAGCAGGCGTCCTGCTGGCTGCAGGGCTCCTCGGAGGCGCCGTTCTGGTAGGCGTAGAGGCCTATCCGCCCCTGCAGGAATGCCTGCTCGCCTCCGTCGAGGAGGCTGAAGACGAGTTGCCCCGGCTCCGTGCCCACCGGGTGGTCGCCGTCCAGCCAGATCTGGATGTGTGCCCCTTCGACCTGCACGGTGAGCAGGTGCACCTCGCCCACCGTGTACGTGGTCTCGGCTTCGGCCATGAGCTCGGCCTCGCCGGGGTTGACCTCGTCGGGTGAGAGCACCCGCACGAGGCGCGCGCCCGAGAAGCTGTCGCCGGAGCACGTGTCGCTCGGGGGCGGAGCCTGGTCGCGGGAGAAGGTGAGCAGGTAGAAGTTCCCCGTGTTCTGGTAGCGGAAGACCACGCCGAAGGTGTCGTCGTCGCTGTTCTTGAAGCGGACCTGGAAGCGGTAGTCCTTCCACTCGGGGCCGCCCGTGACCAGGTGGTTGTCCCAGGCGTCGCTCATGTAGCAGTTGTCGTAGATGGCGAAGTTGCAGCGCGCGTTGGGTCCCTGAGGGCAGCAGCCCTCGTCGGTGCTCGGGGTGACGCCGTCAGAGAGGTCGGTCCGCCAGGGGTCGTCGCAGTAGTGGCCCTGCCAGATGTTGGCGCCCGAGAAGGCGGGCACGTCGCCGTCGAAGCTCGCCTCGAGCAGGATGTCGGCGCTCGCGCCGCCGGGGACGGCGAGGAGCAGGAGAAGCGCAGGAGGGAGGAGGGCCTTTGGCCTCGGCCTGTTGATCAAGGTGCGCACCCCGTGTGGGACCCGTAGACCTCTCCAAACACTCCTTCCTGACCGAAAGTTCCGCCCTCGCCGCCAGATCCGGCGCTTCCGGTGGCCTCGTGGCTCGGCAGCTCGCAGGTGGCGGTGCCGGTGCCGGTCACGAAGATGCTGAAGCTGGGGCCGCCGCCACCACCGCCGCCGCTGCCTCCGGGGCCTCCCACGCCGCCGTCGCCACCGATGCCGCCGGTGCCCGCGTCGCCGAAGAGCGTCCCTTCG
>CAZQPP010000243.1:0-12076 GCA_964594295.1 uncultured Myxococcales bacterium | reverse complement strand
ACAACCTCGGGGACGACAACTGTCCCTTCGTGCACAACCCCGACCAGGCGGACTCCGACGGTGACCAGGTTGGGGACGCCTGCGACAACTGCCCCGACGTGAAGAACCTCTACCAGTGGGACGTGGACGGCGACGGCGTCGGCGACGTCTGCTCCGGCCGCCCCGGTGCGGAGGAGGTCGGCCGCATCGGCTGGCCGCCACCTGTCGAAGAGGGCGGCGAAGGTGGCGAGAGCCCGAGCTACGAAGCGGCTCGGCGCCAGAAGCTGGCGTGTCTCTTCGTCGAGGGCGTGATCCCGGCGGCGGTCTTCATGGACGCCCACGGCGGCCAGCCCGACGAGGCAAGGGAGGACCTCCGGGGAGCGCTGCGTCTGCGCCTGGAGAGCGCCGGCGTGCTGCCGCATGGCGACAGGTAGCTCGAAGGAGGGGAAGAGGCCTCCGGGGACCCTGACGCTGGAGGTCACGCGGCGCTGCCGGCGGAGCTGCGCCTACTGCTACAACGCCTGCGACGCGGGCGCCGGCGGACCCTACGACGAGCTCCCGGCCGAGGAGCTCCTGCCGCTGGTCAGCAAGGCCCTCGAGGGCAGCGGCATGGGCAGCGTCCAGATCTCAGGGGGCGAGCCCCTGCTGCGAAAAGACATCTTCGAGATCGTCGCCGGCATCCGCTCCTTCGGTGCGGGCGTCTCCATCGCGACCGACGGCGAGCTGATTGACAACGAGGTCGCCGCCAGGCTCGCTCGTCACGGGGTACGGCCGGTCCAGCCTACCCTGCTCTCGGCGACGCGGGAGCTGCACAATCAGATCAAAGGAGCCGACTGCTTCGACGCCACCGTCGCCGCCATCGCCAGGCTGCGGCGGAACCAGGTCCCGGTCTCCGTCGCCTTCGTCTGCACGAGACGGAACTACGCGGAGATCCAGGGAGTGATCGAGCTCTGCTTCGCGCTCGGGGTGGAGGTGGTGGCCTTCAACCGCCTCTGCGTTGCCGGCTCGGCCGCACACAATGACAAGGACCTGATGCCCACGCCGGCCATGGTCGCCTCCTGCCTTGACGCCGCGGAGTGGGCCAACGATCGGCTCGGCATGAAGGTGTCCATCGCCATCTCCTTGCCGCTCTGCGTCGCCGACACGTCCAGGTACCCGCACCTCAAGCTCGGGCGCTGCTCTCTGCAGAGCGCCACCCCGGGCTTCACCATCGACCCGCTCGGCAACGTGCGGGCGTGCGCCGTCTCCTCTACGAACCTCGGCAACCTCGCAGACGAGCCCTGGGAGGTCATCATGGCGAGGGCGCGTGAGGGCTACTTCAAAGAGATGGCGGCCGTGCCGGAGGCCTGCACGAGCTGCGTCGACCTCGCGCGCTGCGCCGGCGGCTGCCGCGAGTCTGCCCTCGCGTGCTACGGAGACCTGGCACGGCCGGACCCGCTCGCCAGCCCGGTCAAGGCCTGAAGGTCCGTCCCGTCCGGGTCTTCGGAAGGCGACGTGCTGCCGAGATCGGCGGGCGCCGATCCCTCCGAGGAGGACGAGCACGCCGCTACAGCCAGTAGCACCAGCGACGCGCCGATGCGGAGCAGAACCTTCATAGTGACCCCTTGGTATCGCAATGACCCACCCTACCGCCCACGGCTGCGGGAAAGTCCCACGCCGGGGAGGTATTTTGGCTCGTCAATCCAGACGGAACCTGAAGGTCCAGTCGATCCAAACCGCCACTTTCACGTCGCCCTGCAACGCCGGGCGAAAACGGAGCTTCTTCGCCAGCTTCCTGGCCGCCCCGTCGAAGCCGTTGCCGGCCTTTTTGCGAATCTTGACGCGGCGCACTCGGCCGCGCTCGTCGACGAGGATCTCGAGCTTCACGTCTCCCTCGATGCCCGCACGACGGGCGGCCATGGGATAGGCGGCTCGCAGCTCGTCCGGGCCCGGGCCCTTGCGCAGGCGGGGGAGCTTGGTGACCTCCGTCACGTCGGCCGGCGGGGGCGCCTTCGGCTTCTCTTCGGCTTCGGGTGGGCCTGCGTCGCGGGGGCCGGGCTTCAGGTCGCGGCGAGAGGCATCGGCGACGACGTTGCCGCCGCCTTCGACGGCGGGAACGGCGATCCCACCTCCCGCCACGGTCGCCTCGAGGCTCACCGAGAAGCCCCGCGGCTTCTTGGGCTTCGGCTTGGGCGGCTCGGGCTTGGCCTCGGGCTTCTTGGGGGTGAGCTTCTTGACCTTCTTGGCGCACTTGGGCTTGGGCTTGGGCTTCGGCTTGGGCGGGGGAGGCGGTGGCTTTGGAGGCTCCGGCTCGGGCTCCGGCTCCGGTGGCGGGGGCGGCGGGGGCGGAGGAGGAGGCGGCGGCTTGGGCGCCTGCAGGCGTACCTTGACGGGCATGCTCTCCCTGTCCGCGCTCCCGTCGGGGGCCGGAGCCGAGTAGAGGTAGCCGAGGGCGGCGCCGTGGAGCAGCAGGCTCATGGCGAGCCCCACTATGCCGCCGCCGGCCCTCACGGCTCGGGCGCCTCCGGGGCCTCTGTCGCCTCGGACCCCTCGGGAGGCTCCGGCGGCTCCAGGTCGCCCGGCTTCGTGTCCATGGCGATGTCGACGACGCCGGCGAGACGTAGGCGGTCGACCACCTGGGCGAAGAGGCCGTAGGGAGCGCGCCGGTCGGCCGACACGAAGGCCTCGAGCTTCTGGCCCTGGCGCTCCGCGGCGGCGCGCGCACGCTGGACCGCCGGTGTGATCTCCTCGAGGCTTCCAGGCTGCCCGTTGAGGTAGATCTTTCCGTCCTTGGCGACCGCCACGGCGAGCAGGCCGGTGCCCACGGGCTCCGAGGTCTGGGCCTTGGGCAGGTCCAGGGGGATGGCGGGGCGCACGATGTAGCTGGCCGTGACCATGAAGATGATCAGCAGGACCAGCACGATGTCGACCAGCGGCGTGACGTTGATGCCGCTGATGATCTCGTCGTCCGAGCCGCTCTGGGTGCCGCCGGCCATGCTCAGGCCTCCGAGCCGTTGTTGTTGCGATCGCCCGGGAGGGCCGAGAGCATGGAGCGCATCAGGGCCTCGGCCTGGCGCACGCGGGTGCTCACGTGGTCCTTGGAGGCGTTGTAGGCGGCGACCGCGGGGATGGCCACCAGGATGCCGACACCCGTGGCCACGAGGGCCTCGCTGACGCCGGCCATGACGACCTTGCTCGCCTCCTGGCCGGCGGCGAGCTGGCCGAGCTCGTGGAAGGCCTGGATGATGCCCAGCACGGTCCCGAACAGGCCGATGAAGGGCGCGTTGTTGCCGACGGTGCCGAGCACGATCAAGCGGGCGTTGTAGCGGGCGCGCTCCCGCGCGAGAGCCCCGAGCATGGCCTGCTCCACATGGGGGCCGTCGCTGCACTCGCCGTCGAGCGTGGCCAGGCCGGCGCGCAGCACATTGCGGATGAGGCCGTCTCCCTCTATGGCGCCGCGGGCGGCGTTGATGTCGCCCGCGGCGAGGGCGGACACGAAAGGAGGCTCGAGGCGGGCGATGGGCTCCCGGGTGCGGAGGTAGAGCACCATCCGGTCGAACATCACGGCGATGGAGTAGACCGAGAGCACCACGAGAAGCCAGAGGACCCACTCGGCCCCGATGAGGGCGAACTCCAGCAGGCGTTCTGATAACACGAGATCTCCTTGATCCTGGGCGCCAAACAAGGAGTTTCGGCAGGAAACTCCCGCGGTAGGGGCGTTCTGCTTCAGAACGCCCGCCCCCGCAAACCTACTTCGGCGCCGGCTTCTTCCTCGCCGGCTTCCGGCGAGCTGTAGACTTGCCGGCGGGCTTGCGCGTCGAGCTCGCCGTCTTGCGGCGAGTCGTCCTTGTTTTGGCCGGCTTCCTCCTAGGCTTCGGGGCCGCCGTCTTCGGTTCGGGCTCGGGCTCGGGCTCGGGCTCGGGCGCTGGGGGAGCCTCGGCCGTTTCGCTGGTCGCGGCGAAGGCCGGGTCGTCCAGCGAGGCCTCGGGAGACACACCCACGTCCACGTCGCTCTTCACCTTGGGGCGCAGAGAGCCTTCGTCGGTGGCCACAAAGCGAATCTCGGCCTTGACCTGGAGGCTGAGCCCGCTGAGCATGCTCCTGACCTCGCGCCCGACCTCCACGTGACGCAAGAAGTCGCCCACCTGCTTCCCGACCTGGGCCGTGAGGTCGTCCTTCAAGACGTCCGCCGTGCGCACGAGCTGGGAGACCAGCTCCCGCGGCAGGAGGTTGGTGACCAGGGCCGCGACCGACTCGTCCTTGAGCGCGGCCTGGACCGCGCTGCGGAGGCGTTCCTCCCCGCTCCCTACCGTGCGCACGGTCGCCGACAGGGTGCGCCAGATGCGATCGGCGATCGGGCCGGTCTCGCCTCGCTCCCGCGTGTAGGGATCGGTTTCGTGAGCCGACGGGTCTTTGTCTTCGGGCATGGCCGACCTCAACGTGGGCCCGGAAGGGTAGGGTCCGGACGGGAAAAAGGCAACGCAATGGTGCGCCCACCGCAGACATCAGGTGCTATGCTTCGCGCTCACACCGGTCGGGGTGCGAAGATGCGTGCTGCCAGGCTCTGGGTGATTCTACTCGCGTTGTCTCTCGCGGCGGCGGCGGGATGCAGCTCCAGCTCGGAGGCCACGGACTCGGGCGGCGGGGCGACCGACACGGCCACCGACACCGTCACCGACACGGCCACCGTCACCGACACCGGCCCGGACACGGCCACCGTCACCGACACCGCCACGGACACGGACACGGGCACCGTCACCGACACCGCCGCGGACCCCGGCCCTGCCGCCGATCCTGGCGAGCCTCCCTGCGAGCCCAGAGAGGAGGCCTGCGACGGCGAGGACAACGACTGTGACGGCGAGACCGACGAAGGCTTCCCGGAGCTCTGCGGCTGCGGCGACGGCACCTGCTCGGCCGAGATGGGCGAGACCCGGCCCAGCTGCCCTTGCGACTGCTCCGCCTGCGGCGACGGCACCTGCTCGCCTTGCGGAGAGAGCCCGCTGACCTGCAAGCAGGACTGCTGCCAGACCCCCGACGGCACCAGCTACTGCGGCGACGGCTACTGCATGGGCTTCGGCTGCGGAGAGGACCCCCGCAACTGCTCGGTCGACTGCGGTGGGGAGTGCGGGAATGGGGTCTGCGAGAGAGGCGAGCACCCGCTGTGGTGCCCCAAGGACTGCAAGCGGCAGGTCTGCGGCAACAACGTCTGCGAGCCCACCGACGGCGGCCCGGAGGAGTGCTCGGAGGACTGTGCGGCAGAATGCGGGGACTGCGTCTGCCAGGGCACCGAAGGGTGGCTCGACTGCCCGACGGACTGCGGCTTCTGCGGCGACGGCGTCTGCAGCGGGTGCGCCCTCCTCCGCGAGGACAAGCAGGGCTGCCCCACCGACTGCGCCGTGCCCAAGAGCCGGGTGCTCACGCTGAGGCCCACGCACGACGCCTGGGTCACCCACGACGACGGAGTGGCCCACGGCACCGAGCCGTGGCTGATGGTCGGCGTGGAGCCCATGGGCTGCGACGCAGAGGACGACAAGAACGAGTGCACGAAGCTCGAGCCCCCGATGGTGTGCTGCCCGGGCGCCGACGCGCTGCCGCCCTTCTGCGCGCCGGAGGGGGCGTGCGACCAGGGCAACGATCCGGTCTGGTCGCGATACCGCAAGCTCCGCACCTACATCCGCTTCGACATGAGCGAGATCCCGGAGGGCAAGATCACTCGGGCGGTGCTCCGCATGCCGCCCACGGAGGTCGTGGAGCGCTTCGGAGGCACGCCGCGGGTGATCGTGACCGCGCTGAAGAAGATCGGCTTCGACGAGGACGAGGTCTGCGAGTGGGACGAGCTGACCATCGCCGACACCAACGGCACCACCTGGAGCAGCCTGCCGCAGAACCTCTCGAAGGACGAGGACGGCACCTGGCTCTTCGACGTCACCAAGGCGGTGCGCAGCTGGACCGTGGGAGACCCGGACCTGCCCGACCACCCCGTGCACCCGAACTGCGGCTTCCACATCTACGACCCCGACTTCGGCCGCCCCGAGCGTCCCCTGTTCCGGCGCGCCGTCTTCCAGTCCAAGGAGGGCGGCAACGGGCCCCTCCTCGCAGTGAGCGTGTCCTTCGACACCGACCGGGACGGGCACACCTCGGACGTGGACTGCGACGACGACAACCCCGACGTTCACCCGGGCGTCACCGACGTGTGCGGCGACGGCATAGACAACGACTGCAGCGGCGCGGCTGACGACGAGGTCTGCGACGGCACGGACAACGACTGCGACGGCCAGATCGACGAGTCCGAGGACGGACAGGGTGTCGCCCCGTGCGGTCCGGGAGAGATCTGCGCCAACCACGCCTGCGTGCGCACCTGCAAAGACGAGTGCCCCGTCCTCAACGATCAGGCCTGCCGCTACGACGCCGAGACCGCCCAGTGGATCGC
This sequence comes from uncultured Myxococcales bacterium, assembly GCA_964594295.1. Lineage (GTDB taxonomy): Bacteria > Myxococcota_A > UBA9042 > UBA3505 > UBA3505 > CAZQPP01. Next base: position 5,688 of record CAZQPP010000243.1, on the reverse strand, counting down.
CACCGCGTGCGCCCAGCGAGACGAGGACCCCTGCCTCGAGTGGTACGACTTCGAGCCCTGCGGCGTGGGCCAGCACTGCAACTACGGCTCCTGCTCCTTCAACTGCGTCGACGAGTGCAGCGAGGACGGAGTCACGGAGTGCTCCAACGAGACCCGATCCTCGGGACGCAAGATGGTGGGCCTCTGCTCAGACTTCGACGAGGACGACTGTCTCGAGCTTGGCGAGACCGATCTCTGCGCGCCGGGCGCGTCGTGCGAAGGCGGCGTCTGCGGCGATGACGGTTGCAGCGACGCCTGCGACCAGCCCGGCCGCGTCCGCTGCGCGGTACCGGACGGCGAGAGCACCGAGCACGCCTACGTCTGCCGCGACGCCGACGGCGACGGGTGTCTGGAGGAGGAGCCAGCGGCCGACTGCGGCGAAGCCGGCTGCGAGGAGCCCTGGGGCTGCAAGCTCGGCGAGCAGTGAGGTTCGGATGCGTCTGTTTCTCCATTCTCCAAGCGCTCTCGTGATCCGGAGCTTCGCGGCCCTTGCGCTCTTGCTGGCCTTCAGCGGCTGCAAGGACGAAGAGGAGCCCTCGGCCGCGCCGCAGGACACCGTGCCCGAGGTCAACGCAGAGAAGGACACGCCGACCGAGGACACGGACCAGGGCGCGAAGCTGCCTCCACCGGATCTCCCGGGTGAAGGCCGGCACATCCTCTTCGGCGACCTCCACGTGCACAGCACCTACTCACTCGACGCGATGGTCACCAACTCCCCACTCCTCGCCGGGGCGGGCTTCGCCGGCCCGACCCAGCGCTGCGACTTCGCCCGCTTCTGCTCCCAGCTCGACTTCTGGGCCATCACCGATCACCCGGAGTACTACACGCCCGAGATGTGGGAGGAGACCAAGGAGGCCGTCCGGAGCTGCAACGCGCTGGAGGGCGGCCTCTCGGACAACCCGCGGCTGGTCACCTTCCTCGGCTGGGAGTGGACCCAGAACGCCCAGAACCTCGAGGAGGACTGGGGCCACAAGAACGTCTTCTTCAAGGACGTGGCCGAGGACCAGGTCCCGGCTCGCCCCATCGCCGCCAGGAGCACCGTGGTCAACCTCGACGAAGGGCTCGTCAAGGGCATCGTCGCCACCGCGAAGATGGCCGACTCCGAGAACGCCGCGCTCTACGACACCATGGGTGAGACGATCCTCGCGGAGCTTGCCGTTCCCGAGTGCGAAAAGGGCCAGGACACCCGCTCGCTGCCGGTCGACTGCCGCGAGGTCGCCGACGACCCGGCCGAGCTCTACGAGAAGCTCGACCAGTGGGGTTTCGACGCGCTGGTCATCCCGCACGGGAACGCCTGGGGGGTGCACCACCCTCCGCTCGCGAGCTGGGCCGTGCAGCAGAACCGCACGCAGCACCGCCCCGAGTACGAGCGCCTCGTAGAGGTCTACTCGGGGCACGGCAGCATGGAGGAGTACCGCCCGTGGCGTCACGCCCTCGTCGGTGACGACGGCGCGCTGAGCTGTCCCGAGCCTCAAGGCGATTTCCTGCCCTGCTGCTGGCGCGCCGGGGAGATCATGCGAGAGCGGGCGGAGCCTTGCCTCGCTGATCCGAAGAGCGACGACTGCGAGCAGGCCGTGGCCCGGGCGCGCCAGGCGTATCTGGACGAGGAGCCCAACGGGGCGCGCAACAAGGATCTCGACGCCTCTCCCGAGGACTGGCTCGACTGCGGCCAGTGCAACGACTGCTTCCAGCCCGCCTTCATCTACAGGCCGGCCTTCACGGTCCAGGCAGCCTTCGCCCGCACGGACTTCTCCAAGCCCGAGGAGCCCCTGCGCTACCGCTTCGGGCTGATCGGCTCCACCGACTCCCACGAGGCCGGCCCCGGCGCCGGCTACAAGGAGGGGCGCGAGCAGACCGACAACTTCGGCCCCGGAGGAGCCGACTACGCGGCCACCGTCGAGGCGGCCGCCACCCTGCTCTTCAGGGAGTGGGAGCGCCAGAACAACTACTGGTACTCGGGCGGCCTCGTCGCCGTGCACGCCAGGAGCCGCGATCGGGATGCGATCTGGGAGGCCCTCAAGAGGCGCGAGGTCTACGCCACGACAGGTGAGCGAATCCTGCTCTCCTTCGAGCTCGTGAACGGCCCGGGCGGCGAGCCCCGGCCGATGGGAAGCATCGTGGAGCTGGACGAGGCCCCGACCTTCGAGGTGAGAGCCGTGGGCTCCTTCAAGCAGGCCCCGGGCTGCCCCGAGGAGGCGCGCGCCAAGGCCCCGGAGGGCTTCATCGAGAAGGACTGCTTCGGCGAGTGCTACAACCCAACCGACGAGCGCCACCTCATCACGCGCGTAGAGGTCGTGCGCATCCGTCCCCAGATCAAGCCGGACGAGGCCTTGGAGGATCTCATCGAAGATCCCTGGAAGACCCTCACCTGCCCCGCGGACCCGGCCGGCTGCACGGTCAGGTTCGAGGACCCGGAGCACACCGAATCCAGCCGCCCGGCCGTCTACTACGTGCGCGCCATCCAGTCCCCGACTCCGCAGTTCAACGCCGAGAACTTCAAGTGCGAGCGTGACGCGAGCGGACGCTGCACCTCCGTGAGCATCTGCCTCGGCGGTATCTACAAGGTCGACGGGGCCTGCACGGCCGAAGACGAGGAGAGGGCCTGGTCCTCTCCCATCTTCGTGGACTGATGAGAGACAGCGCAGAGCGAGGCTTCGATCGCACCGAGCTGCTGCTCTGGCTCGGCGTGGTCGCCGGCGTGGCCCTGACGCTCGTCGGCGTGCTCGTGCAACCCGAGAGCCCGGCCGGCGAGCTGGGCGGAGCGGCCGTGGTCGACGGCGTCCCCATACCCCGGGAGCGTCTCGACGCGCGGGTGAGGGCGCTGGCGTCGGAGGAGCGCGCGCCGCGCCTCGACCGCGAGCAGCGGGAGCGAATCCTCGACGAGCTCATCGCCGAGGAGCTCCTGCTCGCCCACGCCCTGCGCATGGACATGGTGCGAGCCAACCCCCTGACCCGAAAGCTCATGATCGAGAGCATGGTCGACCTCGCCGGCACCCTCGGCGGTGAGGAGCGCCCCACCGAGGAGGACCTGCGCCGCGAGTACGAGGCCTCGCGACAGATCTTCACGGCGCCTCGCCGCTACCGCGTGGAAACGCTCTTCTTCCGCGCCTCGATGGGGAACGCGCAGGAGCGCTCCGAGACCGCGGCCGGCAAGCTCGCCGAAGGCACAAGCTGGGACGCGCTCGCCCCCCTGGCCGACGCCATGACGACCCCCCTGCCCCCCGGCGCCCTCGAGGCCTCGGAGCTGCGCACCTACGTCGGTCCGACCGCGGCGGCGGCCGTGTCGAAGATGAAGCCGGGGGAGCACGCCGGGCCGCTTCGCATCGCCGGAGGGCACCTGCTCGTGCGCCTCGTCGACTCCGTGACGCCCCCGCCGCCACCATTCGACAAGCTCCGCGCCGCCCTCGAGGACCGGTGGCGCCGCAAGCGCAAGGACGAGCGCGTGCGTGCCTACGTGGAGACCCTGCGAAGCCGGGCGGAGGTCCGCGTCGACCAATCGGCGCTCGACCCACCCGAGCCTGGACCGGTGGGCAGGTGAGAGCAGCCCTCCTCGCCGTGGCGGCCGCCCTCGCCGCCCTCGCCGCCAACCCCGGCGCGGCCTGCGCTCACACCCTCTCTCGCAGCCTCTCCGAGTGGCGGATCGAGGCGAACGAGCTCGTGGTGACCGCCCGCCTGCCGGTGGTAGAGCTCGCACGTGCGCGGCCGGAGGTCCTCGGGCGACAGGCCGCCGGGCTGGTCAGCGATCCTGCCGCCCGGGCCTGGATAGCCGGCCTCGCCATGGCGGGTCTGAGGCCGGACCTCGAAGACGGCGCCTGCAGCAGCTCGGCCGAGCCCGCCCTCTGGGCCGACGGCCCCGGCCACGTCACGGTGCGCTGGTCCGTGCGCTGCGAGCCCCACCCACCCCCAGCCGTGCGCTGCGAGGTCTTCTTCGATCTCGCCCCCTCCCATCTTCACCTGCTCCGCATCGTGGGCGACGGCATCCACGCCGAGGCCGCGGTGACGGCCGGACAGCGCCGCGTGGAAGTGCCCACCGAGCCTGTCGAGCGAACGCGCCCGTCCTTCTGGAGCTTCCTTCGCACGGGCATGGTCCACGTGGCCGGCGGCTGGGACCACATGGCCTTCGTCGTGGCTCTCATGCTCCTCGGCGGCGGCCTCCTTCAGCTCGCCGGCATCGCGACGGGCTTCACCCTCGGGCACAGCGTGAGCCTGGGCCTCGCCGCCTCCGGCGTGGTCCACTCCAACACGGCCCTGGTGGAGACCTTCGTCGGGCTCTCGACCGCCTACGTAGCCCTGGAGTGCTTCTACGTCTGGGCGGGGAAGACGGGGAGACGCCGAATCCTGGTCTTCGCCCTGGTGCTCTGCGTGGCCGTCGAGACCCTCGCCGCCCCTGCCGCACCCGGTTGGTCCAAGGTAGCCGGCGCGGGCGCCGCGCTCTTCTGTTTCTGCCACCTGCTCCTCCACTCCCACGGCACGGTCGCGGCCCGGCAGCGCATGGCGGTGGCGGTCCTCTTTGGCCTGGTGCACGGCCTGGCCTTCGCCGGGGCCTTCGCCGAGGAGCTCGAGGGCGCGAGCCTGCTCGTCGGGCTGCTCGGCTTCAACGTCGGCATCGAGCTCGCGCAGCTGGCGGTGGTGGTCGTGACGGTCGCGGCCCTGCGCCTCACGGCGCGCCTCGCGGGGGCGAGAGCCGAGCGCGCCCTGGCCGCGTGCACGGCGGCGGTGGTCCTCACGGCCGGCCTCGCCTGGACCTTCGACCGCGCGCTGAGCGCGGGAGGGTTGGTATGACTCGCTGGCACACCTCCTGAAGAGGCATCGATCCCAATGCGCTTCGAGCTCATCTCCCTCTTCTCGGACAATTATGCCCACCTGATAGTCGACGAGCAGAGCTCCGAGGCCGTCGTGGTCGATCCCGCCGACGCCGGCCCCGTGGTCGAGCACCTCGAGCGTCAGGGCCTGACCCTCTCGGCCGTCTGGAACACCCACCACCACTTCGACCACACGGGTGGGAACGAGACGCTCCGCGAGCGCTACGCCTGCGCCGTCGTCGCCGGCGCCCTCGATCGCGTGCCCTCCCGGACCGAAGCCGTCCAAGACGGCGACCGCCTCACGTGGAAGGGAGCGGAGGTCAAGGTCCTTCACACCCCCGGCCACACCGCCGGATCGGTCACCTACTTGCTCGCGGGCCGTGCCTACACCGGCGACACCCTCTTCCTCGCCGGCTGCGGGCGTCTCTTCGAGGGCACTCCCGAGCAGATGTGGACGAGCCTCAGCCGCCTGCGCGACCTCCCGCCCGAGACCCTCGTGTGCTGCGGCCACGAGTACACCGAGAGCAACCTCCGCTTCGCCGCACACGTCGACCCGGAAGACGAGGCCGTCGCCCGGCGCCTCGAGGAGGCGGGCGAGATCATCAGCCGCGGCGACCCCACCGTCCCGGCCCCAATGTCCGTCGAGCGCCGCACCAACCCCTTCCTCCGCGCCGACGACCCGACTCTCCTCGCGGCCCTCGCACGCCACCACGGAGCCCGCCCGGCTCCGGGGACGGAGGCTTTCGCGGTGTTGAGGGGGATGAAGGACAGCTTCTGAGGCCACCCCTGGGGCCCGGCCTTCTTGGCGGGGCAGGCGTTTCGCGGGCGAAACGGCCTTCTTGGCGGG
>CAZQPP010000242.1:0-12089 GCA_964594295.1 uncultured Myxococcales bacterium | reverse complement strand
GGGGCGATGATGTGGGGTCAGGTGTCTACTTTTGACACTTAGCGCCGCGGCGCCAAGTGTAAAATGTAGACACCTGACCCCGATTTCAGGCCTCCGACGCTGCTCCGGTCGCCACGAGCTCGTCGATGGCCTCGTCCTCCAGACCGATCTCGCGAAGAACGGAGCGGGTCTCTGCGCCTGCGCGGAGGTCTGTCGGAGGAGGGCTGCTCCCTCCCGTCAGGGTCTCTAGCGCGGGCAGCCTCATGCCGCCCTCGGCGGTGAAGACCTGCCGGGATCTGTGCTGGGGGTGGTCGGGCACCTCGTGAGGCAGGAGCACCAGCTCCACGCAGCAGTCGTGCTCGGCGAGCAGCTCCGCCCACTCGGCGGCGGGCTTCGTGCGCAGGAGAGCGCTCAGCTCGTCGATCACGGCACCGGGCACCATCTGCTGCGGGATCCACTCCGGGTGCTCCAGGGCCTGGCAGAAGCGCAGCCAGAACTTGGGCTCCAGGGCTGCGACGGCGAGGCCGCGGCCGTCCTCGCAGCGGTAGACGTGGTAGCAGGCGAGGCGACCGTCGAGCATGGAGGGCTCGCTCGGGACGCCCTCGAGCGCCTGCGCCAGGCCGCCGCCGACGCCCAACGCGCCAAGGAGCAGGGCGGCCTCGGTGATCGAGACGTCGACGCGCGCGCCCTCGCCGGTGCGCTCACGTTTGTGCACGGCCGCCACGACGGCCAGGGCGGCCAGGTATCCGCCGGCCGCGTCGGCAGCCTGGAAAGACGCAACGGGACCTGGACCGCCGTCCGAGCACACGCCGATAGCGCCGGCCAGGGACAGGTAGGTCACGTCGTGGCCCGCTCGCTGCGCGTAGGGGCCGTCCTGCCCATAGCCGGAGAGGGAGGCGACGATCAGCTTGGGGTAGCGCTCGCGTAGGAGCTCCGGGGAGACCCCGAGTCGCTCCATGACCCCCGGGCGGAACTGCTCGATGAGCACGTCGCTGCTGTCGAGCAGCCGGAACAAGGCCTCCCTGCCTCGCGGTTGCTTCAGGTCGAGCATGACGTGCCGCTTGCCCTCGTTGAGCAGGCGGTAGGCGGCGTTCACCCCACCGGTGAGAGGCGGGATGTTCCGCACCCAGTCACCGGCCGCCGCCGACTCGACCTTGATGACCTCGGCGCCGAGCCTGCAGAGGAGCCAGGTCGCGACCGGCCCCGGGAGGAGCCTCGTCATGTCGACGACCCGGACCCCCTGCAAGGGGGCTCGGGCTTTGTCTTCCCCGGGAGAGGGGGGCTCCCCCGCGGACTGTGTCAAGAGTCAGCCTCCCAGCACCTGCTGCAGCTTCATGGCCAGCGCCATGTTGCCGCCGATCTTGATCTTGCCCATCATGAAGGCCTGCATGGGGTTGATGGTGCCGTTGATGATGCCGAGGAAGTCCTCGTCGCTCACGGTCATCGTACACTGGGCATCGGCGTCCTCACCCTCGCGAACCTCGGGCTTGGTGAAGTCCATCACCCAGTTCCCGCCGCCGTCGCCGGTGATGCAGAACTGGTAGACGGCTCCGATGGCCTTGCTGCCCTCCGGGTCCTTCTCCAGGCGGGCTGGGACGGTGTTGTTGAAGTAGTCGGCTACGCTGTCAGCGGCCATTGCGGCTCCTCGTGATGGCTGTGGAGTGAAGGTTCATAACATGGGCGCGGAGGGAGGTCTAGCAGCCTCGGAGCCGAGGGATCCCACCGCTTCGCGAGAGCAGCTTCAACACAGAGGCACAGAGGGACAGAGGCACAGAGAGGAGGGGAGGAAAGGGTGATCTCCGCGTTCTCTGCGTACTCTGCGGTGAGTCACGGCCCGGTGGAGGATCACCGCGGAGAGCGCAGAGGGAGAAGGCGGGAAACGCAAAGGGCGCGCGCCGATCGACCGGCGCGCGCCCTTTGTGCTTCGTGTGGAGGAACGAGGAGAAGGGGCTGGGAGGCTCCCTACTTCTTCTCTTCCTTCCCGGCCGGAGAGGTCACCGGCATCTTGCGGGAGTCCAAGATCTTCTCAGCCGCCGTCTTGTCCGGCTCGAGGTCGCTGAGCATGCTCCACCAGGTGGTGATGAGGCGCCTGCCGAGCTCGTCCTTGCGGGTCTTGGCCTTGCCGCTGGCCATGGTCTGCAGCCTGCCGTTGATGTTCCGCAGGGCTATCAGGCTCTGGTGGAGCTGGGTGCCGATGGTCTCCTCGGGCACCGAGTTCAGCCGCTTGCCCATCTCGCGGCTGATGTATGCCTGGAGGTCGCTGACGATCCTCTCGCTCGTGTAGACCCCCGGCTCGGCCGTTTTGCGCTCGCGCAGCATGTCCTTCTGGTCTTTGATGAGGGTCTCGAAGATCTTGGCGGTGGCCTCCACGCCGAAGAGCGTCAGCTCCCTGGCGTAGGTCTTGAACATGTCCTCAACAGCGCGGCGCAGCGTGGGGACGCTGTTCTCGAGCACGGTGTCCACGACGGTCTCGATGACGTCGGGAGCCGCTTCGCTGAGGCTCTTGGTCAAGGCCTTGCTGGCCACCGGGATGTTCTTGCGAACCTCGCCGGTCACCAGCGACGCGATGTTCCCGGGCTCGACCATCTCGGCGATGGCGGACTTGAGCCACTGGAAGTACGCGACGAGGACGACGGCGATCACTACGAGCACGATGATCCCAGTCTTGTAGCCGCGCTCTCCGGCTGCGACCTCTTGATCCAGGTAGTTATGAAGATCGTCGCTCATGATGCCTCCAGGTTCCCTGCTGTTTTGTGCGGTCACGACGCCCCCACCGCGTTCGCTCGGCTGCCGAGCTCGGCCGCCGGCTCCTGCGGCAGGGGAGCAAGGGTTGCCCTAGTTCTTCTTCCGTTCTTCGATCGCTTCAGGCGTGATGGGCATCTTGCGGCCCTCCAAGATCTTCTCCGCCGCGGTCTTGTCCGGCTCGAGGCTCTGGAGCAGCGTCCACCACGTAGTAATGAGCTGCTTTCCGAGGCGGTCCTTCCGCGAGAGGCTGCGTTTGCTCGCCATCTCCCGGAGACGGGCGTTGATGTTGCGCAGCGCGATCAGGCTCTGGTGGAGCTTGAAGCCGACGGTCTCCTCGGGTACCGAGTTGAGCCGCAGGGCGAACTGCCTCTGGAACATGGCGTCGAGATCGTCGACGAGGCGCTCGGTCGTGTACATGCCCGGGGCACTGGAGATGCGCTCGCGTAGCGAGTCCTTGTTCTCCCTGACGAGCTCCTCGAAGACCTTCTCGGTGGCTTCGACGCCCAGCGTGACCAGCTCCTGGCTGTAGTCCTTGAACAGCCCCTCGACGGCGGAGCGGAGCATCGGCACGGTCTCGTGGATGACCGTGTCGGCCACGAAGGTCACGAGCTCCGGGGTTCGCTGCTTCAGCTCGGTCTTCAGGCTGTCGCGGACCGACGGGATGTTGGAGCGGATCTCTCCCGTGACCAGTGCGGCGACGTTGCCGGGCTCGACCATCTCGGTGACGCGAGCCTTGAGCCACTGGAAGTAGGCGATGAGAATGAGGGCGATCACAATCAGGCCGATGACGCCGGTCTTGAAGCCGCGCTCTGCCGAAGCGATCTCTTCTTCTAGGTAGTCGTAGGCGTTAGCCTTCATGTCTGACACCTCCGGCTCCCTCAGTTGGCCTTCTTCTTGCGGCTCTTCTTCTTCTTCTTCTTCTTCTTGTCCTCTTTGGGAGTCCCGAGGATGTTCTCGTCGCCGCCGACCGTCTCGTTCATGAGCTCGAGCCAGATCACGACGGCGTCATCCGGCCGTACCCCGCCTTTGCCCACCTTCGAGGTGTAGCTCTTCTGCAGGGTCTTGCGGATCTGCTCCATGGCGATCACGTGCTCGTGGAAGGTGTGGGTCAGCTGGCGCATCGACCACTTGAGCAAGCCGACGCGGACGGTCTCCAGGACGCGGTCCTGGCCCTTCTTGTCGTCTTTGAGCTCGGGTATGTGTTCGACTAGTACCCCCCGTTGGCGGTTCTCAATCTCGGCGAGCGCCTTCGTGAGCTCCTCCTTGAAGGACTTCTCGAGGCGGACCTTGAGCTCCTCGGTCTCCTTCTCGAGTACCTTCTCGAGCTTCGGCCCGAGCTTCGCAGACTGCCGCTCGAGCTCCTTGGTGAGCACCGGCTCCAGCTCCTTGGCAACGTCGGCGAGCGCGTCCTGAATCTGTGGCAGGAGCTTGTGGGCTCCTTCCTCGAGTCGTGAGGCGATCTTCTCAGCGTCGATGGCCTTGACCTGGTTCACGATGGACCAGATGTAGCCGATGAGAATGACAAGGATGACGACGGGGTAGGTAAGCCGCAGCATCCGCAGACGCGCCTTGATGGCTTGGTGGCGCGCGATCAGCGTTGCATCCTTGGCCGAACCTTCCATGATGCGAACCTCCCAGTAATGGCTGCCGGGCATTGTAGGCCCGAACACGTTTCGTGCAAGTCCCCGTTGAGGGTTCCTCCTAAGCAGCGTCCGGACCCTAGCACGTGCCCTGGATGGTGTCCAAGCGTCGATCGCCGCTCGGCTCGTAGCGGCAAGGCCCGGGCGCAGATGGCGGGACAGGCGTTTCGGGGGCGAAACGCCTCTACGCGGGGCGCTTTGCCAGCGAAGCGCCCTGTTTGACCCTCAAACAGGCGTGGGCCATGATGCCGCCCCTTCCGGAGAAGCCTTCATGCGCCACACTGCCCTTCACAGCAGCCACCTCGCCCTCGGAGGCCGGATGGTGCCCTTCGCGGGCTTCGAGATGCCGGTCCGTTATGGCGGGCTGACCGAAGAGCACATGCGCGTGCGCGAGGCCGTCGGTCTCTTCGACGTCTCCCACATGGGCGAGCTGCGGCTCGTGGGCGAAGGAGCCCTCGACGAGGCGAACCGCCTTTTTGCTAACGACGTCGGCAAAGGGCTGCCGGGCTCGCCCGGGGAGCCCGGCCGCGCCATCTACGGCACGATGCTCCGGGAGGACGGGGGCATCCTCGACGACATGATCGCCTACCCCTCCTCCGAGTCCGACGTGCTCTTCTGCGTGAACGCCGCCAACGTCGAGAAGATCCGGGGCTGGCTCACCGAGCAGGTCAAGGCCCCGGTGGAGATCCAAGACGAGAGCGACGCGACGGCCCAGATAGCCGTGCAGGGCCCGCGTGCCCCGGAGCTCATCGGCCGCGTGCTCGGCGAGGCGGCCGGCTCGATGAAGCGCATGCGATTCGCCCCCGTGGGCTTTGGCGACGCGACCCTGCTCCTCGCGACCACCGGCTACACCGGTGAGCGCGGCGGAGAGATCTTCGTGCCCGCCGAGCACGCGCTCGCGCTGTGGGAGGCCCTGCTCGAAGAGGGCGAGGACCTCGACGTGCTCCCGGTGGGGCTGGGCGCGCGAGACACTCTGCGCCTCGAGAAGGGACTCTGCCTGTACGGCAACGACATAGACGAGACAACCACGCCGCTTCAGGCCGGGTTGTCGTGGACGGTCAAGCTGAAGAAGGGGCCTTTCATCGGGAGAGAGGCCCTCGTGGCCGAGAAGGAGGCCGGACCCGCGCGGCGCCTGACCGGCCTGGTCATGACGGAGCCCGGCATCCCCCGTCAGGGCTACGCCGTGCACACCGAGCACGGAGAAGGCAAGGTGACGAGCGGGACGATGTCACCCTGCCTTCGCAAGGGCATAGCCATGGCCTACCTGCCCTCCGCCGTAGCCGCGGGCGAACGTGTGGAGGTGATGATGCGCGGCAAGGGGCGATCGGCCGAGGTGGCCCCGCCGCCCTTCGTGTAGACGGCCTGGTGCCAGCCGGGCCCAAAGGAGCAAACACGATGAAAGTACCAGAGGACTGCCGCTACACCAGGGACCACGAGTGGGCGCGCGTCGAGGGCGACCTGATCGTCGTCGGCCTCACCGACTACGCCCAGGACCAGCTCGGAGAGGTCGTCTACGTCGAGCTCCCCGAAATCGGAAAGAAGGTTGGAGCCGGCGACGTCTTCGGCGTGATCGAGTCCACGAAGTCGGTCTCCGATCTCTTCGCCCCGGTCGCGGGCGAGGTCGCTGAGGTGAACGAGCTGGTCGTCGACGACCCGGAGCAGGTCAACAAGGATCCGTACGGGGCGGGCTGGCTGGTCGGACTCAGCGCCGACAAGGACCTCGGATCGCTGCTCGACGCGGAGGCCTACCGCGAGCTCACCGGAGAACAGGGCGAGTGAGCCCTGCACCCTCCCGAGGTCCCGGCGGGGCGTGGACCGCGCCCTATGTTGCGCACAGCGAAGACGACGTCGAGCACATGCTGCGGGCCGTCGGCGCGGCCGACCTCGACGCGCTCTTCGACAGCATCCCCGAGCCCCTGCGCCTTGGCGCTCCGCTGGACCTCGAGCCCGGCCTGACCGAGCCCGAGACGATCGCGGCCGTGACGGAGCTGGTCTCCCGGCACCGCGCCTTGCCCGCGTCGCGCATCTTCGCCGGCGGAGGGGCCTACGCCCACGTGGTGCCGGCCGTTGAGCGCTACATCGCGAGCCGCGGCGAGTTCCTGACCGCCTACACGCCCTACCAGCCGGAGCTGAGCCAGGGCACCTTGCAGGTCGTGTTCGAGTTCCAGACGATGATCGCCTCGCTGCTCGGCTGCGACCTCGCCAACGCCTCGATCTACGACGGCGCCAGCGCCACGGCGGAGGCCGTGCTGATGGCCCTGCGCGTGCTCCGCCAGAAGGCGCGCGCCATCCTCGTGAGCGACGGCGTGCTGCCCTCGTCTCTTGCGGTCCTCGACACCTACACGGCGGCCTTGGACGTGCCGATAGTGAAGGTCCCGTGCCTCGCCTCCGGGCGCACGGACATCGACGCCCTCGCGTCCGCCGCTCAGTCGGCCGAGGGGCCTGCGGTCGCTCTGCTGGCAAGCCCCAACGCCACCGGCTGCCTCGAGGATGTCCGAGAGGCGGCCCGCGTCGTGCACGAAGGCGGCGGGCTCCTCGTGTCCACCTTCGCCGAGCCCATAGCCTTCGGGCTGGTGGAGCCGCCGGGTGAGGCCGGCGCCGACATCGTGGCCGGCGAAGGCCAGGCCCTCGGCGTGCCGCTCTCGTTCGGGGGCCCTTACCTTGGGCTCCTGGCCTCACGAAAGGAGCTGATGCGTCAGATCCCGGGGCGCCTCGTGGGTCGCACGGTGGACCGCCGCGGGCGGCCCTGCTTCACGCTCACCCTGGCAACCCGCGAGCAGCACATCCGCCGCGAGCGGGCGACCAGCAACATCTGCACGAACCAGGGCCTCTGCGCCCTGCTGGCGTCGGTCTACATGAGCCTGCTCGGGCCGGAGGGAGTCGCCGGCGTGGCCGAGCGCTCACACCGGCACGCGGTATGGCTCGCCGACTCCCTCTCCACGCTCCCGGGTCTCACCCCCAGGCTCGATGCACCATTCTTCAACGAGCTCGTCGTCGAGCTCCACGAGATGCGCGCCGAAGAGCTGGTCGCCAGAGGTGCGGCCCGCAACCTTTTGGCGGGCGTGCCCCTCGAGCGCGTCGGGCTTCCGGACCCAGAAGGCCGGAGCTTGCTGGTCGCGGTCACCGACGCGCAGACCGAGCAAGACCTCGACGATCTCGTCGCCCTCTTCGCCGAATGCACACAGGACCTGCCATGAGCACCCTGGCGCACCCTCACCGCCGTATCGTCGCGTTCCTCGCGGCCCTCCTCCTCGCCGCCGCCTTGCTGCCCGGCTGCAACACCATTCGCAAGTACCTGGGGTGGGGCAAGACCGTGGAGTCGGCGGAAGCCGGCACCCCCGAGGCCGTCGTCCAGAACGTGATCCGGGCCGGTCTCGAGAAGGACGAGTCAAAGGCGTGGATGGACTTCCTGGAGCAGCTCCACAGCCAGGAGCGGACGGCCGCGGGCAGCGTCACGACCTGCAAGCGGACCTACTGGCCGGCCTTCCGGCGCAAGGTGCGCTTCCTGGCGCTCGACCCGAGCATCCCGAGCTACGAGCTCATCTACTACGAGGCTTCCGAAGACGAGCTCTTCATGAAGGTCTTCGTCAAGAGCTCGGCCGCGGAGGTGCCCACGCCGATCTCGGTCAAGCGGGACCCGCACGCCGGCAACGGCTGGAAGCTCGCGCACTGCAGCATCTAGGCTGGGGGCCGGACACTCTCGGCGACGGAGCCGCCTGTCGTGCTGGCGGCAGCGCCGCCGTCGGAGGCTGGAGTTCTGACAAACGATGCTTGAGCCGATCAAGGGGCCCGGCTGCGTAATCGCGCTCGAAGGGATCGACGGGGCGGGGACCACTACCCACACGCGCCTCCTCGCCGAGCGCCTGCGGGCCCGAGGGTTTGACGTCGTGTCGACCCGAGAGCCGTCGGACGGCCCCGTGGGGGTGCTCCTGCGCGAGGGGCTGCGTGGCGAGTTCCCCATGGAGGCGGCGGCGCTGGCGCTCCTCTTCGCCGCGGACCGCCTCGAGCACCTCGACAGGCTTGTTCGGCCGGCCGTGGAGCGCGGCGCGGTCGTGGTCAGCGATCGCTCCCTGCTCTCCTCGCTCGCCTACCAGGCCATGGACCTGGACGACGAGTGGGTGCGGCAGATCAACTCCCGGGCTCCGTGGCCCGCCCTGATCCTCTGGCTGGACGTGCCCCCCACGGAGGCGCTCGCGCGAATCGTGGCCCGCGGCCAGCCCGTCGAGCGTTACGAGGAGGCCTCCACCTTGGAGGAGCTCCACCGTCGATACGAGGCTCTGGCGCGCGACAGGAGGGTGCGGGTGGAGGGCGCGGCGACCGTCGAGCAGGTGCACGAGAGCTGCTGGCGGGCCGTCGAGAGCTCGCGGCTGCTCCCGCGCGCGCGTTGACGCCCCAATGGGCGCACGATAAAGACGCCCGGCCGCGCCTGCGCGAGCGATTCGAGCCTGGGGGCGGCCCTGCAAGGACGAAGGTGGCCAGCGTGAAGAACTATGCATCCGAGAACCTGCGCAATGTGGGCTTCTTCTCTCACTCCGGAGCCGGCACGACCACGCTCTGCGACGCCGCGCTCCATGTGACCGGCGCGACCAACAGGCTGCTGAGCGTCGACGAGGAGAACAGCACCTTCGACACCGAGCCGGAAGAGCACCAGCGCCGCGTCAGCGTCTGCCTGCACCTCGGCCAGGTCGAGTGGGAAAAGAACAAGATCAACCTGATCGACACCCCCGGCGACCTGAACTTCCAGGCCGACGTGCGCTACGCGACCGAGGCGGCGGATCTCGGCGCGGTTGTGGTGTCCGCGGTGGACGGGGTCGAGGTGGGCACCGAGGTCGTGAACCAGGCCATCGTCGAGGCAGGCCTCGCGCGTGCGCTCGTCATTAACAAGATGGATCGCGAGCACGCGGACTTCGACAAGGTCTTGGGCGAGGTCCAGGAGAGCTTGGGCGTGCGCCCCACCGTCCTGACCCTCCCGATCGGGGCCTCCGAGTCCTTCCGCGGCGTCGTGGACGTTGTGCGCCAGAAGGCATTCGTCTGGGACGGCCCTCAGAAGGCCGAGTTCAAGACCGAAGAGGTCCCGGCCGAGCTCAAGGACACTGTCGAGGAGCTCCACAACGCCCTGGTCGAGAACGTCGCCGAGAGCGACGAGGAGCTGATGGAGAAGTACTTCGAAGGGGAGCTGAGCGAGGAGGACATCCACGCCGGTCTCCGCAAGGCGGTCGTGTCGGGCGAGCTCCTGCCCGTGCTCGCGGTCTCCGCGCGCCAGCTCATCGGCCTGCCGCAGCTCTTGGACTTCTTCTGCGAGCTCGCGCCTTCGCCCCTCGACGTCGGGCCCTTCAAGGCCAAGAACGCGGACGGTGAGGAGGTCGAGGTCCCGGCGACCGCCGACGGGCCCCTGGCCGCCTTCTGCTTCAAGACCTTCGTCGATCCCTTCGCCGGCAAGCTCAACTGCCTTCGTGTGCGCCGGGGCGAGTTCCCCGGCTCGGGCGAGTTCACCAACGTGACCCTCGACACCAAGGAACGCTACAGCGTCATCATGCAGCTCCAGGGCAAGAACCAGGAGCCGCTGGCCCAGGGCGTCACCGGTGACATCGTGGTGCTCTCGAAGCTCAAGGAGACCGGCACCGGCAACACCATTACCGACGGGTCCGCGCCGCTGCACTTCGACACGCCGCCCCTCCCGCCGCGTGCCATATCGTTCGCGGTCAAGCCAAAGACCCAGACCGACGAGGAGAAGCTCGGGCCCTCGATCTATCGCCTGATGGAGGAGGACCACTGCATCGAGTTCGGCCGCGACGAGGTCACCCACGAGTTCCTGCTCTCGGGCCTCGGACAGGCTCACGTCGAGTCCATCGTGGCGCGCCTCAAGACCCGCTTCAACGTGCAGGCCGAGCTCTCCACGCCGAAGGTCCCCTACAAGGAGACAATCCGGAAGGCGGCCGAGGCACACGGGAGGCACAAGAAGCAGACCGGCGGCCGCGGCCAGTTCGCCGACTGCTGGGTGAGGTTCGAGCCCCTGCCTCGCGGCAGCGGCTACCAGTACATCGACAAGATCGTCGGCGGTGTCATCCCGAGGCAGTTCATCCCAGCGGTGGACAAGGGCATCCAGAAGGCATCCGCCAAGGGCACCGTCGGCGGCTTCCCCATGGTGGACTTCAGCGCGACGGTCTACGACGGCCAGCACCACCCGGTGGACTCCTCAGACATCGCCTTCCAGGTCGCCGGCTCGCTCGCCTACAAGGACGGCTTGCCCAAGTGCGAACCCGTGGTCTTGGAGCCCATCATGAAGCTCGAGATCACCATCCCCGACGAGACCATGGGCGACGTCATCGGTGACCTCAACGGCCGCCGCGGTCGTGTGCTCGGCATGGAGCCCAAGGGCAACAAGCAGCTCATCCGCGCCCTCGTCCCCATGGCGGAGATCCTGAGCTACGCCTCGGACCTGAAGTCCATCACCTCGGCCCGCGGGATGTTCATCATGGAGTTCGACCACTACGAGGAGGTCCCTCCGAACATCCAGGAGAAGATCGTCGCGGAGGTTCAGAAGGCCGCCGAAGCGGACGGCTAGGCGCGGAGCCTACTGCGTCGTGTAGACGCCGTTGCTGACCTTGATCTTGTAGTCCGAGCAGGGCAGCACGCCGCTGAAGCCCGGCTTCAGGTAGACCTTGATGTAGTAGGTCGCGCTCTGGTCGAGGCAGCGGTTCTTCTTCGGCTCGGCGTAGGTGGGGAAGTTGTTGCACTTGGAGGTGTCTCCCCCGTCGTCCTCCTGGCTGCCGCAGTTGGTGTTCGCCTTCGTGGCGACGTGCGTCGAGCAGGGGCACTCCCCGAGCTTCTTCTTCTTGTCGTAGAAGTCGGTGGCGTCTGAGAAGTTGTGGCCGGCCGTGCAGACGTTGCCGCTGGCGACGCAGGTGCCCTTGTAGACGTCGAAGGTCAGGGCGTTGCTCGGGTTCGACTGGAAGCGGATGTCGAGGTGGAACCGGTCGCACGAGGTGTCGGGCGTGTCGTTGGCGCGGACGGAGTACCAGTCCGCGTCGGACGAGGGCATGATGCGCCCGGAGATGTTGAGGACCTCGCCGGTGTCCGCCACGTTGCCCTCGTCGATGGCGGTCTTGCAGGTAGCGCCTCCAGCGTTCTCCCCCGCGCCCTGGTGGCACTCGCAGCCGTTGTTGAAGCTCCCGTCGATGTCGTAGTAGCCGTTGTTGCAGCCGGCGACCTCGCAGATGCCGGCTGGCGTGCAGCGCGGGATGGCGTGGGAGACGGCCGGGCAGAGATCGGGGCCCGTCCCCTCGTCCACCTTGTTGTTGCAGTTGTCGTCGATGGCGTTGCAGCGCTCCTGGGCGTAGGGGTGCCGCGTCGGGTCCTTGGGAGCGCAGTCGGCCGCGTCGGCGACGAGGTCGTTGTCGTCGTCGTCGTCGCAGGCGTCGCCGCCGTCGTTCTTGCCGTCTGTGTTGGTCTGGTTCTGGTTGGCCACGAAGTGGCAGTTGTCGTCGCAGTTCTGGCGGTTGCCGTGGTTGCAGCGGTTGTCGCCCTCGGCGCCGCTCCTGTCCCCGTCGTCCAAGATGGCGTCGTTGTCGTCGTCGGGATCGCAGACGTCGCCCTGGCCGTCCGCCTCGTTGTCCAGCTGGTTGGCGTTGGGGATCAGCGGGCAGTTGTCCTTGTTGTCGAGCACTCCGTCGTTGTCGTCGTCGTCGTCGCACTCGTCGCCGCCGCCGTCACCGTCGGTGTCGG
>CAZQPP010000241.1:0-12107 GCA_964594295.1 uncultured Myxococcales bacterium | reverse complement strand
GGCGGCTCCGGGGGCGCGCCTCGTCGATCTCTCCGACGAGGAGCTGACGCGCGGGGCCCGCCGCGAGCCGGGGCGCGTCGACAGCGGCAAGACGGACGAGCGGCGGCACGGCCACGGCCTGGGGCTCCCCTCCCTCTCGGTGGCCGAGATGGCGCGCCTGCTGACCGGCCGCGAGCTCCCTGCGGCCGCGGAGGAGATCGCGAGCGAGCGCTACCTCGACGTGTCGCCGCCGCGCTACGGGCGCACCTTCCCATGGCCGGAGGACGAGGCCAAAGACCGGCTCCCGGTCCGCGTGCTCGTTCCGGTCGAGTGCCCCTACCGGCGCTCCCTCCGAAAGAACCGCTTCTACCGCGACCTCATGGAGGGCGGGGAAGGGGAGCACCGGGGCTGCACCTTCTGCTTCAACGCGCTGCGCGCCCGGGAGATCACCTACCGCCTGCCGCTCTCCGAGGTGGCGCTCTCGCAGATCGAGGCATGCCAGCGGGACGAGCCGGAGGTCTCGGGGCGCGTCACCTACAGCTTCGAGGGCAACGCCCTCTACCCGATCTTCAGCGAGCTCGTCGCAGGCATCCTCGACCGGGGCCTCCGTCCCTGCACGATCACCGGCATGCTCCGCGTCGACCAGTTCCTGAGGCTGAAGGAGCACCTCGAGGAGCTGCTGCCACGCCTCGAGGCGGCCGGGCACGGGCTGAGGCTCCTCTCCATGGGGGCCGAGAACTTCTCGCCCGACGAGAACGAGCGCTTCAACAAGGGCCTGAGCGTCGAGCAACTCGAGAGTGCCCACGAGCAGTTCGTGGCCCTCGAGGAGCGCTTCCCCGAGACCTTCGAGCGTGACGACGCGGCCACCTTCGCCGGCATCCTGTTCACCCCGTGGACGCGGCCGAAGGACCTCCTACCGAACATCGACGCGGCGCGGCGCCTCGGCAGCCAGTGGCTCGAGACCGTCATCGGGACGCGCCTGCAGCTGCGACCCGGCCTGCCGATCACGGCCCTGGCGCGGCGTGACGGCCTGACGGCCGAGGAGCACGGGAGCGGCGCAGACGTCGAGGCCGTGTGCCTGTCGAGCCCGGACGAGACCGAGGTGCCCTGGCGCTTCAAGGACCCGCGCACCGAGCGCATCCACGAGCTCCTCATCCGCCTCGAGCCGATCCCCTTCCAGGTGAACGTCGCCCCCGACGAGGCCCTGGTCTCGGAGATCCGCGAGGCGCGCGCACGCCTGCCGGAGTCGCTGCGGCGGGACTACGTGGGGCTGGCCGAGGCCGTCGTGCGCACCGTCGCAGAGATCGGGCCGGAGGCTTCGGTCCCCGAGCTCTTCGCCCGCGTCGCCCGCAACGCCCTGCTCGAGCACGGGCTCTACGACCCGGAGAAGGGCCTCGACGAGCACGGCGTAGCGCTGATGGTGCGGATCCTCGGCGCCCTGGTCCCGCGCAACGAGAAGCACCTGCGCGGTTATCGCTTCGTCGAGGCGACGCCGGTCTCCCAGGGCGGGGCCTACTGGGCCAGGGTGATGCTGGAGCGAGGCGGGCGCGAGCTGCGCTTCGACGTGGCCGGCCGCTTCGCCGAGAACGACTACTGGCTCGAGGAGGAGCGCTTTGCGGTCGTCTTCGAGCCGGGCCACGAGCCGGCGAAGGACGAGCTCGCCGCCGCGCGGGTCGCCCTGCGCCTCGCCGAGCGGGCCTTCCCGAGGCAGAAAAAGGTCACGGGACATCCCTAGGGCAGCCTGAGACCAAGCGGGACGAGCTGGGTCGAAGGAGTGGGCGCAGGCACACCGCTCTGCGCGATAACACTTCGTAATCACAGGGGATGGCCAAATGCCACGGTCTGGCACACACGTTGCGACCACCTCGAGCACGGCTGGCGCAACGACACTCAAAGCTCCAGACATCGAGGTCGGCATGACTACTCGCTCCGGGAACCTTCCAGACCGCTGCCGCTTCGCCGCAGTTCTGACGGCGACGGCGCGCCCCCGTCAACGCCGAGAGCGCGGGGATGGGCTCACGGCCTCCCTCGGAGCTGGCGAAGCACCGACCGAAGCGGCTCCTTGCGGGCGATGACCTCGCCGAGCACCCGCGCAGCGTCTTCGGCGTGCCAACGCCCCCGCCCGTCCTCACGCGCGGCGTGCTTCGCGACCTGCGGAGACGCAAAGAACAACGCGGCGGCACACACCACGACCTTGATCCTGGACGCAGGCGCGAAGGCGCCAAGGAGCGCGGCGACGACGCAGGAGACGGAGCCGAACATCCCGGACAGGGCGATGCCCGCGTACTTCCAGCGACCGTACTCGGTGATCTCGGGGATGCAGGTGCCGGTGCTCCTCAGCAACGGCCCGCTGCCGCCAACCAGACACAGGCCGACGGCGTAGAAGGACCCCGCCAGAGCTACCCAGAGGCCCGCTACGCGCAGCCAGGGAGGGAGCTTGCGCCAGGTTCGCCTCACCGCTCCCGCACACGCGCAGGCGTGCTCCCCGCTTCTCGGCGCCCACGGGGCGCCCGCTCGGCCGAGGCGTCATTGGTTGGCCGGGCGCCTACCTGCCGGTTGATGACGGGCAAAGGGAGCGCTCCACGAGTCGGACGTTGTTCTGCCCGATATCTAACTGGAACGAATCGCTGAAGGGAAGCGAGACCAGCGCAGGCGGGGCGCCTTGGGGCGGGCAAGGCATCGGGCGGCGGCCTTGCTGCTGCCGGTGTCGTTCACCGTGGACACCAAGCCACCCTCGGCGCCGGCGGTGGATGAGCCGGGGCGCGTCGTGTACTCGCGGATTCCCTCGGGGTCGGACGGCACGAAGGGGCGGGAGGCTTTCTGCCTGCACGGAGAGGCGGGTGCCGTCGAGCCGTTCGCGACGGTCATCGTCTACGACGGCCCGGATCCCGCGGAGGCTCGCGAACTAGGACGGAGGCAGGCCGGCGCCGGGGGCGCGTTCGGCACGGCCACGTGCGCGGAGGCCGCGTCAGGGCGCTTCGAGCTGGCGCCGGCTGACAGCGAAGTGGTGCACGTGGCCATGGCGGACACCGCGGGAAACCTCTCGGCCGCCGCGGCCGCGGTGCGGGATGTGGCGTGGACGGCGAGCATGGGCCGGAAGGTCGCGGGGAGCGAGATCAGCAACCAGCACAAGGTCGAGCTGCGGCACTGGTGGAAGCGGCGTTCCGAGCCGGAGGATGCCGTCGAGGTGGCGGCCACCGAGACCGTGCTCGCACGCGAGGGGGCCGTCGTGCGTGCCGACGCGCGCCCGGGCTGGAGACAAGCCGGCCCCACCACCGGCGCGCATCCCTCCGTCACTCCGGGCGCCCTCGCTTGGACCACACGCGACCCCCTCCAGCTCGCCCGCCTCCCGGTCGGCGAGCGCAAGGAGATCTCCTTCGCCCTCGCGTCCCCAGACGTCCCCGGCGCCGGCCGCGCGGCCGTGGTCGTCGACCAGGCAGAGGTCCTCGTGCGTTACCGCCTGCCCGCGCCGTGATGCGGCGGGGAGCCCCTATCTCCCCTCGCGGTTCGAGCGCCGGACCGCCTCGAGCTCCTTCATCACCTCGAAGCTCTCGAGGCGCGCCACGAGCTCGGCCGGCAGGCCCGGGTCGAGGCCGGCGCGCTGGCGCAACCAGCCGAGGGTGAGCGCCGCCTGCTCCACCTGGAAGCAGAAGGCGGGGCGTTTGCGGGCGCAGCGCTCGGGGGGGAAGGCGTCGACCGCGTAGCGGAGGCCCGGCACGCCGGTGACGTACCAGCCACGAGCGATCTGCTCGAGGGCGACCTCGACGGGGCTCGCCCAGACGGCCTCGAGGTAGGGCGCGACCTCCTGCTCGGCGGGCACCGGCACCTCGCGCGCTCCCTCGCCGCTCAGGTCCGCCTCGATACGGGCCGCGACGAGGCGGGCGAGGTAGAGGTAGCCGAGGGGGAGGAGGTGCTGCCGGTCGGCGAAGAAGCGCTCCGCGAGCAGGCCGTGGGGAGAGGCTCCCTCGAGCGCGCTCCCGAAGTCGATGAACGCCGCTCCCGACTCCTCGGCGGCAACCTTCCAGGCTTCGGCGCGGTAGTCCACGGTGTAGCGGTGCTTCTCGAGGAGGTTGTCGGGGCGGGTCCGGCACCACCTCGAAGGCAGCCCTTCGCCCGGCTCTGCGGCCTCGTCCGAGTCGGCGGCCTGGCACATCTTCTCGTAGTCCTCGCCCTTCCTCTTGAGCACCTCGAGCAGGTGGGCGCTGAGATCGCAGCCGTCGTCGAGGGTGCACCTGAGGGTCTCGAGGTAGTCCTCCTTCAGGATGGGCAGGTCGCTGCTCTCGTCCTGGGTCGAGGTGGCCTCGAGCTGGGCGGCGGCGCTGACCACCGGCGTCGCGATGACGACCTTCGCCCCCATGGCACGGGCCTCTCGCGTGAGGATCCCGGTCCAGGTGGCGAAGGTCTGCTCGGGGCAGTCCTTGGGCGGGTACCAGCTCTTTCGCGGGCTCACCGACCACAGGAGCTGAGGGCCGTAGGCGCGCACCAGCCAGGCCGCCCACGAGGAGCTCACGAGGGAACGCCACGCGCGGTGCAGGCGAGGGTGCCTGGCCGGGGCGCACTGCTCTCCGGGCATGCCGTCGGCGTCGTTCATGCCCATGTAGAAGACGACGTAGTCGGGCTCGTAGCGCCGCATGTAGAGCACGTAGTAGAACGTGTTGGCGGCGATGGAGCTCGAGCGGCCGAGGTTCACGACGGTGAGCGACCTCTTGGGGAAGGCCCGGCGCAGCTCGTCGTAGAGCATCGTGGGCATGGAGGCGTGCACGTCGAAGGGGCTGCCGTCGACGCTAGACTCTCCCGTGACGAAGATGCGCAGCTCACCGGCCGCCTTCTGCTCGTCGAGGCGCTCCCCGAAGGAGCGCAGGTCGCGCAGGGGGATGGGCTTGCCGGCGGTCCCGGTCAGGAGGGGCAGGGTGTTGCGGTAGACGCCGTCGCGCAGCTTGGTGGGCGCGAGGCTCGGCATGTAGAGGCGCGCGACGAGCTCGAGCACAGCCAGGGTGAGCGCCAGCGAAGCGAACGCGAGGAGGAGTCGCTTGAGCAGGGAGGCCTTGCGCCCCACAAACGGCACTAACGGCGCTCCGTCACCTTCACGACCTCAACGACCTTGGGGCTCAGGTCGAGGGAGGCGGAGGCGCGGTCGGTGGCCTGGAGGTACCGGCCGGGCATGATGCCGGCGTGCAAGAGCAGGGCGGCCGCGATGGCCAGGCCCGCCCAGGCGGCGCCGCTCCTGATGGTGCGGACCGGCTCGTGCTCGGGGTGCATGTACATGCGGATCACGGGCCGCAGGTAGTAGAACATCGAGGCCGCGCTGCCGAGCACCGCGATGATTATCAGCCAGAGCAGGTCCGGGCGGGCGGCGAGCACGCCGCGCAGCAGCAGGAACTTGCCGAAGAAGCCCGCGGTCGGCGGGATGCCTGCGAGGCTGATGAGGGCGAGGCTGAGCACGAGCGCGAGGACGGGGTGGCGGCGAGCCGCGCCGCTCAGCACGAAGGAGTCGAGGTCCTCTCGCCCGCCGCGGCCGAAGAGCGCCAGCACGCCGAAGGCGGCGAGGTTCGCGAAGCTGTAGGCCAGCAGGTAGTAGAGCAGGGCGGAGCCCACGCCCAGGGAGTGCGTCGAGGCGCCGGCGACGGCGAAGGCCGGGAGGGCGGCGACACCAATGAGCAGGTAGCCGGCGTGGGCGACGGCGCTGTAGCCGAGCATGCGCTTGACGTTGAGCTGGTTCAGGGCGACCAGGTTCCCGTAGACGATGGTCAGGGCGGCGAGGATCTCGATGAGCCTCGGCCAGGAGACCGCGAGCAGCTCCGCGCCGTTGCCGGTGAAGGCCGTGACGAAGACCCGCGCGAAGGTGACCACCGCGGCGGTCTTGACGCCCGCCGCCATGAGCGCGCCGACCGGGGTGGGGGCGCCCTCGTAGGCGTCGGGGGTCCAGGCGTGGAATGGGACCGCGGCTACCTTGAAGCCAAAGCCGACGAGCAGGAGCACGATGCTGACCGGGGCGAAGGCCGACGGGGGTCCGTCAGCGAGCGCGCGGCCGAGCTCCGGGATGGAGGTGGAGCCGGTCACGCCGTAGGCGAAGGCGATGCCGAGCAGGAGCAGGGCCGAGGCGAACGAGCCCAAGATGAAGTACTTGAGCGCCGCCTCTATCGAGAACGAGCTGTTCCGCTTGAAGCCGCAGAGCACGTACACGGCCATGGAGAAGGTCTCGAGGCCGATGAAGAGCGTGAAGAACTCGCGGGCGGCCACCATGGCCATCATGCCGGCCACGGCGAGGGCCGTGAGCGCGTAGTACTCGCCGTGGTCCATGCCCTGCTCGCCGAGGTGATCGGAGGAGAGCAGGGCGACGACGAAGCCGATGCCGAGGAGCAGGGCCCACACGAGGAGGGTCGCCGCGTCCAGGGAGAGCGAGGCCGCGAAAGACGGGTGCTTCAGCGCCACGTCCGGCTGGGTCCAGAGCATGGCGACAGCGCCGAGGGCCGCGGCGAAGCCGGTGGCGGTGAGGCGGCCGAGGAATGACCTGCCTTCGCGGGCCGGCACGACCGACGCGAGCAGCGTGATCACCGCGGTGGCGGCGACGATGTGCAGGGGGGAGAGGAGCAGGAGGTCACGGAGCATCGGTCCCTCCCTGATCGTTGCGGGCGATGTCGCCTGGAGCTTTCACTCGCTCGACTATTCGGAGATCGGGGTCCCGGGCCTTTCGCACCGCCGGCCCGTAGGCGCTCAGGTAGGTGCGGATGCTCGGCTCCATCTTGCTCGTGAACCAGGTCGGCCGGATGCCGATGGCGAAGATGAGCAGCACCAGGGGCACGAGGACCACCCACTCGCGCAGGTTCAGGTCCTGCAGGCCCTTGTTCTTCTCGTTGGTGATGGGGCCGAAGAAGACGCGGCGGACCAGGGTGAGCATGTAGACCGCCCCGAGCACCACTCCCGTGGCCGCGAGCACCGTGCACGTGAAGATCAGCGCGCGCCAGCCGGTCTCACCGCCGACGGTGCTGCGCAGGGCCTCACCCATGGCGCCCACGAGGATCAGCAGCTCTCCGACGAAGCCGTTGGTGCCGGGCAGGCCGATGCTCGACAGGGTCACGATGACGAAGAAGGCGGCGAACACAGGCATGGTCTTCGCCAGGCCGCCGTACTCGGAGATCATGCGGGTGTGGCGGCGCTCGTAGATGATGCCCACGAGGAGGAAGAGGGCGCCGGTGGAGATGCCGTGGTTGATCATCTGCAGCACCGACCCGGTCAGGCCCTCGGGGGTGAGCGCGAACATGCCGAGCATGACGAAGCCGAGGTGGGAGACCGAGGAGTAGGCGACCAGCTTCTTCATGTCGGCCTGCGCATAAGCCACAAGCGCGCCGTATACGATGCCGATGACCGCGAGCACGACGATGAACGAGCTCAGCATTCCGGCCGCTTCGGGGAAGAGCGGGATGGCGAAGCGGTAGAAGCCGTAGGTGCCCATCTTCAGGAGCACGCCGGCCAGGATCACCGATCCGGCCGTCGGCGCCTCGGTGTGGGCGTCGGGGAGCCAGGTGTGGACCGGGAAGAAGGGGACCTTGATGGCGAAGGCCAGGGCGAAGGCCGCGAACATCCATAGCTGCGCGGTGCCCTTGACCTTGGTGCCGAGCAGGTCGGTCAGCGCGAACGTGTCGCCGCCGGCCTCCTTGTGGAGCCAGATGATGGCCACCAGCATCAGGAGGCTGCCCACCAATGTGTAGAGCACGAACTTGATGGCCGCCCTGATCCGGGCCGTGCTGCCCCAGACGCCGATGAGCAGGGCCATCGGGATGAGCATGAACTCCCAGAAGACGTAGAAGACCAGCAGGTCGAGGGCACAGAAGGTGCCGATCATCGCCGTCTCGAGCATGAGCAGCGCGATCATGAACTCTCGCACCCGGTCCTTCACCGCCGTGAAGGTGCTCAGGATGACGATGGGCATCAGGAAGGTCGTCAGCGCGATGAGCAGGAGGGCCGGGCCGTCGATGCCGAGCATGTAGCGGGCGCCGAGCACGCTGCCCTCCGAGACCTCGCCGAGCTGGAAGAAGGGCCCCTGCGGATCGTAGGCGCGCCAGACGGGCACCGTGAGCAGGAGGTTCGCCAGCGAGACACCGAGCGCCGTCCAGCGGTGCACGGGGCGCATCTCGGAGGGGACCCACGCGAGGGCCAGCGCTCCGAGCGCCGGCAGGAAGATCAAGACGCTGAGCCAGGGGAAGCCGCCTTCGGCGAGGACCACGTCCATCACAGCACCACGAAGTAGAGCAGGGCGGCGGTGCCTAGGGCGATGCCGAGGGCGTACTCCTGGACGTGGCCGGTCTGGAGCCACCTCAGCATGCCGCCTACGCCTGCGACCAGGCGGGCGGAACCGTGGACCGCGAGCCCGTCGATGAACACGGCGTCGAGCACGCCGTAGCAGAAGCGCGCCATGGCCCCGAAGGGGCGCTTGATGAGGATCTCGACCAGGTCGTCGACCCTGTAGGCGCGAAGAAGAAGGGCGTGTGCGCGAGCGAAACGGCCGGCCATCTTCGTGGCGGCCTCACCCGGGCCCTCCTTGTACCAGCTCCAGGCCCAGTAGAGACCGAGCAGAGCGATGAGGGCGCTCCCTCCCATGAGCAGGTGCTCGACGGTGTGGCCGTGGGCGAAGGAGAAGGCCCCGGCGGAGCTCGCAAAGGTCGCGTCGAGCCAGCGCGCGAAGACGTTGAGCTCCGGCTTGAAGGGAGTCCCCATCAGGCCGCCGAAGATCGAGAGTACGCCGAGGACGGCGATAGCGAGCTTCATGCCGAAGTTGGGCATGTGGAGGTGCTCGAGGTCATGAGGGTCGCCCCGGTACTTGCCGTTGAAGATGAGCAGGTAGAGCCGACCCATGTAGAAGGCCGTGAGCAGCGCAGCCGTGATGCCCATGCCGAATGCCACCGCCTGCATGACCGGGAAGCCGAAGTTGTGCTGGTGGGCCATCGCGTGCCAGAGGATCTCGTCCTTGCTCCAGAAACCCGCCAAGAGCGGGAAGCCGGCAATGGCCAGGGTGGAGGCGAGGAAGGTCCAGTTGGCCGTGGGAAGGTGCTTTCTGAGGCCACCCATCTTGATGCCGTCCTGCTCTCCGTGCAGGGCGTGGATGACCACCCCGGCGCCGAGGAAGAGGCAGCCCTTGAAGAAGGCGTGGGTGGTCAGGTGGAAGATGGCACCCGAGAAGGCTCCGACGCCGGCGCCCAGGAACATGTAGCCGAGCTGGCTGACCGTCGAGTAGGCCAGGACCTTCTTGATGTCCCTCTGGGTCAACGCGATGGTCGCGGCGAAGAGCGCAGTGGCCCCGCCGACGAGCGCAATGAGGGCCATCGTGTAGGGGGTCTGGATGTAGAGGAAGTGCAGGCGGCAGACCATGTAGACGCCGGCGGTCACCATGGTGGCGGCGTGGATGAGGGCGCTGACGGGGGTAGGACCGGCCATGGCGTCGGGGAGCCACATGTAGAGCGGGATCTGGGCCGACTTGCCGGTGGCCCCCAAGAAGAGCAGCAGGGTCACGGCGGGCAGGACCGCGGCGCTGACCGAGGAGCCCGGCAGGAAGGTCTCCTTCAGGGCCGAGTAGTCGAGGCTGCCGCCGGTGTAGAAGAGGACTATCAGCAGGGCGAGCAGGAAGCCGAAGTCGCCGATGCGGTTGACGACGAAGGCCTTCTGCCCGGCCACGGCCTTCTCCTTGTCCTCGAACCAGAAGCCGATGAGCAGGTAGGAGCAGAGGCCGACGCCCTCCCAGCCCAGGAAGAGGAGCCCGAGGTTGTCGCCGAGCACCAGGGTCAGCATCGAGAAGGAGAAGAGGTTCAGGTAGCTGAAGTAGCGCTTGTAGCCCGGGTCCCCGGCCATGTAGCCGGTGCTGTAGTAGTGGATCAGCGAGCCGACGCCGGTGACGACCATGGTCATCACGGCGCTCAGGGAGTCGAAGCGGAAGGTGGCCGTCAGGTTGAGGTCGCCGACGGCGATCCAGTCGAAGAGCAGGGCCGTTATGACCGGGTCCTCGGCCCCGCCGACCTTCTTGGCCGCGAGCAGGAAGAAGAGCTGCACGGCCAGGAGGAAGGAGATGGTGATCGAGCCGCAGGCCACCCAGCTCGCGGTCCTCGTACAGAGGAAGCGACCGAGCAGGCCGTTGATCGCCGCCCCGAGGAGGGGCAGCAGGACGATGAGCAGGACGGCGTTCTCTGGGGTGAGCGAAGGCATCTCTTCGTCCTATCCGCGGAGCGAGCGCGCCTGGTCCACGTCCACCGATTCTCGGTGGCGGAACAGGGCTATTACGATTGCCAGGCCGACGGCGGCCTCGGCCGCGGCGATGGCGATGACCATGAACGCGCTCACGTGACCGGCCAGGTTGCCGTGGAAGCGGGCAAAGGAGAGGAAGGCCAGGTTGGCGCCGTTGAGCATGAGCTCGATGCTCATGAACAAGATGATGGCGTTGCGGCGGGTGAGCACGCCGACGGCGCCGATGCCGAAGAGGCTCAGCGCCACCAGGAGATACCAGGACAGGGGCACGGCGCTCATGAGCCTTCTCCCTGGGCGTTGTCGGCCGGCTTTGGCTCCTCTCCGTCCAGCGCGAGGCTCCTCTTGGCGAGCACCACCGCGCCGACCAGGGCGACGAGCAGGAGCATGCCGAGCAGCTCGAAGGGCACGAGGTAGGTGCTAAAGAGCTCGTCGGCGATGAGCTCGAGGGTGCCGAAGCCCTCGTGCTCAGGCGACGCGAGGTCGGCCCGGGCGAAACGCTCCGCGGGGAGCTCGATCGCCGACCAGATCTTCCCCACGCCGAAGAGGATGAGCAGGGCCGCCAAGACCTTGCTGGCCGTCAGGTCGATGGGCCTGCCTCCCACCCCCGACAGGTTCAGGAGCATGATGACGAACAAGAAGAGCACCATCACGGCGCCGCCGTAGACCAGCACCTGGAGCGCCGCGAGCACGTGCGCGGCGAGCAGGGCGTAGAGGCCGGCCAGGAATAGGAAGCACACCACGAGGGAGAGGGCGGCGTGCACTGGGCTCCTCGTGATGTTCGGCATCACCATGGCCGCCGCAGAGGCCAGTGCGCCCCCTGCCAGGATGACGAAGATCTGCTGCTCCATGGAGCACCCGGGGAAAGCGTTCGGAGGGAAAGGGGGTCAGGCGGTCTTGCCGTGCTTGCGCAGGGCTTCTTCGAACTCGCCTCTGAACTTCTTGACGATCGACTGCACGGGCCAGGACGCGGCGTCGCCGAGCGCGCACACGGTGTGACCCGTGATGTGGCTCGCCGCCTCGGTGAGGATGTCGATGTCTTCTTCGTGCGCGGTGCCGTCGAGGAAGCCCTTCACCAGGCGGTTCATCCAGCCCGTTCCTTCACGGCAGGGCGTGCACTGACCGCAGGACTCGTGCGCGAAGAAGCGCGAGATGCGGTGCATGACCTCGACCATGCTCGTCGGCTCGCAGATGACGGTCACGCAGCCGGTGCCGAGCATGGTCCCGGCCTTCATCATGCTGTCGAAGTCCATGGCCACGTCGAGCTCGTCGGCGAGCAGCACCGGACAGGACACACCGCCCGGGATGACCGCCTTGATCGGGCGGTCGTCGAGGGTGCCGCCGCCGATGTCGTAGATGAACTCTTTCAGGTTGAAGCCCATCGGGAGCTCGTAGAGCCCCGGGTTCTTCACGTGGCCGCTCAGGCCGCAGAGCTTCGTGCCGCCGTTGCGCTCGGTGCCCAGCGCAGCATAGGCCTCCCCGCCCATGTTGCAGATGTGGGGCACGGCGGCGATGCTCTCGACGTTGTTCACGATGGTGGGGCAGTCAAACAGCCCCACCACGGCGGGGAAGGGCGGCTTCATGCGCGGCTGCCCCGCCTTGCCCTCGATGGACTCGAGCAGGGCGGTCTCCTCGCCGCACACGTAGGAGCCCGCTCCAGGGTGCGTGTAGACCTCGAGGTCGAAGCCCGAGCCGAGGATGTCCTTGCCGAGCAGGCCGGCCTTGTGGAGGTCGGAGATCGCCTTCTCGACGACCTTGATCTCGTTGTAGAACTCGCCGCGGATGTAGATGTAGCAGGCGTGGGCCCCGATGCAGTAGGAGGCGATGATGCAGCCCTCCAACAGCATGTGGGGGTCGCGCCTGAGCCAGTTGCGGTCCTTGAAGGTGCCGGGCTCGCC
>CAZQPP010000240.1:0-12116 GCA_964594295.1 uncultured Myxococcales bacterium | reverse complement strand
CATTGAAAGCAAAACCCAGGAATCGCTAGTAGTCCCGAGGCCTTCCCTGCAAGGGCTCTAGCTCGATGTAGCTCGGTGCAGGCCGGTGTAGATCGATTGGCGTGCGTCACGGGTGCGTCATGGATCCGAGCTGCAGAGGGGACGTCGGACCTTGGCGGGGCCACCCGGGTCCGGCGTCGACGTCGACCTTGCGCTCGATGTCGTGCCCATGGCCGAGATTGCGTTCCGCGAGGGTCGGGTCGAGAGCCACGCGGGTCCCTCCAGTTGCTGCGGAGACGCCAGACGGGTTTTGAGGAGGCACAGGTCGCTGAACCACGGAGTCCCGAGCCCGAGGTCGAAGGCCGTCGGACGCGCCATGGCCGGGGGTCAGGACCTTCCTCGCTGCCGCATCACGTGAACGAAGCTCTCCAGCCTGTGGATCTCGGCGAGGAGGTCGGGCGGCTCGGGGAGCGGCTCGTTCATCGCCGGCGCCAAGGCGTGACCGGGAAGCCACTTCGAGCAGACGCTCATCCCGGCGTCGATCTCGGCGAGGTCGGCCTCGGTGATGTCGTGAAGGTTCTTGAGGCGCTGGGTCTGCACACGATGGTCGAAGCGCGTGACAGCCTGGTTGAGGAGAAGCTCCTCGACTGCACGCTCCCAGCCCTCACGGAGCAGGCCGAAGGTGTTGGCGAGCTGGGCCTCGTACTCGTCCCCCCGCCCGGCTCGGTGGGCGGCGGCGCAGCTCTGGTGCCGCTCCTTCAGCTCGCCGACCAGGGCCTTGACGCCCATGGCCTTCACGGGCGCCTTGTCGCGGCACACGCCGAAGGCGACCGCGGTCCTTCGCACCTCGCGGTCCGTTACTGCGATTCCTTCTTCGGCGGCGCCGGTCTTCAGCATGTGGAGGAAGACCAGATCGTGGGTGAACACCACGACCTGTCGCTCGGTCGCGAGCTTCGCCAGGCGCAGCGCAACGACGCGCCGCCGCTCGTGATCCAGAGAAGACACGGGATCGTCGATTACGACACCCGAGCGATCCTCGCGCGTGGCCAGCTCGGCGAGGAAGGCCGCGAGGGCGACGGCTCTCCGCTCGCCTTCGCTGAGAACCCGGACCGGGCCACCGGTCTTCTCAGCCCAAGGCGCCGCGTCCAGGATCATGCGCTGGTAGGACGTGCCCTTCTCGTTGCGCGAGTGGCAGTACCTGACGGTCACGGGCAGCCGGAGCGCGTTCGCCTCCGCCTGGAAGGCCTCCATGAGGCGATCCGACACGTAGACCCGTATGAGATCACCGACCTTACGCGTGATCCCCGTCGTGACACACGACGCAACCGCCCTCTCCAACGCAGCCCGGCGAGCAAGGCGGTGAACCTCTGCTACCACGAGTGGCCGGCCGACCGCGAAAGCTTGTCGGGCAAGGAGGTCCTGCCGGCGTGCCTCCGTGTTCCTCCGCTGGTCCGGCCCCGCCGCGCTGAGCATGGCGGCCGCCTGCTCTTCTGTCTCGCCGATGACCGTGTCCATCCACACGGTCCATCCCGCCGGAAGGGCCCCGGGGAGCCGCCACTCCGTGACATCGGGGGTCAACGACGCGATGGCAGCCACAGCGGCGCTGGCCGCATCGAAGAAGTGGGAGAGGTTCTCGCCGTTGTCCGCGTGAACCGCGGTCAGCTCCTCGAAGAGAGCACCGTCGGCGGACTCCCGAACCCGCAAGACGCCGACCTCGCCGATCTTCTTGCGAAGCGCATCTGCTGCTGCTGCCCGCGTCCGTGCCACGTCGGCGCGCACGAATGCGTGGAATCGTCCCAGGCGGTGTCGTGCTGCATCGCCGAGCGGCTGCTGGCACAGAAGGCAGAGCCCGGGCTGGTCGCCAGACGGGAAAATCCGGTCGGCCGTTGCGCCCGAGCGCGCATAGCTCTCCGCGGCATCCCAGAGAGCCCGCCAGGGGCCATCACCCACTCCGGGGAGGAGGCTGTCGCCAAGGGTCGTGCGGGCGAGCAAGGCTTCGGCATCCACGGCGGCGGTGTAGGCGGCGCGCAGCTCTCCAAGGTCGCGAAGCGCTGCCTTCCCCAGTCCCGCCTCAATGCGCGCCACCCGATCCCGGAGACCCTTGAAGCGCTGCGCGCGCTGGCGTGCCTGGGTGGCCGCTGCCGCTGGGTCGGGAGTAGCCAGCGCTGCGTCCAGGCGCTTCAGCTCTTGCTGCTCCTCAGGCTTCAGCACAAGGCCGTCGATCTCCGCCGCTGTCGTCCGCGCCGAGATGCGATCAAGAAAGGCGGCCACGGAAGTTCCGGTGGGTACCTGCGGCAGCTGCCCAGGTACGGAGACTGTGCACGCGGCCTGCTGAAGTTGAGCCCGGATCTCGTCGATCACGGCCACAAGGCGCACCAGCAGATCCAGGCCGGCGGGGGTCCAGAGGACCTCGTTCTCCTTCTCAATGAGCGCCGCGGCGGCGCTGCTGTCGAAAACCGCTACGGCGCGAAGTTCCTCCGGTGAGGAGCTGGCTCCTTGGGTCCACACGAAGGACCGGGGAGCGCCGTTGGCGAGGTAGTCGATGCGTGCGCCGGGCGATCCAGGCTGCGCGGCGTAGACATCCGGCAACACGGCATCGGCCGCCCCTCGCGCTTGACAGGCGTGCCGGAGCACGCGGGCATAGCCTGACTTCCCCGTGCCGTTGTCGCCGTAGATGGCCGTCAGTCCGATCGTACCGTAGGTCAGGCTCTGGCCGTCGGGGATCGCGTTTAGTGACTTGCTCTCCGCTACGCTGGCGATGGTCACCACGGAGGTGCCGGAGCCGGACGTCGGCACGTGTGCCAGGTCGATGGGGATCGGGGTAGGTGACGCGGCCTGCTGGTTGGCTTCGGCCATGCACGCCGAGGCCAGTTCGCCGATATCCGCCGGGGCGAGCAAAGGCTTCGACGCCAAGCGCCGGAGCGCATCGCGCTCCCACGACGGCAGGGCCTGTGACCATGCAACGACCTCATCGTAGACGCTCACCGCTTCTTCCCGACGATCGGAACGGTCTCGTCCGCCAGGTCGAACGCGTACGTCCCGTTGAACTGGTCCCACCGCTTGAGGAACTGCACGGTGTCCATCAGGTTGACATCGTCCGTCTGGCTCGCGCTGCCTGCGTCCCGGCCGACCCCGTCGATCGTTTGCCCCGTCTGCTCGGCGAGGGCGTCGCGGTTGACGTCGGCGGGCTGGCCGGCGGCGATGATGGACGACAGCGACTCAATGCTCATCGACCGTGCCTCCTTCTGCGTCTCCCCAGCTCCCTCATTTCTTCTTCCGCCGCCCGCCCTTCTTCCCCTTCTTGCTTTGGGCTGCGCGCTTTCGCTTCTGGGCCTTGCGATGCTTCTCCTTCTGACGCTGTCGCAGGTGAGCGAGCTCGGTGCGGTCCTTGTCGCTCATCTTCGCGGCTGCTCGCGCGTCCTGCTCGCGCATCCGGGCAGCCTTGACCTCCCGGTCCATGCGATCGAGGGCCTCCTTCTGCGCCTCGCTCGCAAGCCTCGGCAGGTCCAGCGGGTCAGCGTCCATAAACGCCGCGTCTGGATCAGGTCCGTATCTCTCGATGAGGTACGCACGGCGGTCTCTGACAAGCCCATTGAGGTCCGTCTCGGCCGCCTCCACCACCCCGCTGAATCGACGCAGGAGCGTCGCCCGGTCCACGAACTCGACACCTCCTTGCGCGAGTTCCCAGAGGAGTTGCTCGAACACGAGCTCAGCGTGGCGGGGCGAAGCTGCCAGCGAACTCCACAGCCACTGGGCGAGTCCCTCCGGCAGCAAACAGATGCGTCTGTCTAGATCGGGCAGCCGATCGACGACCCGCGTGCTGCTGAGAAAGAAGCCGTCGCGTGGAGACTCGCCCGGAGGCCTCAGCGTGCCCCGCCGGATGCCGTCAACGATGATGGCCACTTCAGCCTCTGCCTGGGTCTGGCGGCCGTGCTTGTAGGTGCCCTGTCTTGACCGTCGCCTGCCGATCTCTTCCTGCACCTCTTGCCGCCTGATGAGGTGAGCCTGCTCGAACCCGGCCCATGCATCGAACCGAAGTGGTCGTATGCCAATCGATTGAAGGCGCGCTGCAATCACGTCGGCGGTGACACGGTCCTTCTTGTCCATCGCCAGCACCCGGCCGAGGTACCCAGCGAAGGTGCTGTCGGGCGGTGAGCCCAGGAAGTAGCCACGGAGAAACTGGTTCGGGCGATATCCGTCGAGGCACCGAAGGGCTGCGATCACCTCAGAGGACTCCTCCCCATGGCGTCCGACGAGCCGGGAGGCCCAGCGAACGTGCTCCGCCGTCTCGTCCACGAAGAGGTCTGTCGTGGTGAGCACTGCGCCGGCGGCGATCAGGTCGCCGACGAGCCTGGAGGTGAACGCGTGGACCTCCCCGCATTCAGCCAACAGACACACGAGCACCGAGGCATCGAGTACGTAGCAGGTGCCAGAGATCAGGTCGAGATCCAGCTTCGAAAGCGTTTCCGATGCACCAACCAGATGCTGGCCGAAGTAGGCCTGACACAGCAGCCCCAGGTGTCCTGCCTGGGGCTCGGACGGTCGAGTAAGGACTCCCGCCGCGAGATGAACAGCCGCGAGAGCTTCATCGCGCGTCGAGCAGGACGAGAGATGGTCCGGCAACTGCTGGATGAGGGACACGGTTCGGCGGGAAGCCTGGTCTGTGTTCGATGTGGCCAGGTTCTGGGCGACTCCGAGGCCTCGCTCGCGGCAGAGCGCGTCGAGAAAGGCGGATACCGCCGCGACGGCTCGGTTTCTCGCAGGCTCGTCCATGCCTGGAAACGCCTCGATCGACCGCTTTTGCAGCGATCCGTAGAACCGGTCCCTGGAGAGCTCGACCTGCGCTGTCGCGGCCTGGGTTTTGGTTTCGTAATCAGGGGTAAGACCCAGCCTGGGGGCGGGCGCAACGACCCCTCGCCTACGGAGCGCTGCCAAGCACTCAACGACCTCGGACCTGCTCGGTTCGCCCGAACGGTACATCGGCTCCAGATCGTCGTCAGTTCCGCCGGGGTTCTCCCTAATGTGGGCCAGCACGCGTGCACCGACGAGGGTCTTCCTCAATCCACCGTCCGAGGCCTTCGCCTCGGCGATGTCCAAACTGCTCTGCACCTTCAGGCTGGCGGACCTGGCATCGTAGGTGGGCGTGGTCTGGGATGGTCGTCCGAAGGAGATGGAGCGTCTAACGACGAACGCCGCGTAGCCCTCGAGGACGCGATGAAGGTCAGAGTGATCGTAGCCACGCTTGTCGTAGGGAATGACCTCGACGTTGTAGTCCGCTCGGACTCGGGTCTGGTGATCTCGCGCCGCGGACCGGTCGCCCTCGTACCCAAGAAAGGCAAAGCTCGGACGCCCGGAGTGAGCCAGCCGCCCAACTGCCTTCAGGACATGGACGAAGTCCTCGTCGTTGAAGCCAAAGCCTATGAACACGCACCGATGGGCGGTCGCGAGCGCCTTCAGCCTCTGCACTGCGTTGGAATCGGGATAGAAGTCATCGTAGTCCGCCTTCGTCACGACGAGTTGGCTCACATCGTGCGAGAGCCTGCTACCGCCGTGCAGGTGCCACACGACGTCCCGGGCTCCGCCGGCAATCTTGTGGAGCTCTGCGCCCCGGTTCCCGACCGCGACGAGCTGACCTTGGGACGCGACCTCGATGAGGTGGTCGTAGTTTGTCGTCGCATGGAGACGAAAGGGCCAATCGGCCAACCGAACGTGGTGGGCGCTCGGCGTCGTGACCGCCTCGATGAGCCCCGCTGTGCGTGCATGTACGTCGGCCCGGGATGTCAGGGCGGCGAGCAGATCAAACGCCTCGGGCAGCTTGCTTTTCTTGGCCATGGCCCGGGCCTTGGTGGTGTCTTTGGACTCGCCATCCAGAGCGTCCGCGATGGTGTCGAACAGCATGCCCCAAGAGGGGAGCCCAGCCTCGGCAGAGATGCCGCTGCCGACAATCGCGATGGCTTCCCCCGAGTTGATCAGATCGACGAGCTGCTTGGAGATCATGCGTCCTCGTCCTCCTCTGCGTTCTCGGCAACCGCCCCACCCGGCTCGTGCAGGTTGCAGGCGATGTGCAGGACCTCGACGGACTCGCCGGATGAATGGCGGTGGACCCCGAGGAAAGACCAGGGCAGGTGGTGGTCCTTCGTCTCTTCGACATCGTGGCAGCCACCTGGGCCGGTGAAGTGCCGGCGGGTCTCCTTCATCCGCCCGTTGACATCGGGCTTCTGGCAGAAGCCGATGCAGAGGGCCCGCTCTTCGGCGCCGGAGCAGTAGCCAAGGACCTGAGTGGTGCCTTTGCAGTGGTGTTTCGGCCCGTGGTCCATCTTGCACTCGCCAAGGATCCGAAAGCGTCCGCGCTCGAAGTGGTTGATCACGATGTCGACGTGCCCGTTCACGTACGTCTCCGCCGTGGTAGGCAGGCCCGAACTCGTGAGCAGGTCGGCAAGCTCCGTGGAGAGTTCCAGTTCCTTCGCTTGCGACAGCAGTGAGTTCTGCAGGGGCGTGGCTGTCAGCAGCAGCTTGCGTCGATCCTCGAGCCTCTGCAGCCCACGCCGCACTGCGGTCTCCACAGCCTCGCAGAACTCCTCCTCCGTCGCCGCGCACGCGACCCGGTCGAAGTCCGGAAACTGGAGCTTGAAGATCCCGATGTACTGCTCGGCGGTCATTCCCTGGGGCAGCTTCATCGGCGCCTCCCCTCTGAGGGGTCCCACCGCACTGCGATCGTCCGGGCTCCCTCTCGCCAAGCGTCGCCGGCGAGCCCGGCGCGACCGCCCAGCCGCGCGAGCACGTTATCCCAGGACATGGGCGTCGGCGGATCCTGATTCAGGTCCAGGAACACGCGCTGGAGCGCGCCGGTCTGCGTCAGTCGCTCGATCGCCAGGAGCGCGTCGCCCTCGTCCGCACCCGCTTGCGACGCGAACCCAACAGCGTCGTCGAGCGTCAGCGGCTCACCGTCGGACCCGTCGAGGCGTTCGAGCAGGAGTCGCGCGATTTCGACGGCCTTCTCGTTGCGCGTCTGCCGCTTCACTTCGTCTAGCGGACCTCCGCCCCGCCGCACCCGCTCCACCGTCCTGTCCGGGCTTCTGAGGTCGCGTGCCGTCAGCTCGACGACCCGCCACGCGGCGCCTCCCTCGCGCAGCGCTTTGCGGATCGCGCGGTCCCGGCGCAGGCGGCTGCCGGTATGGAAGGCGGCGCCGTCGACGTAGATGAGCACGGCTGTGCCGGCCACACGGAAGTCCGCCTGGCTGATGACAGGGCCTTCGGGCTCTGGGCCTACTGGCACCTGCTTCTCAACCTCGATGCCGTGCTTTTCGAACAGGCGTAGGAACCTCAGCTCGAGCGGCGAGCCCACGCCCGCATCGTAGGCCTCGAGCCAGGGGCGGGGGTCGTCGAGGTCGCCCCATTCGGCCGGCAGCGGCTCGGGGGCGCCCATCGCCAGCCCCTCGAGGTCGGGCATGATGTGCGGCCACGACAGGTGTTCGTGATGGCGCTGGTTCGCGTACGACTTAAGGCAGCGATAGCAGGCCGTCTCGCACTTTGGGTGGTCCAAGTGCTCGATAGCCCGGCGCGCCACGAGGTGCAGCTCGTCCACGCAGCGGTCGAGGAAGCCGCTGCCGCCGACGGCGGCGTCGATGAGGGTGAGGGCTCCCAGCTTCCGCGTGCCGTCCTGGCGGCGCTCCTCCCAGACGGGCTCGAGCTCGAACTCGATCTCCGGCCCGTCGAGCATGTAGAGCTGCCGCAACCCCGTCCGCAGCGCGTAACCCAGGGAGTAGCCCCAGCGCTTGTACTCCGCGTCCTCGAAGTCCCGCGGCAACGCCACGGTCAGCCTCAAGGTCGTCGCGGGCGTCGCCGTGGTGATCGCCGCAGGGACCGGCGGCTGGCCGCTCCGCTGGCAGCTGGACGCGTGGCCGAAGGCGTCGGGTCCGCTCGACTTCTTGGGCTTCTTCCTGCCCTTCTTGCCGGTGTCGTCGTCGGGGACTGTGAGGGAGCGACCGCAGTTTGGGCAGAGGTAGAAGCCGCGCCCCTTGTCGTGGAGCATCGGCTTGCCGTTGCGCAGATCGGCTTCAGTCGGGGGCTTCCACTCGTTGACCCACCGCACCGTCTCCTCGGCTCGCAGCTCCGCCCGCCAACCGGTCTGCAGCCGGCGTCGGGACGTGACGCGACCATCGCGTTGCGGGTGGCAGGTCACGAGCGACGCGATGGAGAACCGGTCCTCCTCCTGAAGCACCGGAGTGTCGTTGCGCACCGCGAGGAAGCCGCCGTACTCGTGGCCGGGGTAGCCGTGACCTCCACCCACGGTGTCGTCGGAGCCGCACCGGGGGCACGCGGGCGTCTGGGCGTCGTAGCGCAGGTCGCAGACCTTGCACCGGACGTAGACCCAGTCTGGATCGGTCGACTTCGGGTTCCACGGCGAGGCCAGGTCGAGGCCGACCACTCGCCACCGATGACCGCGCGCGTGGACGGGTGCGTCGGGCTGGTACTGGGCGATGCCGAAGCGGCGTGCGACGGTGATCGGGTCTTCCTCGTGCTCGTCGCCCCACAGACGAAGGGTGCAAGGCGCGGACGGGAACTCGTAGCCGGGCAGGATCCCGAACTCGGCGAAGCGCCGCATGGGATGCCCGCTGCCTCGGTCGTCGGCGTCGCGGTCGTACCGATCGTCGCGCATCCCCAGGATCTTGCGCTTGAGGTCCTGGGCGTGGATGGCGGACCGGTCGCCCTTGCCCAGCTCGTTCCAGCGGTCGATGGTCTCCTGAAGCTTGAGGATCTGGAGGCGCACCCGGTCGAACAGGTCGCGGATCCGCGCCGGCAGGAGTCCGAGCACGTCCGCAAGCGCCTCAGAGCTGGCGAGCCCTGCGGGCTCCAACACGTCCACGCCCCAGGCGTCCTGGGCCATGTGCACGGCGTGAGGAAACTGCGCAACGACGGCCGCGATGAGCCCGGCGACCTTTTCCTGGTCGATCTCCCCACGGATGTTGATGTACTCCGCCATGCGGCCCGCCAGGCCCGGCTCGGCCGCGCCGAAGGCGAGCGCGTGCAGGTGTCGCAGCACCACGTCGCGGTTGCCGAGGCCGACGGCAGGCGCCGGCACTTCGCCCGCGATCATCTCGGTGGGCTTGTCGAAGAAGTAGCCGTCGTGCGGCGTGCTTCGCGCGTAGCCGAGCACGATCCCCACCCGTGAGCGACGGCCCGCGCGGCCACCTCGTTGGGCGTAGTTGTCTGGGCGCGGCGGGATGTTTCGCATCACCACCGCGTCCAGGCCGCCGACGTCGATGCCCATCTCCAGCGTGGGCGAGCACGCCAACACGTTGGTCGTCGCGCGCCGGCTCGTGCCGGACCACCCGGCCTGAGGCAGGAAGCCGGGCGGGGGAGCCTTGAAGTCCTCCTCCAGCTCGATGCGTTCATCGCCCGTGATCTGGGCCGTGTGCTCCCCGGCCGACAACGGCATCAGGTCCAGCTTCTGGATGCGCTGGACGTAACGGTTGCGATCGATCTCCTCCTGGGGCCAGGGCTGCAGCACTCCGTGGCAACTCGGGCACGGGCTGCCGTCCACCGCCCACGGCATCCGCACATTGCAGATCGTGCAGCGGCGCCGGTCCGCGGGCTCGACGAGCTCGAGGCTGACCACGTCGGCCGAAACCTGGAGCAGGCGGCGCCCCTTCCGGTGACCGTGCAGGGGCTGGGCGGCGAGCAGCCGCGGGCCGCGGGTCAGGAGCTCGAGCAGCTCGACCATGCGCTCATCGTCCGGCTCCGCCCCGCCCATGCGTCTCAGCAGATGGCGTAGGCGCCCCTCCAAGCTGGGGCTTCGCCCCCCGGCCTTGGGTCGTCGCCACGCATTGAGCTTAGTGATCCCGGCCGGAACCTCGGAGTCGTCCAACCATCCCAGCGGGTGGCCGGGGCTGTCGCAGGCGTAGCCGGCCGGGTTCTTGATGCGCCGTTCCCAATCCGCCGGGCCTCGGAACTCCTCTGGGCAGCTCGGGCTGCCTGGGTGGTAGCTCAGCATGGGCCGCGAGAGCGCCGTCCGACGCCGCATCTCGTCAAGCAGGCAGCGGCACACGTAGGCGAGCTGCCCGGTGGTCAAGCCGAGCGTGGCTGCAACGCTGCCTCCGTTCTTTTCGATGTGCGCGTCGAGGTGCTCGTAGCGGACGCCCACCAGCCCCAGGTTCAAGAGCGACGCGCGATAGCCCGCGCTGACCGCGAGGTCATCTAGCAGCGGCGCCTCCTCCCACGCCCTCGCGCGGTCCTGCACGTGGCGCGGCAGAAAGTCGGCGTCGTCGAAGCCCTTGCAGTGCGGGTTGTCGCCCCGCTCCACGCCCATGGCGACAAGGCGCGTGAGGGCTTCGTCGATGGTCGCGCGCCGCCCGGGCTCCCCCTCGAGGACGCGGATCAGGCGGCGTCGCATCCGGTCGTAGCGTCCGGCGTAGGTGATGAAGCGCGCCTGGTGCGCCGCGTCCTGCCGGCTGTCCGAGAAGATGAGCAGCCTCTCCTTGCCGTCGTGGTCGGGGCGGGTTGCGTTCTGCACCGCCAGGCCTTCGCAGAGCCCCTCGGCCAACACGCGCACGGCCGCCGATGTGCCGAGGGATACCGGCGTGAGCACGTCGTGGGCGCCCGCGGTCCCTCCGCAGACGAGGCAGCGGTTGCGGGCCGGCGCGATGACGACGCGCATGGGGTAGAGGCCCTCATCAGTCGAAAACGAGCACGTCGCCGGGTCGAAGCTGCCCTCGATCACTAGGCGCTTCCGCATCTGCTGCTCGACGCCCACGAGCCCCTCGTCGTCGCCGGTCTCGAAGCGGTCCCGGTCGTAGAGCAACCACTCACCTTCGTTGGCGCGCGAGGCGTTGGGTCGCAACGCCTCGTCCTCGGGCCCGGCCTCTCCCTCGCGGAAGCGCAGCGTGTCGGCACCGCACGATCGGCAGAGGTAGAGCGGCGCGGCGGTGGCCCCGCACTCGCACTGCTCCTCGCCCATGGGGTACAGGCGCCCGCAGCCGGGTGCCACACAGCGGGTGAAGCGCCAGCCACCGCGGATGAACCGATGCGCGCGCAACCGGAGCGAGCCCGGCATCCCGTCTGGCAGCGCCGCGCCGACGACCAGCGCCGCCTCCACCTCGCGGCGCACGACTTCGGGATCGACATCCGCCCGCGCTGAGACCTGCTGTCGGATCTGCTCGACCATGTGCGAGACCGACATCGGCCGCCGCGCCAGCAGGTCGTTGAGCGTCCAGAGCACGCCGGCCCGACAGGCGAGCCGCTCGACAGGCTCCTCGGGGGACGCACCCGCCATCGCGGCCAGTACCGACCGCAGCCCCTCCGCGTCGTCGAGGGCCGGGGCGTCCGCGGCGACCGGCTCTATCGGCCACCGTGCCTCGGTGGGGACCTCGAGGTCGCGCAGCTCCTCGCCGAGCACCGTGAATCGTTCCTCCTCCACGCCGGTGAGCTTCGCCAGAAACTCGCGCACCGCCTCGTCGCGGAGCGCCCTCACCTCGGCGGGGGGGCGGCCCGTCTCGTCGATGCTCTTGATGGTGGCCGAGGTCGCTACGGGCAACACCGTAGGGAAGCGCCTGGCGTCGCTCCGATCATCGGCGCGCCAGTCTTGCCGCGCGTGCCGCAGGTGGGCGCCGAGGCGCCGGAACAGGAGGGCGATGTTGGCGCCGAGGCTGCCGCGGTAGGTGTGGACCTCGTCGAGCACCACGAAGCGGCAGCGGTGGTTCGCAAAGAGCGCGTCCCGGTCCGCCGGTCGCACGAGCAGGTACTCGAGCATCATGTAGTTGGTCAGCAGGATGTGCGGCGGGTGCTCGCGGAGCCGGCGGCGCTCCTCCTCCCTGGTCGAGCGGTCGTAGCGGGCGACCTTGACGTGCGTGTGACCGGAGGCCTGCAGGTACTGCCGGATGCGCTCCTCCTGGTCGTTGGCGAGCGCGTTCA
Organism: uncultured Myxococcales bacterium; assembly: GCA_964594295.1. GTDB lineage: Bacteria > Myxococcota_A > UBA9042 > UBA3505 > UBA3505 > CAZQPP01. The sequence continues at coordinate 227 of CAZQPP010000240.1, read as the reverse complement.
TCGGGTAGACCAGTAGCGCCGTGAGGCCCGCGTGGCGGAAGCGCACCGAGTCCTCGATGGCGTTCTGGATCACCGGCAGCAGGAAGCACTCGGTCTTGCCCGAGCCCGTGCCGGTCGTGACGACGAGCGGACCGGCGCTCGGCCCAAGCAGATGCGCGATGGCGTCGCTCTGGTGCAGGTACGCCGTCTCCGATCCGCTGCGCTGCTGCATCACCTTGGCCAGCGCC
>CAZQPP010000239.1:0-12118 GCA_964594295.1 uncultured Myxococcales bacterium | reverse complement strand
CGTCCCGCTCGGGCTCGACGATGTCGCGTGCGATCACGATGACGTCCCGCTCGGGTTCGACGATGTCGCGTGCAAGCACGAAGACGTCCCGCACGAGCTGCGTGACGTCTTGTGCCGGCGCAATGGCGTCTTCGGGTGGCTCGACGATGTCCGCTCGCGCCGTCGCTGAGGCGACTTCGCCAGACGCGGCCGCGTTGTCGGCAAGCGCTTCGGAGACGCCGTCGGATTGAAGCACGTCGGCCACGGCTTCGCCGCCGGTGAAGGGCTCGGCCTGCCCGCAGCCATGCAGCGACAACGCGCCGAAGACCGCGATCAGGAGTAGGGAGGGCAGGAGAGAGTGTCTTCTAGTCTGCATGTCGAGCACCTCTGTGGTCTTCGCCTCCAAGCACGCCTGGGGAACGACGGCGGAGCTCGAGGCTGATCTCGTCGCCGCGGCGTCCATGCCGTCGCCGCCGGCGGCGTGACGAGTTGATTTTGTTTTGAGCATATGCTCATATGTGCGAACATTCAGAGCCTTCAACCAAAGACCAGGCAAACGACGATGAGCTCTCCCTTCTCGCCTCTCCGCGTAGGCCCCTTCCGGCTCAAGAACCGCCTCGTCATGGCGCCTCTCAAGACGGCCTTCGGCGGCAAGGACGGGCGTGTGACCGACCGGCTCGTGTCCTACTTCCGCCGCCGGGCCGAAGGTGGCGTCGGGCTCGTCCTCTCGGAGCCGCTGTACGTCGACAGACGTGGCCGGGAGCACCCGAAGCAGATCGGCGCCGACGCCGACGACAAGCTCGCCGGGCTCCGCCGCTTGAGCGATGCCGTGCACCAGGGTGGTGCCAGGATCTTCGCTCATCTGAACCACGGGGGAAGGGCGGCGAATCCGAGGGCCTCCGGCGGCACGCCCGAGGCTCCGTCCCGGGTTGCTTGCCCCAGCACCGGCTGTATTCCCGAGGTGCTCACGAAGGGGCGTATCGAGGAGATCGTCGGGGGCTTCGCGGAGGCAGCGAAACGGGCCGAGCAGGCGGGCTTCGACGGTGTCGAGCTCCAGTTCGGGCTCGGCTACCTGGTGAGCCAGTTCCTGTCGCCTGCCACGAACCTGCGGAAGGACGAGTACGGTGGGGACCTCGAGGGGCGCACCCGCTTCGCGCGAGAGGTCTTCGCTGCCGTCCGTGATGCCGTGGGGGAGAAGCTGTCGATCTGTGTGCGGATCTCGGGGAGCGAGAAGGCAGCCTGGGGTCTGGAGCTCGATGACGCCCGGGAGCTTGCACGACACGTGGCGGCATGGGGAGCGGACCTGATCCACGTGGCCACCGGCTCGGTATGCGACAGCCCTCCGTGGTACTTCCAGCACATGGCCCTTCCGCCGGAGGTCAACGAGGGGATCGCCGCAAAGATCAAAGCCGTCGTGAGCCTCCCTGTCATCGCGGCCGGGCGTCTCGGAGATCCCTCCCGCATCCGCGAGATCCTGGCCCTCGGGATGGTGGACATGGTGGCCCTCGGCAGGCCGCTGCTGGCCGATCCGGATTTGCCGGCCAAGATGTCCAGCGCGCAGGATCATCGGGTTCTTCTGTGCGGTCACTGCCTCCAGGGCTGCCTCGCCGGCGTCAAGTCCGGCGAGGGCCTCAGGTGCAACATCAACCCCTTGCTCGGGCACGAGGGCGAAGATCTCTCCATGGCCGATCGTCCCAAGCACCTGGTCGTGGTCGGAGGCGGCCCGGCAGGCATGCAGGCGGCGTTGTCGGCGCGTCGCCTTGGCCATCGGGTGACGCTCTTCGAGAAGGACCGCCTCGGGGGCCAGTACAACCTGGCCTCCATTCCCCCGGGAAAGAAGCGAATCGAGCGATCGCTTCGCTCCATGATCTCCCAGGTCGAGGGGGCGGCGGTCGAACTGCGCCTGGGGCGAGAGGCTACCGTCGACGATATCAAGGCGCTCCTTCCCGAGGTGGTGATCGTGGCCACGGGCTCCCGTCCCGCCATCCCCGATGTCCCGGGGTTGGACGAGCCGCTCTCCGCCGAGGAGCTCCTGTCGAGAGCCCGCCTGGTGGGCACTCGAGTCCTCGTCCTTGGTGGCGGCATGGTCGGGATCGAGGTTGCAGAGTATCTGGTCCGCCAACAAAGGCGCTGCGCCGTCGTCGAAACGCTCGCGGAGGTGGCAGGGGACATGAGCCCGTTGAACCGCAAGCTGGTGATGAAGCGTTTGGCCTCTCTCCCCGTGGAGATCCATACCGAAACGGAGCTTGTGAGGATGGAGGGCCGGCGTGCGATCGTAAGGAGCAAGGGCAATGAGCGGATGCTCGGCTTCTTCGACTCGGTGGTCGTGGCCGTGGGCCGTCGATCCCACGATCCCCTCTCCGAAGATCTCCGCGCGCAGGGGCTGGACGTCAGGGTCGTGGGCGACGCGGAAAAACCGGCGCGTGTCGTCGACGCCGTCTGCTCGGGCCATGAGGCCGCCGTGGGCATTTGAAGCGCCCACGGTCTCGGAAGAGAACGAGGTTTGCCCGCAGGGGCGGGGTGGCCTTGGACAGGGCGCGCACATCAGAGCAGCAACACGGCAATGAGTGGGTGCAGCACCCCCAAGCCCGCCAACACCCCTCCCCGTCCGCTCAGCCCCTTGCGCCCTCTGACCATGAGCATGCCGGACATGGCGAGGAAGAGGAGACCTGCGGCGAGGACGTCGGCGATCCAAGTCCAGGCGCCTTCGGCCTCGTTGAGGTGGAGCGCGTTGAGCTGACGCAGGAGGAAGGCCGGCGCCGTGAACACGCGCATGTGCTGGCCGGTCCGGGAGTCGGTGACCGCGAGCCACCTGCGCCGCTTCTCGCACATGGCCGAGCCGTTGCCCCGCAATGACACTGTCTTGCCGACGTAGTCGTCAGCTCTGGCCAGGATCGCGGACACGGAAGCGGCCGGCGCGCCCGTTTCGTCCAGCGCGGCCGAGAGCTGGGCGGGCTTCTTGGCGCAGCCTGCGGATACGGCCACCAGTGCCATTGAGAGGGTCAAGGAACAAAGGGCGAGCATCCGGTTCATGGCATCAACCTCGTGCGAAGAGCAGCCACCGCCTCCTGGTTGCCCGGGTCGGCCGCCGGCTTTGACACGTCGTACCCAAGGGGTCGGCCCAGGGCCTTCTCCAGCCTCTCGATCACGGTCTGGCGGTAGAACAGGGGTGGATCGTCATCGAGAAACGCGAGGGCAAGGGCCACACCCGTACTGATATCTACGTCCGCTGCGATGCTGACGATCTCGGCGCGTGCGGAGTCGTCTGCGGTCCGGCCGAAGAGGGACTCGAGCTCCCGAGCCCCAGTTGCCTGTCTCGCTCTCTCCAGGACGTCCTCTGTCCGGGGCTCGTCGATGCCCGCCCCGCGGAGGCGGTGCTCCGGGTGGTGATGCACGGGAGAGGGAGCTCCCGGGCAACAGTCCTGTTCCGGGACAGCGCTCGGCGGAAGCGCCGGATGTGCCGCGAGGAGGCCGGCATAGCCGGCGATCGCGGCGACCACCATCGGCACGGCGAAGGCAGGCCGCAGCGCGCGCCAGAGCGCAGCGAGGATCAGGCAGATCCCCAAGAGGAGCGCAACGGAGGGCCCTACCGAGAAGTCGAGACGGTGGGCAAAGGCCAGGCCGAGGAATGAGGCCAGGATGCCGGTCGCCCAGGCGACGGCCAGGCGCGAGCCCCAGCGTGTCGCGAAGCACGCGGAGATCGTGGCGGGCATGATCAGGAAGGCGAAGACGAGGACCACACCGCCGACGCGGACGGCGAAGGTGATGACGACTCCGACCAGCGTGTAGAACAGGAAGTCCCACCTGCCGACGGCCGCGCCTTCGCTCCCGGCACCTTCGTAGTCCTCGGATATCCTCGCGAAACGACCGTGGAGCAGGGCGAAGACGACAGCCACCAGCGCGAAGACGGCTAGGCATACGACCACGTGGCTCGCCCGCACCCAGAGGATGCTCCCGCCCAACATCTCCTGCACGTGAACGTGCGCGTCCTCGTAGACACCCGGGAGGAAGAGGTAGCCCGCCGCTGCTACGGCGTAGGAGACGCCGATGATGGCCTCCAGCGGGACCTGGGTGATCCGCTTCCTCGCGAAGGAGAAGAAGGCCGCCGCCAGGACCGCGGACAGGAGCCCGGCCGCGTAGTAACCAGGTGTGTCCTCGTGTGCGCGGAGCTGAAGGTGAGCCCAGCTCGCACCGACGGCGACGATCTGCGCCACGGCGATGTCGATGAAGACGATCTCCCGCTTGAGGACGTGGATGCCCAGGTAGCTCAGCACGCTGAGCATCACCAGGCACGCCAGGAAGGGGAGCGAGCCCAGCATTGGGACGAGGTCGTACACGGCTAGGCCCCCTCCTTGCCGGCGCTTGCTCGCTGGGGAAGGGTGGCGCGCACCACCACGGCGACCGCGAAGAAGGCGCCGAGCGAAAGGACCAGGCTGGGGCCGTAGGGGAGCTCGAGATGGTATGCGGAGAAGAGCCCGACCACACATGCCGTGAAGCCTACGCCCCAGCCCAACAGGACGGCCTGCCCCCATTCGCCGGTGAACATGGCTGCGATGGTGGCGGGGATCATGAGAAAGGCGTAGGCCAGCATCACCCCCGCGATGGGCACGATCAGGACCGTGATGATCCCTTGGGTGACGAAGAGGAAGAGGTCCCAGATCCTGTCGGAGGGTTGGACCTGCTCCTTCCCGACGAGGGAGGAGAGGCGGCCGTGAGATGCCCACAATAACGCGAGGAGGATCGCGTAGGTGATGACGGTGACGAGCACCAGCTCCCACCCGATCCAGCTCATCTTCCCGACGAGCGTGTCCTGCACGCGCTCTCCCCCGCGGGGGAGCTTGTCTCCCAACAAGAGCGTGGCGACCAGGGCCATGGCGTAGACGATCCCGATGACCGCCTCCCGGGGCACGGCCCGTGACCTCGGGTTGACCAGGGTCAGCAGGAGCGCTCCGCCGAGCACGAAGCCCATGGAGATGAGGTACGACGGGGCCGTCCCGTACTGCACACCGACCCCGATGCCCACGAGCGCTCCGAAGGCTGCCAGCTGGTCCAGCACGAGGTCCGAGAAGATCAGGGTCCGCCGAACGATGTGCAGCCCGATGTAGGTGTGCAGGATCAGGACGACCGCCAGCAGGGAGAGCTGCAGAGCGAAGAAGTTGAGGGCTTCCGACATTGCTGCTCCGTGAGTGAGTTCAGTCCTGCGGGAGGGCGGCCACGAGGCCTTCGGTCCAGGTGTCCAGCAGGTCGAAGTAGTCCTTCACGCCTTTCTCGCCGCCGACGTAGAGCGGCACGATCACGGGGACGGCGCCCACTTTCTCCGCCACGGCCCGCACCCTGCCCTCGTCGAAGTAGTTGGCGGCGAGGACCACCCCGATCCTGCGTTCGATCATCGTCTCGATGAGCTCGGTCACGTGCTTGGGCGTGGGTGGAATCCCGGGTTTGGGCTCCACGGTCCCCGCCTCCTCGATGCCGAAGATCTCGAGGAAGTAAACCCAGTTCTTGTGGTAGGTGACGATGGCCTTCCCGCGGACCGGCATCATCTTCTTCATCCAACCGCCCAGCGAGTCGACGAGGCGCTTGCCCTGGAACTTGTTCTCCTCCAGGAAGGGGATGAGCGTCCCCTTCTCGGCCATGGAGCAGAGCGACTTCCCGCCGAGGAGCTTCACCATCTCCCTGCCGAAGAGGCGCTCGTCTATCTCTCGCTGGAAGGCCTCGAGGTTCTTCTCGTAGATCTCCTTCCCTTCGCGGTCGTTCTTGATGAGACCGGTCGCGATGTTGCGGGCCGCGATCTTCATGTTGAGCGGGCTACAGGTCATGTGCGGGTTGCCGTAGACGTGCACACCCCCCTCGGCGCGAGACATGGTATGCGGAATCTCAAGGAGCCTGATGCCCTGGGAGGCGGCCACGTATCCCGGCTGGCCGCTCCGCACGCGGGAGTTGCCCGCTTTGTCCACCACCGTCGGGAGCCAGAGCTCGAGGTCCAGGCCGGTGGCGATGAGGACGTCGGCCCGCTTGACCATGTCGACGTAGGACGGCTTCGGACGGATGAAGTGGGCGTCCTGGTCGCCACGGACGATGTGGCTGACCTTGACGCGTTCGCCGCCGATGAGCTTCGCGATCACGGCGTAGTCGGGGAGTGTGGCGACGACATCGAGGGTCGCCCTATCCCCGCCGGCGTTCGCCGCTCGAAGGAGCCCGCTCGGGAGGAGCGCGAGCGAGGCAGCAACGAGAAACGATACGATCTTCATGTCCTGTTCCTCCAGCGTGGGTGTCAGTAACGTTCGTGCTTGTGAGGCCCGGCCGCGAAGACGGCCTGGAGGTAGACGATGTCTTCCCTCTTCCGCATGCCGTGGCCGTCGGCGTGGTCGTGCTCCAACCGAAAGTGGACGAAGGGGCTCTGGAGCCACGTCAGGTAGGGGCTGATCTGCCAGCGGAAGTCGTCTTCGTCTGCATAGGCCAGGGGAGCCAGCCCCTTCGTCGCGTAGTCCTTGTGGTCGGGCCTGTAGAGATCGAATCGCAGGCCGACGATCAGCGTTCAGGTGAGCTTCGACTGCAGGTAGGAGTAGAGACCCCACGAGTTGATCGTGTCGCGCGCGCCGTCGTCGGGCTTGCGGATGTCGCGGTTGAGGAAGTAGAGCTCCGACCTCCACTCGAGGTTGCGGTAGCGCATCTCCTCGGTGGGCTCCCAGAGCAGCGAGAGGTCGCAACCCAAGACGCGGGTGCTCAGGCTGTCGTGCAGGGTGTCGGCGCCCACCGTCCACTCGTCGTTCCAGCCCAGCAGCCCGGTGAGACCGAGCTCGAGGTAGGTGTCTTTGGAGAGATCCCGATAGCTCTTGAAGTGAGCCAGCACCGACGGGGTGCTCAGCGTGTTGCCACCGAAGAGCCGCGCTTTTTCCCCGTTGGTTACCTGGACCGTGAGCTCCTGCGAGGAACCCAGCAACGGCGGCATGGACCAGCCGATGGACATCCCGGTCTGGTTGAGACCACCGGGACCGAAGATCTCCTTGAGCGCCAGCGGGAAGTCCACCTGGTCCAGGCCGTGCTTGTGCCAGCGGTTGACGACGCCGAGCTGCTGGCGGAACTTCCCCGCGGTGATGCTCAGGCCCTTCAGCACGGAGAAGCGCGTCATGTACGCCTCGCCGACGGCGGCCCCTGCCGCGTTGACGGGCACCGCTGCCTTCAGCTTCGTGTATGGGTCCAGATAGGACTCGACGTGGATGCCGAGGCTCCGGAAGACGAACCTCGCGCGTTCCCGCGTGCCCTCTTGGTGGGTGTACCTGCAGAAGAGGTCCCCGGTCACGCTGATCTCGGGGTTGAGCTGCTGCAGGTTGAGGCCGAGGGCCTTGAACTCGAGCTCTCGGCCTTCCTCTGCGCGCCCTTCCTCCTTCTCGGCCTCCTGCTCCGCCAGCTCCCGGAGGCGCTCGAGCTCGTCCTCCTGCGCGAATGCAGCAGGGGTGAGCGCCAAGAGAGCGAGGGCGTAGGCTGTGGATATGAGTGGTGCGAGCCGCATCAGCCCGTCTCCTTCCTCTCGAGCGTCCGGCTACAGGTGAGCCTGTGCGACGAGGTCCTCGTCGGCATCGTGCTGCTCCGGGCCGAGCAGGGTGCGAACGATGTGACCGAAGGCCTTGGCCGTCTCCGAGTTGGGCTTCGCCTTCACGATGGGAGTGCCGGCATCGGCGTGGGCCACCACTTCGGGCTCGATGGGGATCGAGCCCAGAAGGAGGAGTCGCCGCCCGCTCGTATCGAGAGCGCTCACGAGCGTCGGAGCACCCGGGCATGGACAGCGCCGGCGTGGGCAGCGCGCCTGCAAGAAAGGACTCCACGACCTCGTCGACCTCGCCCGCCACGAAGGCGACCACCCTGACTCCCCGGCTTGTCAGCTCGTGGTGCAGGGTCTGCGAGATCGCGCCACAGATCAGGGTCGTGATGCCCAGATCGTTCAGCCGGCCGGGCTTGAGAGAAGGGGCCGGCGTGCTGATGCTCTCGCTTCGCCGCGAAACGACGACCCCGTCTTGGATCGTCAGGAGGAGGAGCTCTCTGCTCACGTCGAAGACGGGGGAGATGCGTCCTTGCCATGTCGTCAGGGCCACGGTCATTGTCTGCGCACCGCCATAGGCCCCCTGTGAGCAGGAAGCGGGCCGCGGTCGCGCAGTGCCTCAACGACAGAGCAAAGGTCCCTGGTTACGCTGTGTTGCCCGCCATCCTTCCAGGCAGCGTCGTCTCCTCACAGTTGCATCCTAGCAACACTAGAGGTCATCAGTGTTGCGAGGGCGCGACTCTCCGTCAGGCGAGCTCACTTCGCGGAGGGACTGGTCCTGCCATCGTGCGCGGGAAGGTCGATGCCCAGGACACGGATCTTGCGAAACAAGGTGCTCCTGTGCAGGCCGAGCTCCCGTGCGGCGGCCAGCCGGTTGCCCCCGTTGCGTTCGAGGGCGTCGCGAATCGCCTGCACCTCGAGAGCCCGAGTAGCATCGGCCAGCTTTCGACCGTGCAGGAGGTGCGGCGAAGCTGGCACTAGCTCCCGTGGCAGGTGCTCCAGCTCGATCTTCCCCTCGCCGACGAGCACGAAGGCGTGCTCGATGAGATTCTGGAGCTCACGCACGTTGCCGGGGTAGTCGTGCGCTGCCAGCACGGCCAGCACATCCGCGCTCACGCCGGTCACGTGCTTGTTCTGGACGGCGTTGAAGACCGCGATGAAGCGTTGCACGAGCAGCGGGATGTCCTCCCTCCGTTCTCGGAGGGGCGGCAGCTCGAGCTTCATCACGTTGATCCGGTAGAAGAGATCCTGCCGGAAGGTCCCGCTCTCCACGAGCGCGTCGAGATCGCGGTTGGTCGCAGCAACGATCCGTACGTCGGCCCGCTCGCTGCGTGTAGCCCCGAGCGGCTCGAATTGTCTCTCCTGGAGCACCCGCAGGAGGCGCACCTGGAGCGCCGGGCTCACCTCGCCGATCTCGTCCAAGAATAGAGTCCCGCCTCTGGCGAGCCCAAAACGGCCGGGCTTGTCCTTGGTGGCGCCAGTGAAGGCCCCGGCCTTGTAACCGAAGAGCTCGGACTCCAGCAGTGTGTCCGGGAGCGCGCCGCAGCTCACGGCCACGAAGGGGCCCTTGTTGCGTCCGCTCAGCCCGTGGATGGCGCGAGCGACGAGCTCCTTGCCGGTCCCCGTCTCGCCTTGAATCAGGATCGAGCTGTCGCTGTCGGCGATCCGCGGCAGCACGTCGAGGAGCCGGCGCATGGAGGGGCTGCGACTGCAAATATCTCCTACCTGGAAGCGGCCTCGCGCCTCTTTGCGAAGCTCCTCCACCAGGGTCAGATCCCGGAAAGTCTCGGCACCTCCGACGACAGCGCCGTGCTCAGCACGAAGCAGCGCGGTCGACACGCTGATCGGAATGCGCTTCCCGTCCGAGTTGATGATGAACGTGGCCTTGTTCACGACGGCCGCGCCGGTCTCCATCGTGTGGCGCAGGGCGCAGTCGCTCTCACACATGCTGGCGCGAAACACGTCGGAGCAGCGGCGGCCGATGGCGTCCTCCCGCGATACCCCCGTGATCTCCTCGGCCGCCCGGTTGAAGGTCAAGACGCGCCAGTCCCCGTCCACAGTGAAGACGCCGTCGGAGATGCTCTCGAGGATCGAGTCGGTGGCGACGACGGGCGCACGCGAGGCGTCCGGTGGCTTTCCGTGGGTGGTCATCTCGACGACACGAGCTCCAAGATCGTTGTTGTCCCATCGACGCGGAGGAGCTTAGCAGCCTTCGGGCAGGCTGCCGATGGCTCTCGCTTCCCCGCCTCGCCGCCGGCGTTCGAAGCCGTGGCGGTCCTTGAAGACCGTCCGGGCGTTCGGCACCGTTGGGCGCGCCCGCCGTCACCGCCCGCCCGCCTCGAGATCGCGGGCGAGATCAGGCGATTGGGCTTCATCAGCAGAGAGACAAGCATGGCTCTGTACCGATTCAAGGATCGTGTTCCGGTGCTCGCTAAGGGCGCCTGGGTGAGCGACTCGGCACGCGTCATCGGCGACGTCGTGATCGGGGAAGGCTGCTACGTCGGACACGGCGCTGTGGTCAGAGGTGACTACGGCAGCGTCCGTCTCGGTGCAGGCTCGGCCGTCGAGGAGAACGCGGTCGTGCACATACCCCCCGATTGCACGAGCGACATCGGGGCGAGCGTGACCATCGGACACGGAGCCGTCGTTCACTGCGATGCCATCGAGGACTACGCCGTCATCGGCATGGGCGCGATCCTGAGCATCAGAGCGACGATCGGCCGGTGGGCCATCGTCGCCGAGGGCGCCGTCGTGCCGTGGGGCGCTCACATACCGGCGGAGAAGGTCGCCGCCGGCGTGCCCGCCCGGGTAGTGCGGGACGTGAAACAGCGGGACAAGGACTTCTGGACCTACGGCAAACAGCTCTACGTCGACCTCGCCAAGCAGTACCCGTTGGAGCTTGAGCGGATCGGCTGACTCTCGACCTCGGCTTCCCCGGTACCTGCGGCGGAGCTCAGACAGCCCCGAGACGACCGTCTCGAGAGTGAGCCCGGCCACGGGACGGTTCACCCTTCGGAAGGTCGGGGCGTCGCCGGCGTCGAGGCTCGGGAGAATGATGTCGGCCGCCATGGCCTCCTCCCGGACCTCCTCCCGGTGGAAGAGGGCGCCGTTGGTGAGCAGGGCGACCGGGATGCTCGTGAGCCGGCGGATCCCCTCGAGGAGCGAGCCCAGCCCGTTGAAGAGGGTGGGCTCTCCGGAGCCGGCGACGGTGATCACGTCGGGCGAGGGAGGGAGGCGCAGCCGCTCCTCGAGCTCGCCGAGGAGCTCTTCGACCGGGTAGAAGGCGGCGCGCTCCATTGTGAGCGTTTGGGTGGGGCCGATCTGGCAGTAGACGCAGTCGAAGGGGCAGCGCTTGAAGGGCACGACGTCCACCCCGAGGCTCAACCCAAGCCGGCGGCTGGGTACGGGCCCGTAGAGATGTCGGAAAGCGTGCATCAGTCCTTCGCTCATGCGCGGGCGCCCAGGCGCCGTCTCGTCCCATCGGGCGGGGCCCCCGGACGCCTCATCTGGCGGGTCGGCTCCCCGGGCCCTATTCCTTCTTGTCCTCCGAGTCCGCAGGCTCGACGGGTGGAGGTGTTGTGTCAAATCGCCCCTGGCCGTTGTTCCAGCCTCGCTCTCCGCCACGGCCACGGCCTCCGCCACGGCCACGGCCTCCTCCACGGCCACGGCCTCCGCCACGGCCTTGACCGCCGCCACCCCAGCCACCGCCACCGCCGCGGCCACCGCCACCGCCGCGACCGCCGCCACCGCCGCGGCCGCCGCCCCAGCACCAGCCTCGTCCGCCGCCCCACGGCAGGCCGCCCCTGCCCAGGCCGCGGAAGCTGGGTTTCTCATCCTCGGAGGCCTCGTCTCTCGTTGGGCCGCAGAGGCCCATTCGGCGACCGGTGAGCGGGCCGTGTCCGCTCGGTCCGGTTCTGTCTTGTCCTGGCATCGTCGATCTCCTGGTCAGTCGAGTTGTTTTGAGCATATGCTCAAAACTGGCGACTGTCAAGACCCGGCCTTCGGCCTTCGTGTCCACAAGGGGCTCCGCCGCCGCCGGAGCATCGTCCTTCAGGGCTGGGCATCTCCGGAGCCCAGGGAACGCTCGATCGTATTCGCCGGAAGCACGCGCGGGTAGGCTTGTCCGCCGATCTCCACGGTCGATTGGTGGACCCGCAGTCAGGCTTCGCCGACTGCTCCGTTGGAGCGAAGCCACCGCCCACTGCCGGTCGGGGTCGCACCTGGGCCTGCGCCGGCAGCGGTCGCCGTGGCCGTGGCCGTGGCCGACCGGCGGCGCTGGTCGGCGACACCGGAGCGGAGGTTGCTGACTGGCTCTGCATGCGAGCCGGAGGGCCTTGCACAGGGAGGTGAGCTCATTGCTGTCTGTCGCCCAAGCCGGGAAGCCACGGCCGCTTCCGGGGCTGAGCGCGAAGCGTTCGGTCGCCAGGCACTACGGGACTCAACCCTGCCACGAGGCGCTCCAGCAGTCCGCCCGGCGGAGGTAGACGCGGAAAGTAGTCCCCTGGCCGGGAGTGCTCGACACGCCGTTCTCGCCACCGTGCTGCTTCACGATGCCGTAGACCGTCACGAGCCCGAGCCCGGTGCCCTTGCCGACCTCCTTGG